>NZ_JAFCTN010000027.1:0-85803 GCF_049896045.1 Pseudomonas sp. PWP3-1b2
CTGTTGCAGGCGCGCAGTATCGCATAAGTAGGCGCTTTGTTCGCCTGCTCTTTATCTAAAGGCGCAAACTCTTTCAATGAATCTGCTCAAATCGTTGGCCGCCGTCAGCTCTATCACGATGATCTCCCGGGTTTTGGGGTTTGTGCGTGACACCCTGCTGGCGCGCATTTTTGGCGCCAGCATGGCCACGGATGCCTTCTTTATTGCATTTAAATTGCCCAACCTGCTGCGGCGGATTTTCGCTGAAGGCGCTTTTTCCCAGGCCTTCGTGCCGATCCTGGCCGAATACAAAGCCCAGCAAGGCGAGGAGGCGACCCGCACCTTTATTGCCTACGTCTCGGGCCTGCTGACCCTGGTGCTGATGCTGGTGACCATCGCTGGCATGCTCGCCGCGCCCTGGGTGATCTGGGCCACGGCGCCGGGTTTTGCCAACACACCGGAAAAATTCGCGCTGACCACTGACCTGCTGCGAGTGACCTTTCCTTATATATTGCTGATTTCCCTGTCGTCCCTCGCCGGGGCGATCCTCAATACCTGGAACCGTTTCTCGGTGCCCGCCTTCGTGCCGACCCTGCTTAACGTCAGCATGATTATCTTCGCGTTGTTCCTCACGCCGTACTTTGACCCGCCAGTGATGGCCTTGGGTTGGGCGGTGCTGGCTGGTGGCCTGGCGCAGTTGCTCTACCAACTGCCGCACCTGAAAAAGATCGGCATGCTGGTATTGCCGCGCCTGAACCTCAAGGACACCGGCGTATGGCGTGTGATGCGTAACATGCTGCCAGCGATTCTTGGCGTCTCCGTCAGCCAGATTTCCCTGATCATCAACACCGCCTTTGCCTCGTTGCTGGTCTCCGGCTCAGTGTCGTGGATGTATTACGCCGATCGCCTGATGGAGCTGCCGTCCGGCGTGCTCGGCGTGGCGCTGGGCACAATTTTGCTGCCAACCCTGGCGCGCACCTACGCCAGCAAAGACCGCCAGGAGTATTCGCGCATCCTCGATTGGGGCCTGCGCCTGTGCTTTGTGCTGGTGCTGCCCTGTTCCCTGGCCCTCGGCATTCTGGCCGAGCCGCTGACAGTCTCCTTGTTCCAGTACGGCCAGTTCGATGCGCATGACGCCTTGATGACGCAGCACGCGTTGGTCGCCTACTCGGTGGGGCTGCTCGGCATTATTGTTATCAAAGTGCTGGCGCCGGGTTTTTACGCGCAGCAAAACATTCGCACGCCGGTGAAAATTGCGATCTTCACCCTGATCGTCACGCAGCTGCTCAACCTGGTGTTTATCGGCCCGCTGGCCCACGCTGGCCTGGCCCTGGCCATTAGTGCAGGCGCGTGCATCAATGCGGGTTTGCTGTTTTATCAACTGCGCAAGCAGCAGATGTTTCAGCCGCAGCCCGGCTGGGGGATGTTTGCGCTCAAGCTGGTGGTGGCGGTGGCGGCGATGTCGGCCGTGTTGCTGGGCCTGATGCACTTTATGCCTGCCTGGGATGAAGGCCATATGCTGGAGCGTTTTATGCGCCTTGGCGTGCTCGTGGTCGCCGGGGTGGTGGTGTACTTCGGGATGTTGCTGCTGCAAGGCTTTCGCCTGCGGGATTTCAATCGCAAGTCGTTGGGCTAGAGACTTTGCCGCGATAAAACGGTTGTTTTATCGATTCGAACCATTTGGCCTGCGCTGTTGCATGTCGTCCGGGGCCGGGTGTGGTTATAATCGACCACTTTATGAGCAAGAAGCGCGTTATGCAGCTGGTTCGAGGTCTCCACAACCTGCGCCCCGAGCATCGGGGCTGCGTCGCCACTATTGGCAACTTTGACGGTGTTCACCGTGGCCACCAGGCTATCCTGGCCCGGCTGCGCGAACGTGCGGTCGAGTTGGGCGTGCCCAGCTGCGTGGTGATTTTTGAACCACAGCCGCGGGAATACTTCACCCCCGAAACGGCGCCGGCACGCCTGGCCCGCTTGCGGGACAAGTTGCAACTGCTGGCGGAAGAAGGTGTGGACCGCGTCCTCTGCCTGGCCTTCAACCAGCGTTTGCAAAGCCTGAGCGCCGCCGAGTTCGTCGACCGCATCCTGGTCGATGGCCTGGGCGTGCAGCACCTTGAGGTCGGCGACGACTTCCGTTTTGGCTGCGACCGCGTAGGCGATTTCGATTTCCTGCAAAAAGCCGGCGTCAGCCAGGGTTTTACCGTCGAAGCCGCGCAAACCGTCGAACTGGACGGCCTGCGCGTGAGCAGTACCCAGGTGCGTAACGCCCTGGCCGCTGCCGACTTCGCCTTGGCCGAGCGTTTGCTCGGTCGCCCGTTCCGCATTGCCGGGCGGGTATTGCACGGTCAGAAGCTGGCGCGCCAACTGGGCACGCCAACCGCCAACGTGCAACTCAAGCGCCGTCGCGTGCCGCTGACCGGGGTTTACCTGGTCAGCGTCGACATCGACGGCCAACCGTGGCCGGGAGTCGCCAACATAGGCGTCAGGCCCACGGTTGCAGGTGATGGCAAGGCCCACCTGGAAGTTCACCTTTTGGATTTTGCCGGTGATTTATACGACCGGCGTTTGACGGTGGTTTTCCACCAAAAGCTGCGTGAAGAGCAGCGTTTCGCCTCCCTTGAGGCGTTGAAAACGGCGATCAATGCGGATGTCGCCGCCGCCCGTGCACTAGCCGCACCTAGCGCCCATCGCTAACCGAAGAGCCTTAAATGACCGACTATAAAGCCACGCTAAACCTTCCGGACACCGCCTTCCCAATGAAGGCCGGCCTGCCACAGCGCGAACCGCAGATCCTGCAGCGCTGGGACAGTATTGGCCTGTACGGAAAGTTGCGCGAAATTGGCAAGGATCGTCCGAAGTTCGTCCTGCACGACGGCCCTCCTTATGCCAACGGCACGATTCACATCGGTCATGCGCTGAACAAAATTCTCAAGGACATGATCCTGCGCTCCAAAACCCTGTCGGGTTTTGACGCACCTTATGTTCCGGGCTGGGACTGCCACGGCCTGCCGATCGAGCACAAAGTCGAAGTGACCTACGGCAAGAACCTGGGCGCGGATAAAACCCGCGAACTGTGCCGTGCCTACGCCACCGAGCAAATCGAAGGGCAGAAGTCCGAATTCATCCGCCTGGGCGTGCTGGGCGAATGGGACAACCCGTACAAGACCATGAACTTCAAAAACGAGGCCGGTGAAATCCGTGCCTTGGCCGAAATCGTCAAGGGCGGTTTCGTGTTCAAGGGCCTCAAGCCTGTGAACTGGTGCTTTGACTGCGGTTCGGCCCTGGCCGAGGCGGAAGTCGAGTACGAAGACAAAAAGTCCTCGACCATCGACGTCGCCTTCCCGATTGCCGACGAGGCCAAGCTGGCCCAGGCTTTCGGCCTGGCAAGCCTGAGCAAGCCGGCTGCCATCGTGATCTGGACCACCACCCCGTGGACCATCCCGGCCAATCAGGCGCTGAACGTGCATCCGGAATTCACCTATGCCCTGGTAGACGTCGGTGACCGCCTGCTCGTGCTGGCCGAAGAAATGGTTGAAGCCTGCCTGGCCCGTTACGAGCTGCAAGGCTCGGTGATCGCCACGACTACCGGCTCGACGCTGGAACTGATCAACTTCTGTCACCCGTTCTACGACCGTCTGTCGCCGGTGTACCTGGCTGAGTATGTTGAGCTGGGTTCGGGTACCGGCGTGGTTCACTGCTCGCCTGCCTACGGCGTGGACGACTTCGTGATCTGCAAGAAGTACGGCCTGGTCAACGACGACATCATCAACCCGGTACAAAGCAACGGCGTGTATGTGCCGTCGCTGGAGTTCTTCGGCGGCCAGTTCATCTTCAAGGCCGACCCGCTGATCATCGAAAAGCTGCGTGAAGTCGGTGCGCTGATGCAAACCGCCACCATTCAGCACAGCTACATGCACTGCTGGCGTCACAAAACCCCGCTGATCTACCGCGCCACTGCGCAGTGGTTTATCGGTATGGACAAAGAGCCGACCAGCGGCGACACCCTGCGTAATCGCGCAATCAAGGCTATCGAAGAAACCAGGTTCGTTCCGGCCTGGGGCCAGGCGCGCCTGCACTCGATGATCGCCAACCGCCCGGACTGGTGCATCTCGCGCCAGCGCAACTGGGGCGTGCCGATCCCGTTTTTCCTGAACAAGGAAAGCGGCGAGCTGCACCCACGCACCGTTGAGCTGATGGAAATCGTTGCCCAGCGCGTTGAGCAGGAAGGTATCGAAGCCTGGTTCAAGCTGGACGCCGCCGAACTGCTGGGCGACGAAGCCCCGCAGTACGACAAGATCAGCGACACCCTCGACGTGTGGTTCGACTCCGGCACCACGCATTGGCATGTCCTGCGCGGCTCGCACCCGATGGGTCACGAAACCGGCCCGCGTGCCGACCTGTACCTGGAAGGTTCCGACCAACACCGTGGCTGGTTCCACTCGTCGTTGCTGACGGGCTGTGCCATCGACAACCACGCGCCGTACCGCGAATTGCTGACCCACGGCTTCACCGTCGACGAGACGGGCCGCAAGATGTCCAAATCGCTGAAAAACGTGATCGAGCCGAAAAAGATCAACGATACCCTGGGCGCCGACATCATGCGTCTGTGGGTCGCTTCCACCGATTACTCGGGTGAAATCGCCGTCTCGGACCAGATCCTGGCCCGTAGCGCCGATGCCTACCGCCGTATCCGCAATACCGCACGCTTCCTGCTGTCGAACCTGACCGGTTTCAACCCGGCCACCGACATCCTGCCGGCCGAGGAAATGCTCGCCCTGGACCGTTGGGCCGTGGACCGTACTCTATTGTTGCAGCGCGAGTTGCAGGAGAGCTACGGCGAATACCGCTTCTGGAACGTGTACTCCAAGATCCACAACTTCTGCGTGCAGGAACTGGGCGGTTTCTACCTCGACATCATCAAGGATCGCCAGTACACCACCGGCGCCAACAGCAAGGCGCGCCGTTCGGCGCAGACCGCGCTGTACCACATCTCTGAAGCGCTGGTTCGCTGGATCGCACCGATCCTGGCCTTCACTGCCGACGAGTTGTGGGAATACCTGCCGGGCGAGCGCAACGAATCCGTGATGCTCAACACCTGGTACGAAGGCCTGACCGAACTGCCGGCCGACTTCGAACTGGGCCGCGAGTACTGGGAAGGCGTGATGGCCGTCAAGGTTGCGGTGAACAAGGAGCTGGAAGTTCAGCGCGCGGCCAAGGCCGTCGGTGGCAACCTGCAAGCCGAAGTCACCCTGTTTGCCGAGGACGGCCTGACCGCCGACCTGGCCAAGCTGAGCAACGAACTGCGCTTCGTGTTGATCACCTCCACCGCGAGCCTGGCACCGTTTGCCCAGGCCCCGGCGGATGCCGTGGCCACTGAAGTACCGGGCCTCAAGCTCAAAGTGGTCAAGTCGGCCTTCGCCAAGTGCGCCCGTTGCTGGCACTGCCGTGAAGACGTCGGCGTGAACCCTGAGCACCCGGAAATCTGCGGTCGTTGCGTCGACAACATCAGCGGTGCTGGCGAGGTTCGCCACTATGCCTAATGCAGCCGGTCGTTTTGGACGTCTGGGCTGGCTCGTATTGAGCGTGCTGGTGCTGATCATCGATCAGCTCAGCAAGGCTCATTTCGAGGGCGCCTTGCAGATGTACCAGCAGATTGTGGTCATTCCAGACTATTTCAGCTGGACCCTGGCCTATAACACCGGCGCTGCTTTCAGCTTCCTCGCTGATGGCGGCGGCTGGCAGCGCTGGCTGTTCGCCCTGATCGCCGTGGTGGTCAGTGCGGTGCTGGTGGTCTGGCTCAAGCGCCTGGGCCGCGATGACACCTGGCTCGCCATCGCCCTGGCACTGGTGCTGGGCGGCGCGCTGGGCAACCTTTACGACCGCATTGCCCTGGGCCATGTGATCGACTTCATTCTGGTGCATTGGCAGAACCGCTGGTATTTCCCGGCGTTCAACTTTGCCGACAGCGCCATCACCGTCGGTGCGATCATGCTGGCGTTGGACATGTTCAAAAGCAAGAAAACCGGAGAGACCGTCAATGACTGATCAGGTATTGGCTGAGCAACGCATCGGCCAGAACACGGAAGTCACTTTGCATTTCGCACTGCGCCTGGAGAATGGCGACACGGTCGACAGCACCTTCGACAAAGCCCCGGCGACCTTCAAGGTCGGTGACGGCAACTTGCTGCCGGGTTTTGAAGCGGCCCTGTTCGGTTTCAAGGCCGGCGACAAGCGCACCCTGCAAATCCTGCCGGAAAACGCTTTTGGCCAGCCCAACCCGCAAAACGTGCAGATCATCCCGCGCTCGCAATTTCAGGACATGGAACTGTCGGAAGGCTTGCTGGTGATCTTCAACGATGCGGCGAATACTGAATTGCCGGGTGTGGTGAAAACCTTCGATGACGCGCAAGTGACCATCGACTTCAACCACCCGCTGGCCGGTAAAACCTTGACCTTTGATGTTGAAATATTCAACGTTAAAGCGATCTGACTGACAGAGCCGGCTCCCGTGGGCGCTGGCTTCTGTGGGAGCTGGCTTGCCTGCGATGCAGACGACGCGGTGCAACAAGTACACCGCGGCGATGCAATCGCAGGCAAGCCAGCTCCCACAAAAGCTGGTTCCTGCAAGGGTTGTGTAGATCCAACATCTTGCCCTGCAAGACACGAGGCACCGCATGCAAATCAAACTCGCCAACCCCCGTGGCTTCTGCGCCGGCGTGGACCGTGCGATCGAAATCGTCAACCGCGCCCTGGAAGTCTTCGGGCCGCCGATTTACGTGCGTCATGAAGTCGTCCACAACAAATTCGTGGTCGAAGACTTGCGCGCCCGCGGCGCCATCTTTGTCGAAGAGCTCGACCAGGTGCCAGACGACGTAATCGTCATCTTCAGTGCCCACGGTGTTTCCCAAGCCGTGCGCACTGAAGCCGCTGGCCGTGGCCTGAAAGTATTCGACGCCACCTGCCCGCTGGTGACCAAGGTGCACATCGAAGTTGCGCGCTACAGCCGCGACGGCCGTGAATGCATCCTCATCGGCCACGCCGGTCACCCGGAAGTCGAAGGCACCATGGGCCAGTACGACGCCAGCAATGGCGGCGCCATCTACCTGGTGGAAGACGAAAAAGACGTCGCCAACCTGCAGGTGCAAAACCCTGAACGCCTGGCCTTCGTGACCCAGACCACCTTGTCGATGGACGACACCAGCCGCGTCATCGATGCCCTGCGCACACGCTTCCCGGCCATTGGCGGGCCGCGCAAGGACGACATCTGCTACGCCACGCAAAACCGTCAGGATGCGGTCAAGCAACTGGCCAACGAGTGCGACGTGGTATTAGTCGTCGGCAGCCCAAACAGCTCCAACTCCAACCGCCTGCGCGAGCTGGCTGAACGCATGGCCACACCGGCCTACCTGATCGACGGCGCCGAAGACATGCAGCGCAGCTGGTTCGACGGCGTCGAGCGTATCGGTATTACCGCAGGTGCCTCGGCCCCGGAAGTGCTGGTGCGTGGTGTGATTCAGCAATTGCAGGCCTGGGGTGCCACGGGCGCCGATGAATTGGCCGGCCGTGAGGAGAACATCACGTTCTCCATGCCTAAGGAACTGCGGGTTCGCTCTCTGCTTTGATCCCTCAAGGCCCTGCATCAGCCTCGGCATAAAGCCTGTTCGGTTTTATCACTGCGCAGGCTGATGCGCCCGCTGGGGGCCAACACCACTTGATACAGGCTTTGTGCCTGCTCCGTGTCGCAGACGTGCACGGTGCCGGCGCGAAAGCCTCCTCCTGCAAACACCGGCTCACCCAACCCGCTGAAACGCACCTGGGTCTTGACCGGCCCGTTGCCCGCAATCGCCACTTGCCCGCCGTCCTGGCGCTCCTGCAGCACCGGGTTGTCGTCGTCCAGCGGGCCGCGTCCGCTGGCGTCCACGATCACTCGCCACCCTCGGCTCCAATCCTCTTCCAGAGCATGAATAATCACGGTGCGATTGCGTGTGATGGCTTCGGTACGCGCGAATCGCAGGCCGTCCGCCAGGGCGTGTGCGGTGCTGCTTCGCTGCTGCGATTCCAGCAGCCCCTTGAAACCGGGGACCGCCATTTGCGTCAGGATGCCGCTCAGCAGCAGGCCGACCAGCAATTCGATCAGGGTAAAACCTCGTTGCGTCATGTGTCGTCCCTCCGTGGACGTGGTGCATGTTTTGACTGGCAGGCTTAGGTATAGCCGTCGGTGTGCAGCGTCGGATGATGGCCTTTAAGTCCAAAGTATTTCCCTTTGTTCCGGCAGCAGCGCCGGCTGGAATCCGACGCTAGTCTTGGGGCGCACAGCAGGTTTCTGCTGTTTTTTCTCCGGCCTTCGACATGGACGACGACGGTAATGCCTGCATCCCCAAACACACGTTTCCCCTGCACCCTGTCTCACCCGCAGTCAGGCATGACCCTGATCGAAGTGCTGGTGTCGGTGCTGATTCTCGCGGTCGGCCTGCTGGGGGCTGCGGTCATCCAGCTTAATGCGCTCAAGTACACCGACAGCGCCAGAATGATCAGCCAGGCCAGTTTCATTGCCTACGACATGCTTGATCGGGTTCGCGCCAATTCCGGCGCCGATTACTCATGGAGCCAAACCGCGCGGGCTCCGCGCAGTACCTCTGGCGCCAGTGTGCGAGACGTGGACCTGCACGACTTTGAAGCCAATATCGTCGGGTTCGCCGGGGAGGGCGCCAAAGGCTCCGTGGTGGTCAGTGGCAGTGAGGTGACCGTCAGCATCGATTGGGATAACGCCAGGGCGACGAATGCTCCCGGTGCGCGGGAAACATTCACCCTCACCAGCCTCATTGCCAGCGAGCCGAGGGTGGCGCAATGAAGGGGTTCAGCCTGCTGGAGCTACTGCTGGCGCTGGCCATTGGGTTGGTGGTGATACTCGGGGCCAGTCAGGTCGCAATCAGTGCTCGAACCACCCAGGCCAGCCAACAAGCCGCCATGTTGCTTCAGGATGATGCGCGGTTCGTTTTGGGCAAGATGATTCGGGATATTCGGCAGGCGGGCATGTTCGGTTGCCTGCCTGTGGCTTATGTCGAGAATGCGCCGGCGGCGTTTGATCGGCCGGTCGGCTGGAGTGCATCGGCCAGCGCCAAGTCACTCACAGTGGTCACCGCCGATGTCGGCGAGGAGGGTGGCACGCCTGACTGGACGGTGCTGTCCGATTGCCGTAGTACCGCCCGAGCTTTCGCGGGTAGTTCGCCGCCGGTGCCCGGCCAGATCCGATTTGCGATACGTCAACTCACTTACACCTACGAGGCGGGCCAGTTGAAGGTCAGCACGCCTGCCGCGCCGGCCAAGGCAGTGCTGGTGGATAACGTACAGGCATTCGACGTCAGCTTCGGCATGGCCGCCAGTGCAGGTTCGATGGGTGTTTTGCGCTATGACGCCAACCCGGCCGACGAATCGCTGATACGCAGCGTGCGCATCCAAATGACGCTGCGCGACCCGACGGGTCGGGTAAAGGATCAGGCCTACAGCGTCGTGGCGGCGCTGCGTAACCGGTTGGGGTAGGGGGATCATGATGCGCTCTAGCGCCATTTCTCTGCGCCAGACCGGCATGGTTTTGTTGGTCAGTCTGGTATTTCTGCTGATGCTGTCGTTGATCGCCCTGGCATCGATGCAAGGGGCTGTGGCCCAGCAAAAGATGTCCGGCAGTGTCTGGCATCGTAATCAATCATTTCAAACTGCCGAAAGCGGCTTGACGCTGGGGGAGTCGATTGTCCGGAAAACGGCGGGCACATTGCCGCCGTGCCAATCGATCAGCACGTGCGCGCCGCCGCAGGAAGCGTATTCGGTAGTGAGTGGCGGGGCAAATGCTGCGTCGGCGGTCACTTGGGTGAGCGTGAAGGGGGGCGTATATGGCCTCCAATCGCTGGGGCGGGTTGATTTGCCGACTGCAGCGCCTGCGGCGTTATACCGCGTGACGGCGGTAGGGCTCAATGGTCAGGCGCGCACGGTGCTGGAAACCGTTTATGCACGGATGGACGAGGGCGATGGTGTGCGATTTCGTCGAATTTTATGGCGGCAACTTCAATAAGGAACGTATCAATGGGCAAGGATTGCCGAGGTTTTACCTTGATCGAGTTACTGATCGCTGTGGCGATCATCGCGTTGCTGGCCGGGATCGCTTACCCCGGCTACACACGGCACGTGAACAAGGCCTACCGCGCAGAGATCGTTGCGCTGCTCACCGAGCAAGCGCAGCACCTGGAACGCTTTTACACGCGCAATGCGACTTTTATTGATGCAAGCGGCGTCAGTGAGGGCAATGATCGCTATAGAATCAGCGCTGCATTGGACGCTCAGGCATTCAGCCTGGTGGCCGCGCCAATCGTCGGCTCAGTGATGGCGGACGACCCTTGCGGCGAATTCAGCCTGACCAGCCTCGGTGTCCGAAGTAATCCCGGTGCGTCACCTGAAATGTCGCTCAAGGCATGTTGGGGTCGGTGATGAGCGTGCTGAATGAATGGGCGCCGGGCGCGCTTATCCCTTTTTATCGGCTGGAACAAATGATGGCTAAGCAACAGCGAGTGGTGATTGTCGGCGGCGGCGTAATCGGTTTGTTGACTGCGTTCAACCTCGCCACCCAAGGGCAGGCAGTCGTGCTGCTGGAGCGCTCCGGGCTTGGGCAGGAGTCCTCATGGGCGGGCGGCGGGATTGTGTCGCCGCTGTATCCGTGGCGCTACAGCCCGGCGGTCACTGCGCTGGCCCATTGGTCACAGGATTTTTATCCACAGCTGGCGGAGCGTTTGTTCGCCGCCACCGGCATTGATCCCGAAGTGCATACCACGGGCCTTTACTGGCTGGACCTGGATGATGAAGCCGAGGCGCTGGCCTGGGCTGCCCGCGAAGGGCGGCCATTGAGCGCCGTCGATGTGTCGGCCGCCCATGATGCGGTGCCGGTGCTGGGCGGCGGTTATTCCCGGGCGATCTACATGGCGGACGTGGCCAATGTGCGCAACCCGCGCCTGGTCAAATCCCTCAAGGCGGCGCTGTTGGCGCTTCCCGGTGTGACCCTTCACGAACAGTGCGAAGTGCGCAGCTTTGTTATTGAGGGCCAAACCGTGGTGGGCGTAAACACGGCCAGCGGGCAGGTGCTTGGCGATAGGGTTGTATTGGCAGCAGGCGCCTGGAGTGGGGAGTTGCTCGCCAAGCTGGGCCTGGCGCTGCCGGTCGAACCGGTCAAGGGTCAGATGATTTTGTACAAATGCGCGTCGGATTTCCTGTCGAGCATGGTCCTGGCCAAAGGGCGCTATGCGATCCCACGGCGTGACGGGCACATTCTGATTGGCAGTACGCTGGAGCACGAGGGGTTTGACAAGTCGCCCACCGAATCCGCGCTGGAGAGCCTCAAGGCGTCGGCGGTGGAGTTGATTCCCGCGTTGGCAAACGCCGAGGTAGTGGGGCATTGGGCCGGGTTGCGCCCCGGTTCGCCGGAAGGTATTCCTTACATCGGCGAAGTCCCGGGCTTCAAGGGGCTATGGCTCAACTGCGGGCATTACCGCAACGGCCTGGTGCTTGCACCGGCATCCTGCCAGTTGTTTGCCGATTTGTTGCTGGGGCGTGCGCCGATAATCGACCCGGCGCCCTATGCGCCCGAAGGTCGGATCAACGCCCAATAGACTTCGGCCCTTGCTCAAGGTGCGCCTGCGTGCAGTACCACTCCTGGCCGGAACTCAGTGCGCGGTCTTGCGGCAGGTGCACGCCGCAGTGGGCGCAGCGCACCATCATCGCGGCATCGTGCTCGCCGGAACGCCGCTGTTTAGCGGCCGGGCTTTTGAATTTGCGCCAGAACCAAACCGCGGCAGCAATGACGGCAATCCAGAACAGTAGACGAACCATGATGGGAGGTTTCTCGACAAGGAATGCGCCAGTTTAGCCAAGGACATGGCAGGCGCACAGCGCAATAATGCCCGCCCACAAAAAAGGGAGCCCTGAGGGCTCCCTTTTTTCAGTGCTTCGACAGATCAGTCGAAAATGCCGAAGGTCATGTAGCTGAACCACGAGCGGTCTTCGTTGTTGCCGAGGGCCTGTGGCGCTTCTTCTTCGATCACGTCGCCATTGGCATCATGCGGCTTGAGCTCCGAAGGAATGGCTTCCTTGGCGTCCTGGTACTGCTTCATCACGTCCTGGTTGGCGCGGGTTTCGCCCGGCGGCAGCGGTGGACGGGTTGAGATCAGGCCCAGGGTGTACTTGCTCAGCCACGAACGGTTGTCCGCATCGCCCGCTTTAGGCACGAACTGGCCGTCTTGCAGGCTTGGATGGTCCGGGTAGTTGAGCTTCAGGGTTTCCAGGCTGGTAGCCGCCAGGTCGTCCAGGTGCAGGCGCTGGTAAGCCTCGGTCATCACTGCCAGGCCGTCACCCACGGACGGGGTTTCCTGGAAGTTTTCCACCACGTAACGGCCACGGTTGGCGGCAGCGACATAGGCCTGACGGGTCAGGTAGTAGTCGGCCACGTGAATCTCGTAGGACGCCAGCAGGTTGCGCAGGTAGATCATGCGCTGCTTGGCGTCCGGCGCGTAGCGGCTGTTCGGGTAGCGGCTGGTCAGCTGGGCGAACTCGTTGTAGGAGTCGCGGGCAGCGCCAGGGTCACGCTTGGTCATGTCCAGCGGCAGGAAGCGCGCCAGCAGGCCAACGTCCTGGTCGAACGAGGTCAGGCCCTTCATGTAGTAGGCGTAGTCGACGTTCGGGTGCTGCGGGTGCAGGCGGATAAAACGTTCGGCAGCAGACTTGGCGGCTTCCGGCTCGGCGTTCTTGTAGTTGGCGTAGATCAACTCAAGTTGGGCCTGGTCGGCGTAGCGCCCGAACGGATAACGCGACTCCAGGGCCTTCAGCTTCGCTGTGGCACTGGTGTAGCTATTATTGTCCAAGTCTTTCTGAGCCAGTTGATACAACTCGACTTCGCTCAGGTTTTCGTCGACGACTTCCTTTGTTGACGAGCAAGCAGCAGTCATGGCGAGGATGGCGATCAGCAGCAGGTGTTTCACTTGCATGGCGGCTTGCGTCCCTATGACGGCCGCTGTCTTGGGCGGGGCCGTCCTGTTATGATGAGCGCCCCGTTGAAAGCCTCGGGGCAAAAGACGCCGTATTTAACCACAAGCGCGCAGCCGAAACCAAAGGCTGTGCCACGCCTAGTCTGAGCATGTCCGATAAAATTGAACTTCGCGCAGAGGTGCCGTCCGAATTGGGCGGCCAACGCCTCGATCAAGTCGCCGCACAATTATTCGCTGAGCACTCGCGCTCGCGCCTTTCCGCCTGGATCAAAGACGGCCGCCTGACTGTGGATGGAGCGGTTATCCGCCCGCGAGACATAGTCCATGGCGGTGCGATTCTTGAGCTGACTGCCGAGCAGGAAGCCCAGGGAGAATGGGTCGCCCAGGACATCGAGCTGGATATCGTCTATGAAGACGACGACATCCTGGTCATCAACAAACCCGCAGGCCTGGTGGTTCACCCGGCAGCCGGGCACGCTGATGGCACCTTGCTCAATGCCCTGCTGCACCACGTGCCGGACATCATCAATGTCCCGCGCTGCGGCATCGTGCACCGCCTGGACAAGGACACCACCGGTCTGATGGTGGTGGCCAAGACCATCCAGGCCCAGACGCAGTTGGTCACACAACTGCAGAGCCGCAGCGTCAGCCGCATCTACGAGTGCATCGTGATCGGCGTCGTCGTGGCGGGTGGCAAGATCAACGCCCCGATCGGTCGCCACGGCCAGCAGCGCCAGCGTATGGCGGTGATGGAAGGCGGCAAGCAGGCCGTCAGCCACTACCGTGTGCTGGAGCGTTTTCGCTCCCACACCCATGTGCGGGTCAAACTGGAAACCGGCCGCACGCACCAGATTCGCGTGCACATGGCGCACATTAACTTCCCGTTGGTCGGAGATCCGGCCTACGGTGGCCGCTTCCGCATTCCACCTGCGGCCAGTGTGACCATGGTTGAATCGCTGAAATCCTTCCCGCGCCAGGCACTGCATGCACGTTTCCTGGAGCTGGATCATCCGACGAGCGGTAAGCGGATGAGCTGGGAATCGCCTCTTCCAGACGATTTGGTCTGGTTGTTGTCGCTGCTCAAGCAGGATCGTGAGGCGTTTATTGGATGAGTGACTGGCTGATTCCTGACTGGCCCGCGCCGTCGGGAGTCAAAGCCTGCGTTACCACCCGTTCGGGCGGCGTCAGTCTGGCGCCGTTCGACAGCCTCAATCTGGGCGATCATGTTGAGGATGACCTTGAGTCTGTCCTCGACAATCGTCGTCGTCTCAGCGCTGCCTTTGATATTCAGCCCTCCTGGTTACGCCAGGTTCACGGGGTCACCGTGGTCGAGGCTGATCCGTCGCGCACTGTCGAAGCTGATGGCAGTTGGTCCAGCACCCCTGGAATCGCCTGCACATCGATGACCGCCGATTGCCTGCCCGCGTTGTTCTGCAACCGTGCTGGCACACGTGTGGCGGCTGCGCATGCCGGTTGGCGTGGTCTCGCAGCGGGCGTGCTTGAGGCAACCTTCGACAGTCTGGATGCCGAACCTGCTGACGTGATGGTCTGGCTGGGCCCGGCAATCGGCCCGCAAGCCTTTGAAGTCGGCCCGGAAGTGCGTGAGGCCTTCATGCAGCAACTGCCAGTGACTGCCGAAGCCTTCGTTGCCAGCGGCAATCCCGGCAAGTACATGGCCGATATCTATCAGCTCGCGCGCCTGCGCCTGGCTGCACAAGGTGTTACGGCTGTTTACGGTGGTGGTTTCTGCACCGTGTCCGACCCGCGCTTCTTTTCTTACCGCCGCAGCCCTCGCACCGGTCGCTTCGCCTCCCTTATCTGGCTTGAACGCTAGACTCTCCTGACCTGCGTCAACCATCGACAGCTTGAATCTTGCAGAATCGACCACATCTATAGGGGTATCTGGCAGGTTTCTTCATTCAGGATGTATTTACAGCTCCGGCCTGCTCAAAAGGAAGGTGACTAATGCGTATTGATCGTTTAACCAGCAAATTACAGTTGGCTTTATCAGATTCCCAATCGTTGGCGGTGGGCCTCGACCACCCGGCCATTGAGCCTGCGCACTTGATGCAGGCGCTCCTGGAACAGCAAGGTGGTTCTATCAAGCCCTTGCTGATGCAGGTAGGTTTTGACATCAACAGCCTGCGCAAGGAGTTGAGCAAAGAGCTCGACCAACTGCCGAAAATCCAGAACCCGACCGGCGACGTGAACATGTCGCAGGATTTGGCGCGCCTGCTGAACCAGGCTGACCGCCTGGCCCAGCAGAAAGGTGACCAGTTCATCTCCAGCGAACTGGTGCTGCTCGCCGCGATGGACGAGAACAGCAAACTCGGCAAGTTGTTGCTGGGCCAGGGCGTGAGCAAGAAAGCCCTGGAAAATGCCATCAACAATTTGCGTGGCGGCGATGCGGTAAACGACCCTAATCACGAGGAGTCGCGCCAGGCCCTGGATAAATACACGGTCGACCTGACCAAGCGCGCCGAAGAAGGCAAGCTTGACCCGGTGATTGGCCGTGACGATGAAATTCGTCGCACCATCCAGGTGTTGCAACGCCGGACGAAGAACAACCCGGTACTGATCGGCGAACCTGGCGTGGGTAAAACCGCGATTGCCGAAGGTCTGGCCCAGCGCATCATTAATGGTGAAGTGCCGGACGGCCTTAAGGGCAAACGCCTGCTGTCTTTGGACATGGGTTCTTTGATCGCCGGTGCCAAATTCCGTGGCGAGTTCGAAGAGCGCCTGAAATCCCTGCTCAATGAACTGTCGAAGCAGGAAGGGCAGATCATTCTGTTTATCGACGAACTGCACACCATGGTCGGCGCCGGTAAAGGCGAAGGCTCGATGGACGCCGGCAACATGCTCAAGCCAGCCTTGGCCCGAGGCGAGTTGCATTGTGTGGGGGCGACCACGCTCAACGAATACCGCCAGTACATTGAAAAGGATGCGGCCCTTGAACGTCGTTTCCAGAAAGTGCTGGTGGAAGAGCCGAGCGAAGAAGACACCATTGCGATTCTGCGTGGCCTGAAAGAACGCTACGAGGTTCACCATAAGGTCGCGATTACCGACGGCGCGATCATTGCGGCGGCCAAGTTGAGCCATCGCTATATCACTGACCGTCAGTTGCCGGACAAGGCCATCGACCTGATCGACGAAGCGGCCAGCCGCATTCGCATGGAAATCGATTCCAAGCCGGAAGTGCTCGACCGTCTGGACCGGCGCCTGATTCAGCTGAAAGTTGAATCCCAGGCCCTGAAGAAAGAAGAGGACGACGCGGCGAAAAAGCGCCTGGAGAAACTTCAGGAAGAAATCGTTCGCCTCGAGCGCGAGTATTCAGACCTGGAAGAAATCTGGACCTCGGAAAAAGCCGAAGTGCAGGGTTCTGCGCAGATCCAGCAAAAAATCGAGCAGTCCCGTCAGGAGCTGGAAGCTGCACGCCGCAAAGGCGACCTGAACCGCATGGCCGAGTTGCAGTACGGAGTGATTCCGGACCTGGAACGCAGCCTGCAAATGGTCGATCAGCACGGTAAAAGCGAGAACCAGTTGCTGCGCAGCAAAGTGACCGAGGAAGAAATTGCCGAAGTCGTCTCCAAGTGGACCGGTATTCCGGTGTCGAAAATGCTCGAAGGCGAGCGCGACAAGCTGCTGAAGATGGAAAGCCTGTTGCACCAGCGCGTTATCGGTCAGGAAGAGGCCGTTGTGGCCGTATCCAATGCGGTACGACGTTCGCGCGCCGGGTTGTCCGACCCGAACCGGCCGAGCGGCTCGTTCATGTTCCTCGGCCCTACCGGCGTGGGTAAAACCGAGCTGTGCAAAGCCTTGGCCGAGTTCCTCTTTGATACCGAAGAGGCCATGGTGCGGATCGATATGTCCGAGTTCATGGAGAAACATTCGGTGGCCCGCTTGATCGGCGCACCACCGGGCTACGTGGGCTATGAAGAAGGCGGTTACCTGACCGAAGCCGTGCGACGCAAGCCTTACTCGGTGATCCTGCTGGACGAGGTCGAGAAGGCCCACCCGGATGTGTTCAACATCTTGCTGCAAGTGCTGGAAGATGGCCGCTTGACCGACAGCCACGGGCGTACGGTGGATTTCCGTAATACGGTGATCGTGATGACCTCCAACCTGGGCTCGGCGCAAATCCAGGAATTGGTCGGTGATCGTGAAGGCCAGCGTGCTGCGGTGATGGATGCGCTGACGTCGCACTTCCGCCCGGAATTTATCAACCGGGTCGACGAAGTGGTGATCTTCGAGCCTTTGGCGCGGGATCAGATCGCGGGCATCACCGAGATTCAGCTGGGCCGCCTGCGTGGCCGTCTGGCCGAGCGCGAGCTGAACCTGGAGCTGAGCAGCGAGGCGTTGGACAAGCTGATCGCAGTCGGTTACGACCCGGTGTATGGCGCACGGCCGTTGAAGCGGGCGATCCAGCGCTGGATCGAAAACCCGTTGGCGCAGTTGATCCTGTCGGGCAGCTTTATGCCTGGTACCAGCGTCGAGGCAACGGTGGAAAACGACGAAATCGTCTTTCACTGAGCCCGGTCGCTATGGCGATAAGAAGAGGCCCCGCATTGCGGGGCCTTTTTTTTCGATAGGGCGTTGAACTGTAAGGCAAAGGCTTGTAAAGTGCGCCCCGCAGCAACGTCAGCCCGCGGGTTTCTTCTCCCCAAGAAGAAATCAGAAAGAAGCGCAAATCATTGTCTTAAAAGCAATTTAAAGGGTTGACAGGGGTTTTTAAGATTGTAGAATAGCGCGCCTCAGAGACATGAACGTAGCGATACGGGCGGGTCGAAGAGAAGGTTACAAAGCAGTAAAAGTTGTACATTTGAAATATGTAGTTCCGTGATAGCTCAGTCGGTAGAGCAAATGACTGTTAATCATTGGGTCCCAGGTTCGAGTCCTGGTCACGGAGCCAATTTCAAAACCGGGGTATAGCGCAGTCCGGTAGCGCGCCTGCTTTGGGAGCAGGATGTCAGGAGTTCGAATCCCCTTACCCCGACCATATTTGGGTCGTTAGCTCAGTTGGTAGAGCAGTTGGCTTTTAACCAATTGGTCGTAGGTTCGAATCCCACACGACCCACCATTTTTGAGACCAGTTAACGCTGGAATCGAATCTTAAGATCAGAGGCCAAAAGCGCTGATCGAAGAAGGCGGCTGAAAGGTCGCCTTTTTTTTACCGGGGTATAGCGCAGTCCGGTAGCGCGCCTGCTTTGGGAGCAGGATGTCAGGAGTTCGAATCCCCTTACCCCGACCATATTAAAAGTCCTCGTATCGAAAGATACGGGGATTTTTTTTGTGCTGAAAATCTCAGATGCAACGCAAAAAAATGTGGGAGCTGGCTTGCC
Source organism: Pseudomonas sp. PWP3-1b2 (assembly GCF_049896045.1). Lineage (NCBI taxonomy): Bacteria > Pseudomonadati > Pseudomonadota > Gammaproteobacteria > Pseudomonadales > Pseudomonadaceae > Pseudomonas > Pseudomonas sp. PWP3-1b2. The sequence goes on from NZ_JAFCTN010000027.1 coordinate 18,341, forward strand.
TGCGATAGCGGATTGTCAGCCAGCCTATGTGCTGCTGTTCCACCGCTATCGCGGGCAAGCCCGCTCCCACATAAATAAGCGTTGTTAGTGCAGTTTCAGGCGTGGCTCGGTGCCGCGGCCGATCTTGCTCCCCAGCATCAGCATTGCCGTGCGGAAGAAACCGTACAGCGCCACTTGGTGCATGCGGTACAGCGACACATAGAACATCCGCGCCAGCCAGCCTTCCAGCATCACGCTGCCGGTCAGGTTGCCCATCAAGTTACCCACTGCCGAGAACCGCGACAGCGAAATCAGCGAGCCGTAGTCGGTGTACTTGTAGGACGGCAGGTCTTTGCCTTCAATGCGCAGCTTCAGCGATTTGGCCAGCAACGAAGCCTGCTGGTGCGCCGCCTGGGCGCGAGGCGGTACGTTGCGGTCGGAGCCTGGCTGCGGGCAGGCAGCGCAGTCACCAAACGCGAAGATGTTCTCGTCGCGCGTGGTTTGCAGGGTCGGCAACACGTGCAGCTGATTGATGCGGTTGGTTTCCAGCCCATCAATGTCCTTGAGGAAGCCCGGTGCACGAATGCCTGCCGCCCACACCTTCAGGCTGGCTGGAATGACTTGGCCGGCGCTTGTGATCAGGGCGTCAGCTGTCACTTCGCTCACCGCCGAGTCTGTCAGCACGGTCACGCCGAGTTTCTCCAGGGTTTTATGCACAGGCCCGCCAATGCGCTCCGGCAGCGCAGGCAATACGCGCGGGCCGGCTTCGATCAGGGTGATGTGCATGTTTTCCGGCTTGATGCGGTCCAGGCCGTAAGCTGCGAGTTCATGAGCGGCGTTATGCAGCTCGGCCGCCAACTCCACACCGGTTGCACCCGCGCCGACAATGGCGACGCTGATCTTTTCGATGACGTCTGTTTGCCCGGCGTGTGCGCGCAAGTAGTGGTTGAGCAGTTGCTGATGGAAGCGCTCGGCCTGTTTGCGGGTGTCGAGGAACAGGCAGTGCTGCGCCGCGCCCTCGGTGCCGAAGTCATTGGTGGTACTGCCGACAGCGATCACCAGGCTGTCATAGCCCAGCACGCGCGCAGGGACCAGTTCGCGGCCTTCTTCATCAAGGGTGGCGGCCAGCTGGATTTTCTTCTGTTCACGGTCAAGCCCGCTCATGCGCCCCAGCTGGAACTCGAAGTGGTTCCATTTGGCTTGGGCGACATAATTGAGTTCGTCTTCCGAAGAGTTCAGCGACCCGGCAGCCACTTCATGCAGCAGCGGCTTCCAGATATGGGTCAGGTTGGTGTCCACCAGCGTGATGCTGGCGGTGCCGCGCTTGCCCAGAGTCTTACCCAGGCGGGTAGCCAACTCCAGGCCGCCGGCGCCGCCGCCGACGATAATAATACGATGGGTCATGGGGATATCTCGCAAGGCTAAAAGAAATCGGAGCAGTTACCCCCGCGAGCGCCAGGCAGCTCATAGCGTCAGGTAACTCAAGAGGCGGCTCAGCAGACCGAGCCCGATCACCACAACAAGCACCACACCAAGGAGCAGCCACGGCCTGAAGGGCTTGCGCTCGACACGGTTCTGGGAGAGTTGCAGGTACTCTTCGACATGCTGTTGGTCATCGGGTTTCAGGCGGCTGGTCATAAAAGCCTCGTCAGGTAGACGTTGCAAAAGGGCGCCACGTTACAGTCAGGAGATTGGCGGCATCGCCACAAGCGTAGCCTGTGCCCGCATCACAGGCTGATGCCCACGTCGAACACTATGCTGCGGCCCAAATTGTTGCGCAAGAAGTCCGGCGCGTCGGGGTGCGCGAACAACACGCGGGCAAAGGTCGGGCCCACCAATGACAGTGAGCGCCAGCCCTGACGCAGGTATTCGGTGGGCGGCGGGAAGTGGCTGTTAAGGTCGAGCACCTCGCGCTTGAGACTGGTAAAGGCGATGAGGTCCAACTCGCCCAGGTCTATCCCGCGTTCCTTGTAGTTGTGCGCCTTCTTGCGCAGGGTCGGTGCCAGGCGCAGCAGGAACTCATGCGCCGGAATGCGCCGCGGCTTGGCTTCGCGCCGCACCAATTGACTCAGGGAAAACGCGCTGCGTCGGCGCAGCAGCTCGTCGCGCCATTCGTCGTTCAGCCGCCGGCCCTCATCCAGCACGAAAAACACCTCGAAACTGGCGTCGCGAAACAGCACGTCCGGCGGCTCTTGGCCGGCGGCGTGAAACTCTTCGGCACGGTAGGGCACATTCAAGCCTTGCAGCAGGCGCTGGCAGACCCAACGCTCACGCTCCCATTTGCGGGCATTGGACAGGAACGCATTGGCTTGCTCCGCCGCTACGGTGAGCAGGCGCAGGTAGTCTGAGTCATCCATAAGCGCAGCTTAGCGTTCAAATGATGACCACAGGAAGTCTTGCTTTAAAACGGCGGTGTAGACTGGCCACTTAACCGCTATCCCGAGCGAAAGGAGTGTGCAATGAAGTGTTTTGTGGTGCTGTTACTGAGTCTGTTGCCGCTGTGGGCCCAAGCCATTGAACTGGGTGACCGCGTGGCGCCGTGGACGTTGCTCGACCAGTTCGACCAGCCATACACCCTCAACGACCAGGCGCAGATTCTGTTGGTGGCCCGCAGCATGGATGCTGCGAAACTGGTAGATGCAGCATTGCAGGGCCAGCCCAAGGGTTATCTCGACGCGCGCCACGCAGTGTTTCTCGCCGATATCCAGCGCATGCCGCGCCTGATCGCCAAACTGTTCGCGGTGCCGGCCATGCAGGCTTACAACTATCGAGTGATGCTGGACCGTGACGCGCGCATCGCCCCGCGTTACCCGGCGCCTGCGGATAGCGTGCTGTGGTTGCAGTTGGACAACGGCAAATTGATCGCTCAACACGCCTACAGCTCGGCCGCCGAACTGCGCCAGGCGCTGGAGCAGGTGAAGCTGTGATCAGCGCCGCCATGCTGGCGCCACAAACCCTCGGCATCGGTTGGCTGCTGTTTGCGCCGGTGGTGATGTGGGCGATCCTGCGCTCGCCATGGGTCGAGTTGTTCGCCGACCGGCGGCGTCAGCATTTGCTGTTCGGCACGGTGTTCGCGCTGTTCATGTTGTGGTTGGTGCGGCGGGATTTCGATACGGGAGTGTCTTACCACTTTATCGGCATGACCGCCGTTACCCTGTTGCTCGACTGGCCCCTGGCAATTGTCGGCGGTCTCGCCGCGCAAGTGGGGTTGGTGTTGCTGGGCCGCCAGGATCTGGCCGCCGTGGGCGTGAACGGCTTGCTGCTGATCGCGCTGCCGGTACTGGTCACCGAGACCTGTGCGCTGCTGGTTGAGAGGGCGCAGCCGCGCAACCCCTTTGTGTATATTTTCTGCTCGGGCTTTTTCGCCGCCGCACTGTCGGCGCTGCTCTGCCTGTCGGTCGGCTTGGGGCTGTTGTGGTTCGATGGCCGTTTCGCGATGCCCGAGTGGCTGGAAGACTTTGTTGGCTACCTGTGGCTGATCATATTTCCCGAAGCTTTTATCAACGGCATAATCATCAGTGCATTGGTGGTGTTTAGCCCGCAATGGCTGGAGACCTTCAACCGCACGCGTTACCTCTCGGCGCCGTGGAAGGATGACGATTCACAGCATTGATCCAGATCAAATCCCGGACCGCCCGGCAGGCCCATGCTCCGCCAAACTTTTAAGCGTGAGAGCACGGATCATGAGTGTGTATGAGTGGGCACGGCAGGAGTTGCGCAGAAGCCAGGACGCGGCACAGGAAATCGGCTTTGACCCGGGCTTGACCCTGCGCGCGATGCTCAGTGCGGTGGTGCAGCAGAGCAAGGGTGTGCGCAGTTTTGAAGACCTGGCCGACGAGCTGCAATACCTTGCAGAGAACCTCGACGACCAGCAGGAATACGCTTTTATGCGGCCTTAGTGGCGCGGCGGCAAGTCTTCGGAAAACAGTTCGTCTTCGGCATCCGGGGCCACGGGAATTTTGTGTTCCTCGGCCGCCCAGGCGCCCAGGTCGATGAGTTTGCAACGGTCCGAGCAGAACGGCCGGTTGTGGTTGTCGGCTTTCCATTCCACGGGGGCACCGCAGGTTGGGCAGTCGACGGTCAAGGGTTGGCTCATGATCGGCCTCCACGCAAAGTAAGGTAAAAGTGGTGCAGTCGCTCGACCTCGCTGTGCAGCCAGGCAAGGTCCTTGTCATTGACCAGCACGTCATCGGCATGGTTCAGGCGCTCTTCGCGGCTGGACTGAGCCTTGAGAATGGCCTGCACCTGCTGCTCGCTGATGCCGTCGCGCTGCAGGGTACGCTGAATCTGCAACGCTTGCGGCACGTCAATCACCAGAATGCGTTGGGTCATGCTGGACTGGCCGGATTCGATCAACAGCGGCGACACCAGAATCGCGTAAGGCGACCGGGCGCGTGCCAAGTGGCTGCGAATTTCCTCGCCAATCAACGGGTGCAGCAAGGCTTCCAGCCAGCGGCGCTCTTCAGGCACTTCAAAGATCAGCTTGCGCAATGCTGCGCGATCCAACTGGCCGTCGGACTGCAACACGCCGTCACCGAAATGTTCGGCAATGCGCGCAAGGGCCGGCCGGCCGGGTTCGACCACCCAGCGGGCAGCATGATCGGCGTCGACCAGGTCAACGCCCAAGTCGATAAAGTGCCTGGCGGCCGCGCTTTTACCGCTGCCAATGCCGCCGGTGAGGCCGAGAATCCAGGGTGTTGCAACAGAAGTGGTCATCTGAAACCGACAGACTGCAAATAGAAGTCGGTTATTTGACCACCCCAGAGCAATGCAATCCAGCCGGCAATCGCCAGGCACGGACCAAATGGCATCGGCGCCGACACTTGAGACCTGCGCAGGCGCATCAGAACCAGCCCGGCAACTAAACCCAGCAGCGAAGCCATCAGTAGCGTCATTGGCAGAATCTGCCAGCCGCCCCAGGCACCGAGCAGGGCCAATAACTTGAAGTCGCCATGGCCCATGCCGTCCTTGCCGGTGGCCAGCTTGAATAGCCAAAACACCGTCCACAGGCTCATATAGCCAATGGCTGCGCCCCACACCGCATCGGGCAGCGTCGCCAATAGACCCAAGCTGTTGCTGATCAACCCCAGCCATAGCAGCGGCAGCACCAGCACATCGGGCAGCAGTTGATGATCCACGTCAATCAGGCTCATCCCCAGCAAGCCCCAACTCAGCAGCATCACCGCGCCCGCTTCCCAGCCAAAGCCGAAGTGCCAGGCCACCACCGCCGAAATCAGTGCACAGGCGAGTTCGGTGAAGGGGTAGCGGGCGCTGATAGGTTCACGACACTGCGCGCAGCGCCCCCTGAGCATCACGTAGCTGAGCAGCGGAATATTTTCCCAGGGGCGAATCGGCTGGCTGCAGTGCGGGCAACAGGAATGGGGCTGTGCAAGGTTGTAAGTGGGGCCGACGGGATCAGCCGGTAAACCCAGGATTTCCTGAGCCTGGGCGCGCCATTCCCGCTCAAGCATCTTCGGCAGGCGCCACACCAGCACGTTCAGGAAGCTGCCAATGATCAGGCCCAGCACGAGCGCCATGCCCACAAACAGCCACGGTTGTTCACTCAGCAGCAGGCTCAAAATGCCGTACCCAGCTGGAAGACCGGCAGATACATGGCGATCACCAAAGCGCCGACCATGGCGCCCAACACCACCATGATCAGTGGCTCCATCAGGCTTGTAAGGGTGTCGACCAGGTGTTCCACGTCGGCCTCGTAATGGTTGGCAACCTTTTCCAGCATGTGGTCCAGGGTGCCCGATTCTTCACCAATCGCGGTCATCTGGATGGCCATGCCGGGAAACAGCCCGCTGCTCGCCATGGATTGATGCAGTTGCATACCTGTGGATACATCGTGACGCATATGTTCGATCGCCTGTTTGAACACGCCATTGCCCGCCGCGCCTGCCACGGAGTCCAGAGCCTGGACCAACGGCACACCCGCAGCGAACGTCGTCGAGAGGGTACGGGCATAGCGTGCAACAGCAGTTTTTTTCAACAGTGTGCCTGCCAGGGGCATTTTCAACAAACCCACGTCCATTAGGTGACGTAGACCCTGGGAGCGTTGACAGGCCTGCCGAAACCCCAGCCATCCGCCGCCCAAACCCAGTGCCAGCATCCACCAGGCGCGTTGCAGGAATTCGGACAAGGCGATGACACTCAGCGTGAAGCCCGGCAACTCACCGTCGACTCCGGCAAACAGGTGCTGGAATTGCGGCACCACATGGATCAGCAGGACGGTACTGACCAGGCACGCCACCGCGATGACGGCGAGGGGGTAGGTCATGGCTTTCTTGATGCGTGCCTTGAGCTGCTGGCTTTTTTCCAGATGAACCGCCACCCGTTCCAGCAAGGTTTCCAGTGCCCCGGCTTGCTCGCCGGCGGCAATCAGGTTGCAATACAAGTCATCGAAGTGCCGCGGGTGTTTGCGCAGTGCTGCCGACAGGTTATTGCCGCCGGCGATCTGCTGTTTCAAGCCGTGTACCAATTCACGCATCAGGCGGTGGTCCACGCCTTCGCGGATGATATCGAAGGCTTGCAGCAACGGTATGCCCGCGCGCAGCAATGTTGCCAGTTGGCGCGTGAACAGCGCGATATCGACGGGTTTGATAGGCGGGGCGAAGCTGGGCAGGCGGGGGGATTTCTTGCGCACGCGGCCGGGGCAGATCCCTTGCTGGCGCAACTGAACCTTGATCAGCGCAAGGCTGTGCCCAGCGGTTTGCCCACACACCCTGCGGCCTTTGCGGTTGACGCCTTCCCAGGCGTAGATCGTTGAAGCGTCATTCATGTCACATGCCTGCCCAGCGTTGGTGGAAGATTTACAGCTTAGTCAGCAGACGCATTTGGGCGGTCCGCTGGCGCAGGATAAAATGTCAGATTGTGCGTCTTGGGCGCGATTGGCCCTTCGCGGATGAGTACACTGGCGCCGCTGCAAATTGCAGGGCGCAGGACGCGCCCTGTCATGGTTTTATTTCTGGAGAGTGAATGTGATGCGTCAGAAAGGCTTTACCTTGATCGAGTTACTGATCGTCGTGGCAATCATCGGCATTTTGGCCACCATCGGTCTGCCCATGTACACCAAGCACCAGGCCAAGGCCAAGTTCACGGCAGGGCTGGCTGAAATTTCGGCATTGAAGGCCGGTTACGAGGACACGATCAACAGTGGCACAGTGCCAACTCTTGCCTTGATCGGCGGCACTAGCCCCACGGCTAACTGCAAGATCGACGTAACCGGGGATGTCGCAAGCGGCGTAGGCGCCATCAGCTGTGAAATCCTCGATGCGCCGGCGCCCGTGCTCGGCAAGACCATCACGTTGACACGGGGTGCCACCACCGGCTGGAAGTGCGCCACCACCGCCGAGGCGCAATACGTTGCCAAGGGCTGCGGCACCGACGGCGCCTAAACGCTGCCGGGCGGTAGGCGAGTTAGTTGCCGCATGCCCAATGCGGTGCTAGCTTTAGCCCACCGCCCGTGTAGCTCAGCCGGTAGAGCAGCGCACTCGTAACGCGAAGGTCGCAGGTTCGATTCCTGTCTCGGGCAAAAGGGCAACACTGCTTTAAAGAAAGGCTACAAAGGCAACGTTTTCAGATGATCCCAGAATGGTTCTGAAGGCCAGACGAGCCGGTATTCATGCCGCTCTTACGTATCTGCGCAACCTTGATGACCCAGATGCATCCCCATTCCCAGATCTAAGAGAACAAACATGACCACGACTGAAATGACCCAGGAAGTTCGGCACGAAGAAGCGCTCAGGAAATACCTTGAGGACACGCCGCAGCTTAAAGAAGAGATCAAAGACCTGAGCGCCGATGATCAACGCGACCAGATCCAGTGGGCATTCGAGGATGAGGCCGAGAGCCAGAGCTTGCAGCCTTGGGAGTTGACCCTCAAGTACACCTCGACTCCGGAAGAGTTCGAAGCCGCACGGTTGGTCTTGCACAAAGAGGCGGCTGAGGTACTGGGCGTTGAGTGGAATGAGTACTGCGAGATGAATAATCTGGTGGTTTGAAACCCCATTGAAGGAGCCGGCAAACCGGCTCCTTCACACCCTTCAGAGACTCAGCCGCATCGACAGGTCCACCGCCTTCACATCCTTGGTCATGGCGCCGATGGAAATGTAGTCCACACCGGTTTGGGCGATGGGCAGCAGGGTGGTTTCGTTAATCCCACCGCTGGCTTCCAGCTTGGCCTTGCCTGCATTCAGACGCACGGCTTCGCGCATGTCATCGGCGCTCAACTCGTCGAGCATGATGATATCGGCACCCGCCGCCAGCGCCTCGCGCAATTCCTCCAGACTTTCCACTTCGATTTCCACCGGCTTTCCCGGGGCGATCCTGTGGGCGGCCGCAATCGCCTGGGCGATGCCGCCACACGCTGCGATATGGTTTTCCTTGATCAGGAACGCGTCATACAAACCGATGCGATGGTTGTGGCACCCGCCGCAGGTCACGGCGTACTTCTGCGCGAGGCGCAGGCCCGGCAGGGTTTTGCGGGTGTCCAGCAGTTTGACCTGGGTACCGGCAACCACATCCGCCAGGTAACGGGCGCGGGTCGCAACGCCTGACAGCAATTGCAGAAAATTCAGCGCGCAACGTTCACCACTGAGCAGCGAGCGCGCCGGACCTTCGAGGTGAAACAGCGCCTGGTTGGGGCTCACGCGCTCAGCGTCGGCCACTTGCCAATGCACCGCGACCCGAGGGTCGAGCTGGCGGAACACTGCGTCCACCCAGGCTGAACCGGCGATAACAGCTTCATCGCGGGTGATGATCGTGGCCTTGGCCAGCCGTTCGGCCGGGATCAACTGCGCAGTGATGTCGCCGCTGCCGATGTCTTCCAGCAGTGCGCGGCGCACGTTGGCTTCGATTTCGGCGGTGAGGTCGGCAAGACGGAGATTCGGCATAACAGGCTCCACAAACAAAGTGCCTCGATTATAGGGGCAGCGCGCCGCTGAACCCAGACTCGCCACTCATTTACCGCGCGATGGCAGAGTTTGCTGGCGCAACGGCCTCCATTTGCAAGATAATCCCGCGCCTTGCAATTGGCGTCATAGCTTTGACGTCCAGGTGATAACCGGATATTTGCAGTGCCCTCCAGTGCCTGCTGCCGCTGTTCCCCGAACTGACACCGCCGTTTAAGGAGGCCAGGATGCACTTTGACGCAAAGGTGGTGCCAATCGATAAGGCACAGACCACGCCATCGCCGCTCGCGCGCCTGCCGGTGGTGCTGCTGCAGGTCCGCGACAAGGCAGCCCAACAGCTGCAGCAGGGTTTGCAGGAGCTGTTCGATAACGCCGATGACACCCTGTTCGAAATGGCCGACAAGGCCCGCAGCAACGTTGATCATCATATTTTCTTTGAAGCCATGCGCGACTTGCGCCTCAAACGCAAGAATTTCGAGCGCGTGTTCATGGAACAACTGTTCGCCTCGTTCGCCAACCTGGGCCTGTCCGGGCGGGGTGAGTTGCACCTGTTGCCGGTGGTGTCTTACGACGCCAGGCCCGGTACCTCAGGTGATGACCTGGAAAAAGCGGTGGCCCTGGAGGCGATGCTCGGCCGGGTACGCCATCGGGATGGCCTGGCGCTGGGGCAACTTACCGCGCGTTTGAGCGCGGTGCTCGGCAAACCGCTGGATGAGCGCGATAACCCGTTGGGTCCGGCGCTGCTGTGCGAGTTCTTTTTGCGAGCAGGACGCAGCCTGGGTGTGGAAATCCGCGTCAAGCTGATCATCCTCAAGCTGTTTGAAAAATACGTGCTCAGTGACGCGGACCAACTGTTTGGCGAGGCCAACAGGTTGCTGGTGGCCGTCGGAGTTTTGCCTGAACTCAAGGCTGTGCCATCGCGTCGCCCGGGCGGGCGTGCGGCCCGTGAGCAACAGCGAGAAGGCAGCCTGCCAGACATCGACCCGCCGCTGGATGAAAATGGCCATGAAGCCTTCGCCGCCATGCAGAAACTCTTGGCTGGCGTGCGCGGCAGCGTCGCGCCCACCCTGGAGGCCAGCGCTGAACCGCACCCGATTGCCAGCCGCGACTTGCTGCGCCTGCTCTCTCATTTGCAGCAATACGTACCGGAACCTGACGCCGAAGACGATGTTGACCTGCGCAACCAGCTTGAACAGCTGCTGACTCGGGTGAGCGTCAAGAGCGGCAAGTCGCGCGTGGTCGAGGACGCCGACGAGGATGTGATCAACCTGGTCGCCCTGCTGTTCGAATTCATCCTCAATGACCGCAGCGTGCCGGACGCCTTCAAGGCATTGCTCGGCCGCCTGCAGATCCCGTTGCTGAAAGTGGCAGTGCTGGATAAAAGTTTTTTCAGCCGCCCCAGCCATCCGGCGCGACGATTGCTCAATGAAATAGCCGCCTCTGTGATCGGCTGGAGCCCGCACGATGGCTATCAGCGCGACAGCCTCTACCAGCGTATCGAGCAGGTGGTGCAGCGTTTGCTCAATGAATTCGTCGAAGATCAGGCAATTTTTACCCAGTTACTGACGCAGTTCACCGCGTTTGCCACGGATGAACAGCGCCGCAGCGTCATGCTTGAGCGGCACACTCATGAGGCCGAAGAGGGCCGTGTGCGCACTGAAGCGGCCCGGCAACGGGTGGCCGACGTGCTCAACCGGCGATTACTCGGCAAGGTATTGCCCCAGGCCGTGGTGCAATTTGTGCAGCAGGCCTGGAGCCAGGTGTTGCTGTTGGCCAGCCTCAAGCACGGCGAACAGTCAGTGCAATGGCAAGCAGGGCTGCGCACCCTCGACGAATTGATCTGGAGCGTAGGCCTGCAAAAAGACACCGAGGCCGGGCGGCACTTGCTGGAGCAATTGCCCGGGCTGCTCAAGTCATTGCGCGACGGCCTGACCGGCGCGGCCTTTGATCCGTTCAGCACGCGTGATTTTTTTGTGCGGTTGCAGGCCATGCATGCTCATTCACTGGAAGGCGAGGGCCTCGACGCGTTAATCGAGGTGCGTGAGCCCTTCGTCTTGCAGCGTGGCTCGCCGGAACCCGTCGATAGTTTGCCGGGTGATGACCCCGACCTGCTGAAGGCTTACCAGATGCGCATTGGTGGCTGGTTTGAATTCCACTTGCACGAAACAACCACCGTGCGCTGCAAGCTGACGGCGATCATGGCGCCAGCCAATACCTATATTTTTGTCAGCCGTACCGGGCTCAAGGTAATGGATAAGAGTGCCACCCAGTTGGCGATGTTATTCAAGCGTGGCGCGCTCCACACTCTGGACGATGGCCTACTGTTTGAGCGTGCGCTGGCGGCTGTACTGGGCGACCTGCGCCAACTCAATCGCGGCAAGTGATCGCAACCGCATGGCTGAACGCGGCATACTGGTCACACCTCGTCTTATTCAAGGAACCTGTATGCAGTTGGACCCCACCAGCGGTTGGTGCCAGGGCATCTCTCATTGCCCTTCGCCCAACTTCAACGAGCGCCCCGCAGGCGAAATCTCTCTGTTGGTGGTGCACAACATCAGCCTGCCCCCGGCGCAGTTCGCCACGGGCAAGGTGCAGGAATTTTTCCAGAATCGCCTGGATGTCACGGAGCATCCATACTTTGAAGGGATCGCTGCCCTACGGGTGTCTGCGCATTTTCTGATTGAGCGCGACGGTAAGGTCACGCAGTTTGTGTCGTGCCTGGACCGCGCCTGGCATGCCGGCGTTTCCAGTTTTGAGGGCCGTGAAGTCTGCAATGATTTTTCCCTGGGCATTGAGCTGGAAGGCACAGACGAGTTGCCTTTTACCGATGCCCAATATGCGTCACTGATCGACCTGACGCGGCAACTGCTGGCGGCCTACCCGGGCATTACCCGCCAGCGCATTTGTGGTCACAGTGACATCGCTCCGGGGCGCAAGACCGACCCGGGCCCGGCTTTTGATTGGACGCGCTTTCGCAGCGCTTTGCAGGATGGAGGACACGCACGATGAGTTTCCTGGTGTTGGTGCTGGCAGTGTGGATCGAGAAATTCTCGGCCTTGCGCCAGCGGTTGCAGCGCGACGGCGGTTGGTTGCGCGAACTGGCCAAGATGGAATCAAGCCCGCGTATGAGCCAACAACCCTGGCTGATTCTTGTGGTGTTGGTGCTGTTGCCGGTAGCGTTGCTGGCCTTGCTGCTGTTGGTGCTGGAACCGGTGGCTTATGGCCTGTTGGCGCTGCCGGTGCACTTGCTGGTGGTGATTTACAGCCTGGGGCGAGGCGACCTGCTGGCCGGGCTCGGGCCGTTTCGTGATGCGTGGCGGCGCGGTGATTTGCAAGCCGCCGAACATGTGGCCGAGCGCGACCTGAATATTTCCGCCGACAGCGGCGAGCAATTGCTGGAACGCGTTCAGGGCCATCTGCTATGGCAGGCGTATCAAAGCTTTTTCGCGGTTATTTTCTGGTATTTCCTGCTCGGCCCGGTGGCGGCCCTGGCTTATCGCCTGCTGGCACTGGCCAGTGAACACAGCCAGAACCCGCTGGTGGCTGAGCGCGCCGGGCAACTGCGCCACGCATTCGACTGGTTGCCGGTTCGCCTGCTGGCGGCGAGTTTTGCCTTGGTCGGCAACTTTGTTGCCGTAGGCCGGGTGATGCTGCATGAGCTGCTGAGCTGGGACATCACTGCCGCACAGCTGGTGGAAAAAGTTGGCTTGGTGGCCGCTGAAATTCCACCGCCGGTGGTGGGCGCTGACGGCGTCAACAGCCTGGATCGCCTGTGGGAACTGCTGCTGCGCGCGGCGGTGCTGTGGTATGCCGGCTTTGCTATCTGGACCGTATTGCCCTAACTCACAAAGCGGACGCGGGCGGGTGTGGGAGCTGGCGATGCAGGTGACAGGCCCGTTACCACTTGAACACTTCGCAGGCATTGCGGGTGCTCGTCTCGGCGAGCAGGGAAGGGCTGATGCGCATGTGAGCCGCCAGTGCCATGCAGATGTCCGGCAGGTGTTGCGGGCTGTTGCGCTGGCCGGGGTGCATGGCGGGCGCCATGTCCGGTGAGTCGGTTTCCAGCACCACGGCCTCAAGCGGCAACCTGGCGAGCACTTTGTGCATGCGCAGTGCCTGGGGCCAGGTGGCCGCGCCGCCCAGGCCCAGTTTGAAGCCGAGCCGGATGTACTCGCGGGCCTCCTCGAAGCTGCCCGCGAAGGCGTGGATGATGCCGCCGCGTGGCAATCGAATACGCTTGAGCGTGGCGATCACCGCCGCGTGGCTGCGCCGCACGTGCAGCAGGGCCGGCAGTTGGAAGTCCACCGCCAGTTTCAGTTGCGCTTCAAACAGGTGTTGCTGGCGTTCGCGGTCCAGGTGTTCGAGGAAGTAATCCAGGCCAATCTCGCCGACCGCGCAGAGTTGCCGCTGACCGTGCAGGCGCGTCAGCCATTCGCCCAGCTCGGTCAGGTCGGCAGGGCGATGCTCATCGAGGTAGACCGGGTGCAGGCCGAAGGCGGCGAATAATCCTTCATCCTGCTGCACCAGGTCCCACAGCCGTTGCCAATTCTGCTGATACACCCCCAACACGACCATGCGCGACACCCCGAGTTGGCGGCTGCTGGCGAGAACGTCCCGGCGGTCGTTATCGAAGTCCGGGAAGTCCAGGTGGGTGTGGGTGTCGATCAGCTCCACGTTACGCCTCGTGAATGCGCCGCTTGAAGGTTCGGCCAATCGCGTGCACGCCGGGTTGGTAGTGTTCTTCCTCAATGGCCGCCAGCGCCAGGCGCAGGGCAGTGTCGGCGATCAGTTGATGTTGCTGGGCCATGGCGTTGACGGGCAGCGGCAGAAAGTCCAGCAACTGGGTATCACCGAATGTGCCCAGGCGCAGCGGGCGTGACTTCAGCGGGAAGTCATGCAGTGCGTCAAACACGCCTTGCAGCAGCACGTAGGAGGTAGTCACCAACGCGTCAGGCAAATGCCCAAGTTGCTGAAGAAGTTGTTCCATCAGCTGTCGGCCGCAATCACGGCTGAAGGCTTCGCCGTGTTCGACGATCACGTCACCGGCGAACCCTTGCAGCGCTTCGTGGAACCCGGCAGCACGCTCCTGGCTTATGCTCAGCTCGGGCCGCGCACCGATCAGCACGATCTGTTTGGGCTCCGGCGCCAACAGGCTGTCGGTCAGTTGCTGGCAGGCTTGGCGGTCGTCGCTGACCACTGAGCAGAACTGGCCCGGCTCCATCACCCGGTCGATGGCAATCACCGGCAAGCCCTTGTCTTGCAGCTCGCGGTAACTGTCATCGCTGGCCGGCAGGCAGCTGGCGACGAACAGCGCATCGCAGCGCCGGGCGCGGAACAGTTTGAGCAATTGGCGCTCGCTGTCGGCCTCGTCATCGGAGCTGGCGATCAGTAACTGATAACCTCGCGCCCGCGCACCTTGCTCCAACAGCTTGGCGATGCGTGCGTAACTGGGGTTTTCCAGGTCCGGCAGGATGAAACCCAAGGTGCGCGTATGCCGACTGCGCAGCCCGGCCGCCTGGGGGTTGGGGGTAAAACCATGGGCCTCGACCACTGCACGCACCCGCTCGACGGTCGCGCTACTGATGCGTTGCTGTTCGGCCTTGCCATTGATGACATAGCTGGCGGTGGTAACGGACACACCGGCCAGACGTGCAATATCACTGAGTTTCAAACCGGGATTTCCTTGTTTTTTAGAGCTTGCCCCGACACTTTGTCCAATCGTAACCGATTACTGCAGATGACCCATGCTTGAGCTCAAGTGCCGAGTGGCCCTTCTAGCTTGCGCAATTAACGCGTAACCTGCCATAAATTCTAGATTAAACGTTTCAGCAGGCGTATTTTTAAGATGTTCGTCTCCGAGTGGCCACTGCCAATTGACCACTCGGTCAGATACTTTTGAACACCTTTGCGCTGATTTATTCAAAACAATACCTAGTGCGCCCATCGCACTAACTAGGAGAACGGCATGCTTGAGCTCACTGTAGAGCAGATTTCCATGGGCCAGGTGGCTGTGGATAAATCTGCTGCCTTGCACCTGCTCGCTGACACACTGGTGGCCGATGGTTTGGTTGCCGAGGGTTATCTCAGTGGCTTGCAGGCCCGTGAAGCCCAGGGCTCGACCTTTCTTGGCCAAGGCATCGCCATTCCCCATGGCACGCCTGAAACCCGCGATCAGGTATTTTCCACCGGCGTGCGCCTGCTGCAGTTCCCCGAAGGGGTGGACTGGGGCGACGGCCAGATCGTCTACCTGGCGATTGGTATTGCGGCCAAATCCGATGAACACCTGCGTTTACTGCAACTGCTGACCCGCGCCCTCGGTGAAACCGATTTGGGCCAGGCACTGCGCCGTGCCGGTTCCGCCGAAGCCTTGCTGAAACTGCTGCAAGGCGCGCCGCAGGAGCTGGCGCTGGATGCGCAGATGATCGGCCTCGGCGTGTCTGCCGACGATTTTGAAGAGCTGGTTTGGCGAGGTGCGCGCCTGCTGCGTCAGGCAGATTGTGTGAGCAATGGTTTCGCCGCCGTGTTGCAGCAAGTCGACGCGCTGCCTCTGGGGGACGGCCTGTGGTGGTTGCACAGTGAACAGACGGTCAAGCGCCCTGGCCTGGCATTCGTGACGCCGGACAAACCGATGCGTTACCTCGGCCAGCCGCTTAATGGCCTGTTCTGCCTGGCCAGCCTGGGGGAAGCCCATCAGACATTACTGGAGCGCCTGTGCGCCTTGCTGATTGAAGGGCGCGGCCAGGAATTGGGGCGTGCCACCAGCAGCCGCGCGGTATTGGAAGTGCTTGGCGGCGAATTGCCTGCGGACTGGCCAAGCGCGCGCATTACCCTGGCCAACGCCCATGGCCTGCATGCGCGCCCGGCAAAGATCCTCGCGCAATTGGCAAAAAGTTTTGACGGCGACATTCGCCTGCGCATCGTCGACGGCCCAGTGGGTGCCGTGTCGGTGAAAAGCCTGAGCAAGTTGCTGAGCCTGGGCGCACGTCGCGGCCAGGTGCTCGAATTTGTTGCCGAGCCGACGATAGCCGGCGATGCGCTGCCTGCGTTGCTCGCGGCCGTCGAAGCAGGCTTGGGTGAAGACGTTGAGCCGCTGCCGACCGTCAGCGCCCAACCCGCAGCGCTGGATATCGAGCCCGTGGTCAGCGCCCCGGCGGCTGGCAGTCAGATTCAGGCGATTGCCGCCGCGCCCGGCATCGCCATCGGCCCGGCGCATATCCAGGTTCAACAGGTGTTCGACTACCCCGTGCGCGGCGAGTCATCGGCCGCCGAGCGTCAACGTCTGCAGACGGCGTTGGCCGATGTGCGCCGTGACATTCAGGGCCTGATCGAGCGCAGCACGTCCAAAGCCATCCGCGAGATTTTCATCACGCACCAGGAAATGCTCGACGACCCGGAACTCACCGACGAAGTCGACATTCGCCTCAAGCAAGGCGAAAGCGCCGAAGCCGCGTGGATGAGCGTCATCGAGGCGGCCGCCAAACAACAAGAGTCGTTGCAGGACGCCTTGCTTGCCGAGCGCGCCGCCGACCTGCGTGACATTGGCCGCCGTGTGCTGGCGCAGCTCTGCGGCGTCGAAACCGCCCAAGAGCCGAGCGAACCTTACATTTTGGTGATGGACGAAGTTGGCCCCTCCGACGTCGCGCGACTCGACCCGGCGCGCGTCGCCGGCATCCTCACCGCCCGAGGCGGCGCCACGGCCCACAGCGCCATCGTCGCCCGAGCCCTCGGCATTCCGGCGCTGGTCGGCGCGGGCGCAGCGGTTTTGCTGCTGGCATCCGGCACGTCGTTGCTCCTCGACGGCCAGCGCGGCCGCCTGCATGTGTCGCCCGACGCGGCCACCCTGCAACGCGCCACCGTTGAGCGCGACACCCGCGAACAACGCCTGCAAGCCGCCTCGGCCCAGCGCCATGAACCCGCGCTGACCCGCGACGGCCACGCCGTGGAAGTGTTTGCCAACATTGGCGAAAGCGCAGGCGTGGCAAGTGCGGTGGAGCAGGGCGCCGAAGGTATCGGCCTGCTGCGTACCGAACTGATTTTCATGGCCCACCCGCAAGCGCCGGATGAAGCCACTCAGGAAGCCGAATACCGCCGCGTGCTTGACGGCCTCGACGGTCGCCCGCTGGTGGTGCGCACGCTGGATGTGGGCGGCGATAAACCGCTGCCTTACTGGCCGATTGCGCAGGAAGAAAACCCCTTCCTTGGCGTACGCGGTATTCGCCTCACCTTGCAGCGCCCACAGATCATGGAAGCGCAATTGCGCGCACTGCTGCGCTCGGCGGACAACCGCCCGCTGCGCATCATGTTTCCCATGGTCGGCAGCGTCGATGAATGGCGCGCAGCGCGGGATATGACCGAGCGCCTGCGCCTGGAAATCCCGGTGGCCGACTTGCAGTTGGGGATCATGATCGAAGTGCCGTCCGCCGCATTGCTGGCGCCGGTACTCGCCAGGGAAGTCGACTTTTTCAGCGTCGGCACCAACGACCTGACCCAGTACACCCTGGCCATCGACCGTGGCCACCCGACGCTGTCGGCCCAGGCCGATGGCCTGCACCCGGCGGTGTTGCAACTGATCGACATCACCGTGCGCGCCGCCCATGCCCATGGCAAATGGGTGGGCGTGTGCGGCGAGCTGGCGGCAGACCCGCTGGCGGTGCCGGTGCTGATCGGCCTGGGTGTGGATGAGTTAAGCGTGTCGGCCCGCAGCATTCCTGAAGTGAAGGCGCGGGTGCGTGAATTCAGTCTGAGCGAGGCCCAGGGCCTGGCGCAAAAAGCACTCGCGGTGGGTTCGCCCGCCGAAGTGCGTGCCTTAGTGGAGGCCGTGTAAATGGCGCACATTCTATGCCTGACGCTGAACCCGGCGTTGGACCTGACAGTACGCCTGGAGCGTCTGGAACCGGGTGAAGTCAACCGCAGCGAAACAGTGCTGACCCATGCCGCCGGCAAGGGTGTGAATGTGGCCCAAGTGTTGGCGGACCTGGGTCATGACGTGAGCGTGGGCGGTTTTCTCGGTGCGGCCAACCCCCAGGCGTTCGATGCGCTGATCGCCAGCCGTGGGTTCGGCGATTCGTTCATACGTGTACCGGGCGAAACCCGCAGCAATATCAAGATTGCCGAACAGGACGGCCGGGTCACCGACATCAATGCGCCGGGGCCGCTGGTGAGCGAGCAGGCACAGCAAAAGCTGATCAAGCTGCTTGCGGTGATCGGCCCTGAATTTGATGCGGTAGTGGTTGCCGGCAGCTTGCCGCGCGGCGTCAGCCCGCAGTGGTTTCAAGGGTTGCTGGAGCAGTTGAAAAGCCTCGGTTTGAAAATCGCCCTCGACACCAGTGGCGAAGCGCTGCGTGCCGGTTTGCAGGCCGGCCCGTGGATGGTCAAACCCAATACCGAAGAGCTGGCCGACGCCCTGGGTAATGCCCCTGATGCGGTCAGCCAGTTGCACCGGCAAGGTGTGGAACATGTAGTGGTCTCCGATGGCGCCGCGGGGGTGAGCTGGTACAGCCCGGGCACGGCGCTGCATGCCACGCCGCCCAAGGTTGTGGTTGCCAGCACCGTCGGCGCGGGCGACTCACTGCTGGCCGGCATGCTCCACGGCTTGCTCAGTGGCGATACGCCCGAGCACACCTTGCGCCGTGCCACGGCAATCGCCGCGATGGCGGTCACCCAGATCGGTTTCGGTATCAGCGATGACGCGCAGTTGGCGCATCTCGAAAGCGGCGTCCATGTGCGCGCGCTGACAGAACAATAAGAGGGTTTGTGATGAAGTTAGCCATTGTTACCGCCTGCCCGAACGGCATGGTCACCAGTGTGCTGTGCGCCCGCTTGCTGGACGCCGCCGCGCAACGTCAGGGCTGGAGCACCAGCGTTGAAGTCGTCGATGTGCAGCGCCCGGAACGCCAGTTGTCCCAGGCCACACTCGACGACGCCGAATGGGTGTTGCTGGTCAGCAGCACGCCGGTTGAAATGCAGCGCTTTGTCGGCAAACGCGTGTTCCAGAGCACACCGGCCCAGGCGCTGGCGGATGTTGAGGCGGTGCTGCGTCGCGGTGCCCAAGAGGCTCAGGTGTATGTCGCCAGCGAAGCCCCGGCGGTTGCGAAGAATGCCCCGCGTATCGTTGCCATTACTGCGTGCCCAACAGGTGTGGCGCACACCTTCATGGCCGCCGAAGCCTTGCAGCAGACCGCCAAACGCCTGGGCTACGACTTGCAGGTCGAGACCCAGGGTTCGGTGGGCGCACGCACGCCGTTGAGTCCCCAGGCCATTGCCGATGCCGACGTGGTGTTGTTGGCCGCCGATATCGAAGTCGCCACCGAGCGTTTCGCCGGCAAGAAGATCTACCGGTGTGGCACCGGCATTGCGCTGAAGCAATCCGAAGCAACGCTCAACAAGGCCCTGGCCGAAGGCGCGGTGGAAAGCGCCGGCAGCGGCGCGGTGGCGAAGAAGGAAAAAACCGGCGTCTACAAACACCTGCTCACCGGCGTGTCGTTCATGTTGCCGATGGTGGTGGCGGGCGGTTTGTTGATCGCCTTGTCGTTTGTGTTCGGCATCCACGCCTTTGAAGAAAAGGGCACCCTGGCAGCAGCACTCAAGACGGTCGGCGATCAGGCATTCATGCTGATGGTGCCTCTGCTTGCGGGCTACATCGCGTATTCGATTGCCGACCGGCCTGGCATCGCGCCCGGCATGATCGGCGGCTTGCTCGCGGGTACGTTGGGCGCGGGTTTCATCGGCGGCATTTTTGCCGGTTTCCTCGCCGGTTACTGCGTCAAGCTGATCACCCGCGCGGTGAAGTTGCCGCAAAGCCTGGAGGCGCTCAAGCCGATTTTGATCATCCCGCTGCTGGCGAGTTTGTTCACTGGCCTGGCGATGATCTACCTGGTCGGCCCGCCAGTGGCGCGGTTGCTCACCGGTCTGACGGATTTTCTCAGCACCATGGGCACCACCAATGCGGTGCTGCTGGGGATCTTGCTGGGCGGCATGATGTGCGTGGATTTGGGTGGGCCGATCAACAAGGCGGCGTACGCGTTTTCCGTCGGTTTGCTGGCGGCGTCCAGCGGTGCGCCGATGGCGGCGACCATGGCTGCCGGGATGGTGCCGCCAATCGGCATGGGCATCGCCACGTTCCTGGCCCGACGCAAGTTTGCCCAGACCGAACGCGAAGCCGGCAAGGCCGCAATGATTCTCGGCCTGTGCTTTATCTCTGAAGGCGCTATCCCGTTTGCCGCCAAAGACCCGCTGCGCGTGATCCCGGCCAGCATCGCCGGTGGCGCATTGACCGGTGCACTGTCGATGTACTTTGGCTGCAAACTCGCGGCGCCCCACGGTGGGTTGTTCGTGCTGATCATCCCAAATGCGATGAACCATGCGCTGCTGTATTTGCTGGCGATTGTGGCCGGTAGCCTGTTAACCGGTTTGGTGTACGCGCTGATCAAGCGTCCGGAAGCACTCGAATTGGCAGTCACGCCCGCCCAGGCCTGACATTCAAAATGTGGGAGCTGGCTTGCCTGCGATGCAGTCACCTCGGTGTATCAGTTACACCTTGTTGATGCCATCGCAGGCAAGCCAGCTCCCACATGAGGTCCGTGTCACATGGGCTTCATCCGCCCGTGTTTAAGTTTCCCTTTTGACGCTCAAGAGGGAACCTGCATGAGCCACTTCGATCTCGGCCGTCGCCGTGTGATCCAGGCCGTCGGCGCCGGTCTGTTGCTGCCCGGCCTGGCGCCAGCGGTGATTGCTTCGGTGAAGGACCGCCCGCAACTCACCGATGGCGTGCAGTCCGGCGACCTGCTCGGCGACCGCGCGATGATCTGGAGCCGCAGCGACCGCCCCGCGCGCATGGTGGTGGAGTGGGACACCCGAAGTGTGTTCAGCAACCCGCGCAAGTTCATCTCACCGCTCGCCGACAACCGCACCGACTTTACCGCCCGCGTCGAACTCACCGGGCTGCCCGCCGACCAGGCGATTTTCTACCGCGTGCACTTCGAAGACGCCCAGACCGGCGTCGCCAGCGAGCCGTGGTTCGGCCACCTGCGCAGCGTGCCGCAGCAACGCCGAGACATTCGTTTTGTGTGGAGCGGCGACACCGTGGGCCAGGGCTTCGGCATCAACCCGGACATCGGCGGCATGCGCATCTACGAAGCGATGCGTCTTCGCCTGCCGGACTTCTTTATCCACAGCGGCGACACCATTTACGCCGACGGGCCGGTGCCCGCGCAGCTTACCGTCGAGGATGGGCGCATCTGGCGCAACATCACCACCCAGGCCAAGAGCAAAGTGGCCGAAACGCTCGATGAATATCGCGGTAATTATCGCTACAACTTGCTCGATGAAAATGTGCGCCGCTTTAACGCTGAAGTGCCGCAGATTTGGCAGTGGGACGACCACGAAGTGGTCAACAACTGGTCGCCGAGCAAGCAGCTTGATGAGCGTTACCAGACCAAAGACATCAACATATTGGTCGGCCGCGCGCGGCAGGCCTGGCTGGAATATTCACCGATGCGACGGCAGGCCGCCGACAGTGGCGGGCGGATTTATCGCAAGCTCAGTTATGGCCCGTTACTGGATGTATTCGTGTTGGACATGCGCAGCTATCGCGGGCCTAACGATGACAATCTGGGCGGCGAAAAACCCTTCATGGGCCGTGAGCAGCTGGACTGGCTCAAGCGCGAACTCAAGGCCTCCCAGGCCCAGTGGAAGGTGGTCGCTGCCGACATGCCAATCGGCCTTGGCGTGCCTGACGGCGAAGTGAGCCCGGGCGTGCCGCGTTGGGAGGCGATCGCCAATGGTGAGCCTGGCCCGGCGCAGGGGCGCGAGCTTGAAATTGCCGAATTGCTGGGCTTTTTGCGCGCCCAGAACGTGCGCAACCACGTGTGGCTGACGGCGGATGTGCATTATTGCGCGGCGCACCACTATCACCCGGACCGTGCGGCGTTTCAGGATTTTGAGCCGTTTTGGGAGTTTGTGGCGGGGCCGTTGAATGCGGGGAGTTTTGGGCCGAATCCGTTGGATAAGACGTTTGGGCCGCAGGTGGTTTTTCAAAAGGCGCCCGAGGTGCAGAACAGCTCACCGTTTGCCGGGTTTCAGTTTTTTGGCGAGGTGCAGATTGATGGGCAGACGGCGGAGCTGACAGTGGTCTTGCGCGATCTGGATGGGGTGTCAGTGTTCGAGCAAAAACTGCAGCCCGCCTGACCTGGAATGCAATCAAAACTGTGGGAGCTGGCTTGCCTGCGATGGCGGCTAATCAGACAACACTATGTTGAATGTTAGTCAGTCATCGCAGGCAAGCCAGCTCCCACAGTTGATCCTCGGTGTTCGTTAGGGGTCAGTACACATCCCGACGATAGCGGCCTTGCTCGATCAAACGCTCCACCGCTTCGCTGCCGAGGATGTCGTGCAGCGCCTTGTCCACGCCTGTCGCCATCCCTTGCAGACTCCCGCAAACATAAATCGCCGCGCCGTCCGCCAGCCATTTACGCAGTACATCGGCGGACTCCCGCAGGCGGTCCTGCACGTAGATTTTCTCTGCCTGATCCCGGGAAAACGCCAGGTCCAGCAGGGCCAGGTCGCCACTGGCCAGCCAACCTTGCAGCTCGTCCTGGCACAGGTAGTCGTGGGCGATAGTGCGCTCGCCGAACAACAGCCAATTGCGCTGCTGGCCCTCAGCAATGCGCGCTTTGAGCAAGCTGCGCAGCCCTGCGAGGCCGGTGCCGTTGCCGAGCAGAATCAACTGCACCGGCGCTTGCGGCAGGTGGAAGCCGCTGTTGCGGCGCAGGCGCAGGCTGATGCCGGAGCCGAGGGCCGCGTGTTCTGTCAGCCAGCCCGAGCCAAGGCCCAGGCTGCCGTCGGGGTGGCGCTCCTGGCGCACGATCAGTTCCAGCACGCCTTCGCTGGCAATCGAGGCGATGGAGTATTCGCGCATGCCTACCGGCACCAGTGCATTCACCAGCGCCTGGGCGTGCAAGCCGACCAGGTGCGTGCGGTTGTCCGGCAATTGGCGGGTAGCCAGGGCCTGGTTCAGGGTGTGCGGCAGGTCGTCGACAGACACGCCCTCACTGCCATCCAGGCCAAGGCCGGCAAGGAAATGCTCGATTGCAGCGGGGCAGTTACGCGGCAGCACTTCCACCAGATCGCCCGCCAGCCAGCTGTGCGGCGAGGGCGGTGTTAGGCCGAGCAGATAGACGCTTGCACCGACGCTGCCTCGGTTGAGCAGGGTGCGCTGGCTCAGGGTCCAGTTTTCGTATTGGGCGGTTTGCCAGGCGGCAGCCGGTGCCTGACCGGTGAGTTGGCCGAGTTGCTGTTGCCAGGTGTGCAAGGCTTCGGCGTCGCCGCTGTCGACTTCCACCGGAGCGAACAGCGCGTTGGCGCCTTGATCGGTCAGCCAGAAATGCAGGCGCCGGGCGAAGCCGCAGAAGTGTACGTACTGGCGATCACCCAGGGCCAATACCGAGTAGTTCAGGCCCTTGAGTGACAGGTCTTTGCCCAGCACGCTGCGTTCAAAACCACGGGCGCTGTCTGGGGCTTCGCCGTCGCCGAACGTACTGACCACGAACAGCGCGTTTTCCGACTGGCTCAGGTCATTCTGGCTGACGCTGCCCAGGGGCTGCACCTTCACTGGCAGCCCGGCGGCCTGCAGTTGCCCGGCAGTCTGCCACGCCAGTTGTTCGGCGAAACCGCTCTGGCTGGCGAAGCCGATCAGCCACGCGGGCGCATGGCTGCTGTTGGCGCCGAGGCTTTGGCGCGCATCGCGCACCTGGCGTTTTTTGCGGCGACGGTCCAGGTACAACAGCCAGCCGGTGATAAAGAACAGCGGCATCATCAACGAGCTGACGGTGAGGATGATCCGGCCCGGCAGGCCGAAGTAACTGCCGGTGTGCAGGGCGTAAATACTGGTGAGCAGTTGGGACTTGAAGGTCTTGCTGGCATACCGATCCTGGGAGTTGACCTCGCCGGTGACCGGGTCGAGGTTGATCTGGTTCAGCGCGCGGTCATGGGGCGAGGACTTGAGCAGGTAGTAGACGATGGCCGGCTGCCCGGCGACGGCCGGCATTCGGATGTTGTAAGCACTCAGTTCGGGACCGGCGTTGCTGTAGATGCTGCTCCAGATAGCATCGTAGTTGGCCACCGGCGCCGGGCCTTCGGGTGCGGGGCCACGTTTACGCGCGCGCTCGTTTTGCGGGGCGTCAGACATCAGTTTGTTCAGGCCCTGGCTGTACCAGTCGTAAGACCAGTAGAGGCCGGTCAGTGCCGAGAACAGGTAAAACAACAGGCACCAGGTGCCGAACACCGAGTGCAGATCCCAGTTGAAGCTGCGGCCTTTTTTGCGCCAGTCCAGCGTCAGCCAGGCGCGCCAGCTCGCCACCTGGCGCGGCCAGCGCAGGTACAGGCCGCTCAGGCAGAAAAACACCAGGATCAGTGTGCAAGCGCCGGTGATGTTGCGCCCGACATCGCCCATCACCAGGAAGCGGTGAAACTGCAGGATAAAGCCGAAGATGTCCTGGCCGACGGCGTCGCCCAGGTAGTCGCCGGTGTAGGGATCGAAATAGCGCATCTGGCCACGACGTTCGCCGGGCGGGGCGGTGAAGAATACGCGCGCAGCGTTGCCGCTCTCGCTTTCCACCCAGAGCATGGACACGGTCTTGCCTTCGGTGGCCTCCAGCTTGCGCACCAGTTCGGCCGGCGGCAGCACGCCGGCTTCGCGTTTGTGCACGCTCAGTACGGTGGGGTTGAGCGCCCGCAGGATTTCATCCTGGAACGAGACCGTAGCCCCGGTGATCCCCATCAACGCCAGCACCAGCCCGGCAGTAATGCCGAAGAACCAGTGCAACTGGAACAGGGTTTTCTTCAACACGTCGGACCGCCTCGCTCAGCTGGATAAATACGTCACGGCGCGCATTATGCCGTGGGTTAACGAGAAATATTCTGTTCTGCACGCAAAAGCCCCGCGCAACCGATGCGTGGGGCTTTTGGAGGAACGTTGACCGCGTTTAGAAGTGGAAACTGGTGGTCAACAGCGCCGTACGACCGGCCGCCTGGTTGGCGAAGTGGGTTGAGAAGGCCTTGTCGTAATACACCTTGTCCGTGAGGTTCTGCACGTTCAGTTGCAGGTCGACGTTTTTGGTCAGTTTGTAGCTGGCCATGGCGTCGTAGCGAGTGTAGGACGGCACGTAAACGGTGTTGCCGGCATCGCCGTACACCTCGTCGACGTAGAACGCGCCGCCGCCGATGGTCAGTTTTGGCGTGATGTCATACGTGGTCCACAGGCTGAAGGTGTTCTTCGGCGTGTTGGGCATTTGGTTGCCTTTGTTGGAACCGGCACTGACGACGCCGTTGCGACCATTGCGACCGGATTTGACCAGTTCGCTGTCCAGGTAGCTGTACCCGGCGAACACTTGCCATTGCTCGGTCAGCTTGCCGCTGGCCGAAAGCTCCAGGCCGTCGACTTGGGATTCACCGGCGTTTTCATAGGTCAGGGCGTCGACCAGAATGCGCGTGTTTTTCTTCTCGGTGCGAAACACCGCAGCGGTCAGCGACAGGCGATCATGGAACAGGTCCCACTTGGTGCCGAGTTCGTAGTTGACCGTTTCTTCCGGCTGCAAGTCGCTGGTGGCGGCGCCTGCGGACAGCGGGTTGCCGTCGGACCCTTCACCGACCAGGCCGCCGGCTGGCGTTGCCGAGGTCGCGTAGGAGGCGTAGATGCTGCCGTTATCCAAAGGCTTCCAGACCAGGCCCGCCTGCCAGTTGAAGAACTGGCTGTCGTCTTTGATCTTGCTGCGCCCGGTGGCGGCATTGCTGTTGGCTTCGGTATCGAAGGTGTCGTAACGCAAGCCAAGGTTCAGCAGCCATTTCGGGTCGAGTTCGATGGTGTCGAACACGTAAGCGCCACGGCTGGTCGCTTTGGTGTTGGTGCCGTTGTAGTTGCGCGCGACGCTGCCGGACCAGGCGTCGTCCGGCGTCGGGTTGCTCAACGACGTGCACTGGCCGCCCAGGCTGCCTTTGGCCACGGTGCAGACCGGGTTTGCATTCGGGCTGACGGTGTAGCCGCTGACGCGGGTTTCTTCGCCGGTGAATTCCAGGCCGGTGGAGTACGAGTGCTTCATGCCCGCCAGCTGGAAATTGCCGAACAGGTCGGTCTGGTTGGTGGTCGTGGTGGTGGTGGACACGCGGGTGTTGGCGCGGCGCCATACCGTGCCGAACTTGTTCACGTTGAATTTGCTGTCATCCGGCTGGGTGAGCACGTAATCCTGCCCCGTGCTGCCATGGCGCAGGGTGTTTTTCAGGGTCATGCTGTCGTTCAGGTCGTGCTCGATAGAGAACGTGCTGATGTCGGCGCGGGTCTTGCGGAAATCGCGGTCTTTTAGGCCGTAGAAGTTGTTGCTGTCACCGCCGTCGTTGGGCTTGTCGTGCACGTGGGCGGTGGCCGTCGGCGAGCCGTAGCCATATGGAACCCCCGAATCCGGCAGGTCGTTACTTTCCACGTGGTAGTAGCTGAGGTTGACGCGGGTCGGCGTGCCGAGGCCGAAGGTCAGCGAGGGCGCCACGCCCCAACGGTCGTAGTCGATGACATCGCGGCCGGCCACGTTTTGCTCGTGGCTCATCAAGTTCAGGCGGAACGCGGCACTGTCGTCGAGGAACTGGCGGTTGACGTCAAGCACGTAGCGGCGGGTCTGGTCGGAACCGTAGGTGAAGCCACCGTTGGTGAAGTCCCGCGCTTGTGGCGTCTTGCTCACCAGGTTGATGCTGCCGCCAGCCGAGCCGCGACCGCCAAAGGAGGAGTTCGGGCCTTTGCTGACTTCGATCGATTCGACATCGAAGATCTCGCGGCTCTGGCCGCCGGTGTCGCGTACGCCGTCCAGGTAGGTGTCGCCCTGGGCGTCAAAACCCCGAATGAACGGGCGGTCGCCTTGAGGGTTGCCGCCTTCACCGGCGCCAAAGGTAATGCCCGGCAAGGTGCGCAAGGCATCCTGCAACGAGGTGGCGGCGGTGTCTTTCAACACTTGCTGAGGCACAACGGTGACCGAGCGCGGGGTGTCCACCAGCGGGGCGGTGTACTTTTGTGAGGACGCTTTTTCCACCTGATAGGCGGTGTTGTCCTGGGCCTCGCCGGTGATGCTGGTGGCGCCGAGGGCGATGCTGTTGCGCTGGCCGTTCTGTTCGGTGTCTTCGGCCGCTTGCGCCAATTGGGCTGCAGAGCTGGCACTGAGGGCAACGCCGATGGCCGAAGCCAGCATGCGTGGTGAACTGGCAGGTGCTTTTTGTATGGTGCGCGACATGAATTGGCCTTTCCCCAAGGAGGTGAGGCCGCGGAATATAGGGTGAACAAGAGTTTCTATCAATTGCGATACATTGCTATTCGTGAGGAATTTACATTCTTTACAATTTTGCCTTACGGTTTTTACGAAGTCGTTCGTCTCTGGTGTTTTACAGCTCGGATAAGAATCAATACCATTGGCACCTCTCGGATTTCAGGTACTGCCCCATGCTGTTGCACATTCCCGGCCTGTTCTCTCGTGAGGAAGTGCAGCGCATTCGCCATGCCCTGGAAAACACTGAGTGGGCCGACGGCAAAATCACCGCCGGGCACCAGTCCGCTAAAGCCAAACACAACCTGCAATTGCCCGAAGGCCACCCGTTGGCCAAGGAAATCGGCGCGGCGATGCTGGAACGGTTGTGGAAAAACCCGCTGTTTATGTCAGCGGCGTTACCGCATAAGGTCTTCCCGCCGCTGCTGAACTGCTACACCGCAGGTGGCAGTTTCGACTTTCATATCGACAACGCCGTGCGCCAGGCCCGAGGCAGCCACGAGCGGGTGCGCACTGACTTGTCGTCCACCTTGTTTTTCAGCGACCCGCAGGAATACGACGGCGGCGAACTGGAGATCCAGGACACGTTCGGCCTGCAACGCGTCAAGCTGCCGGCCGGCGACATGGTGCTGTACCCCGGCTCCAGCCTGCACAAAGTCAATGCCGTCACCCGCGGCGCGCGCTACGCCTCATTCTTTTGGACCCAAAGCCTGGTGCGTGAAGACAGCCAGCGCACCTTGCTGTTCGAGATGGACGGCGCCATTCAGCAACTGACCCGCGATGTGCCTGATCACCCGGCATTGATCCAGCTGACCGGCACTTACCACAACCTGCTGCGCCGCTGGGTTGAGGTCTGAGATGGGTTTTCTATTGCGCCGCAAAGAAGTGCTCAACGTCGAGCAACTGCAATCGATGCTGGATGACTCCCCGGTGCGCGCCGCCCAGGCGATCCTGATGGCGGCGAAGGAGGGCGTGGTCGATGCCCAGGCCCTGCTCGGGCAAATCCTGCTGGAAGGGCGCGGCATCGCGCGTGATGAAGCGCTGGCGCTGCGCTGGTTTCAGATCGCGGCGCGGGGCGGGCACTTGATGGCGCGCAACATGACTGGCCGTTGCCTGGAACATGGTTGGGGCTGTGTCGCCGATGAAACGGCGGCTGCGCGGGAGTATCGCCTTGCGGCAGAAGCCGGGCTTGATTGGGGGCAGTACAACTACGCCAACCTGCTGGCCACCGGCCGAGGTGTTTTGGAAAACCAGTCGCAAGCGCTCGCCTTTTATCGCCACGCGGCGGAGCAGGGTCACGCCAAATCGATGAATCTGGTGGGGCGTTATCTGGAAGACGGGCAGGTTTGCCCACAGGATCTGCAAGCGGCGGTGGAGTGGTATCGCCGCTCGGCCGAAGGCGGGGATTTTCGTGGGCAGTTCAGTTATGCCGCGGTGCTGGCGGACAGAGGCCAGATTGATATCGCGCTGGAGTGGCTGCGTAAGGCGTTGGTGGGCGGGAACCTCAAGTTTTTACGCACGGCGCACAAGGCGCTGGCTAGCGCCAGTGACCCACAGGTTCGCGCGATGGCCGATGCCTTTAGATCGCGCGCCGCGACCTTTTCCTGATTCATAAAAAAACCCATGACACGTCATGGGTTTTTTTGTGTGCAGCGTTCTTACACGTAGTAAGACTTCAGCGGCGGAAAGCCATTGAATTCAACCGCGCTGTAGCTCGTGGTGTAAGCACCGGTCGACAACCAGTACATGCGGTCGCCAATCGCCAGGTTCAGCGGCAGGCCGTATTTGTAGTTCTCGTACATGATGTCGGCGCTGTCGCAGGTTGGGCCGGCGATCACCACTTCTTCCATTTCGCCTTTCTTCTCGGTCCAGATCGGGAACTTGATGGCTTCGTCCATGGTTTCGATCAGGCCGGAGAATTTGCCCACATCCGTGTACACCCAACGCTCGACGGCGGTACGGGATTTACGCGCGACCAATACCACTTCACTGACCAGGATACCGGCGTTGGCGATCAACGAACGGCCCGGTTCCAGGATGATTTCCGGCAGGTCGTCGCCGAAATCTTCCTTGAGGAAGCGGATGATTTCTTCGGCGTAGGTTTCCAGGCTGTTGGTGCGGGTGATGTAGTTTGCCGGGAAGCCGCCGCCCATGTTGATCAGCTTCAGTTCAATGCCGTCTTCTTGCTTGAGGCGCTCGAAGATCACTTTGACCTTGGCGATCGCGGCGTCCCACACGCTGATGTCGCGCTGTTGCGAACCCACGTGGAAGGAGATGCCGTACGGCACCAGGCCCAGGTCGCGGGCGAGGATCAGCAGGTCCATGGCCATGTCGGTCTGGCAGCCGAATTTGCGCGACAACGGCCAGTCAGCGGTGGTCGAGCCTTCGGTGAGGATACGCACATAGACTTTCGAGCCCGGCGCGGCCTTGGCGATGTTGCGCAGGTCGGCTTCGGAGTCGGTGGAGAACAGACGCACGCCTTTCTCAAAGAAGTAGCGGATGTCCTTGGATTTCTTGATGGTGTTGCCGTAGCTGATACGGTCGGCGCTGACGCCGCGGTCCATGACCTTGTCCAGCTCGTAGATCGAGGCGATGTCGAAGCTCGAACCCTTGTCTTTCAACAGGTCGATGATCTCGACGGCAGGGTTGGCCTTGACCGCGTAATAGACTTTGGCGAATTCGAAACCGGCGCGCAGGTCATCGTAGGCCTGGCTGATCATCGCGGTATCGATCACCACGAACGGGGTTTCTTGCTTGTCGGCGAACGCCTTCATTTTGTCAAAGGTGGCGCGCGCGAAATAATCTTCGACGTTGATCGACATGCTGGGAACTCCTAAGGGCAAACTAGATTGATCAATGGGTGCAAATGAACGTCCTCCGTATCCCCACTTTGGTTCGCCTACTTCCCAAGGCATGTCGCCGAAAGCAAAAAGGCCATGGGAATAACCGCTTCCCTTGGCCTTGCTGTCTCGTCGTCAGTACTTGAGCCGGATGGATCGTTTCCAGCATGGACGTTCGGCGCGAACTGTAGGGCTTGATGGGCGTGGGATCAACTAAAAATGTCGCGTTTTTGCACGCGTTCGTCGTGAGGTCGCGGCTTAAGCACGTTTTAACCGACCGTCATGACAGTCAGATGTTCCGCCACATGGCCTGGACGCTTGCAGATGGATTTCAGCCATGGCTCGGATGACGGCGATGTTGATCGTTACTCATTTGAGTAATAGCGGGTGAGGAATTCATTCGAAAGAGATATAAGAAACAGCGCCGAACTGTAACTTATGACAGTAGTCGACATGACGCTGAAGTTGAATAATTAGATTGCACATTTCCGAGGCCGATTCAGGCACCTTTGAAGTATTAATCTATTGACTCCGTTTTTGCAAGCGAGCGATGACGTGCGCGCCACCTAGGTAATGTCAATTGTTTGCGTGTATGGAGCTTATATTTTCAGCGTGAAGGGAACAGTCATGATTGATAATAAGTCCGCCGTAAAAGTCAGTATGTTATTGGTCTGTGGTTTGGCCTTTAGTGCCACTGATGTTTATGCAAGTCCCGGCACCGATACAGCAACAATGATGACATACTTCTACAATTTCACGGCGCGCGATTGTGGCAATGGTCGGCTAGCCTCCGAGTGTTCCGGCCTAATGTTACGCGGCATTTCGAGTAAGCAGAGCTATTTGCCCTGGGATCCCAGCCCCTACTCTCACAGCCTGGCAGCAGGCGGTATCGGTGCGCCCAACCTGTCCAATGGCGGCACATCGGTGTCCTATCTCAGGACCGATACCAGTTACGACGGGCTTGGCCTCTTCAAGTTCAACGGTTTTGCATTAAAGCCGAACGACTATATTAATGATAAAACTCAGTTCAAATTGACGGTGTTGTGCGCCTTTCCAATTGATTCGTGGACTAACAATAGAAATAACAGAGGCTGCGGAGATTACCTGGAACGTACGGGTACTCTCGGTGTCGTTGAGGATTATTGCCAGAAGGTGGGTGTGAGCAATGCCAAGGCCTGGTTAGATCACTTTAATCGCCAGCC
Organism: Pseudomonas sp. PWP3-1b2; assembly: GCF_049896045.1. Lineage (NCBI taxonomy): Bacteria > Pseudomonadati > Pseudomonadota > Gammaproteobacteria > Pseudomonadales > Pseudomonadaceae > Pseudomonas > Pseudomonas sp. PWP3-1b2. The sequence continues at coordinate 49,573 of NZ_JAFCTN010000027.1, forward strand.
CACGCAACCAAACTATATGTCGCATAAGTTTGAATGTGGATTTGACACGACGTCGGATTACTTCGGTAGTTACAATAAAGCCGACGCGTTCAATACGTTTGTCGAAGCGCGCAAGCTGTTGGCTAATGACACTAGTGGCAAGGTTGATGCGCAACAGACCCAAACCGAACTGCGTCTTCAGACATGGCCCGATAACAAGTACTGGACGCGGGATTGGGACGCGACCCGGCCAGCGTTTGATGCGCCTCTGGATCCCTCGCTGGAGGTGAATAAAACCAGGAAAGAGCTGCCTGTCATGGCGTTCATCTACGTCAGCTCAGTGGGAGTGGTGAGCACGGATGCCAGGGTTTTCGAAGCCCGTGACCTGGCTAAAGACGATCAACGCAGGTGGATAGAGCAAGGGAATACATGGGTGCCGGTCATCCATACGCAATTGCCGAGAACCAGCCGTGCAGACGCGACGTTCACGTATGTAAAAAGTGATCAACATGCCAGCGCAGCCGAGCCTTTGGATCCCCGCTCATGCGACACATATATTGAAAAGGTCGAATGGACCGATAACTATCAGGAACCTGTATTAGGGACCATTGCGTCACTCAAAGTGACGCCTACCGATTGCGGCAGAAAAGCTGGGGTGGGTAAAACCGACGTAGTGTTTGCGGAACTGGCCAATCTTGCGGCCCACGACAGGAGCAAGGAATGGAATTTCGACCATCTGGGCAGCAGTATGCGCCGCCAGCTTGCGTGCCACTTGGACTCGCCTGATATCGCCGCTAACAAGCCCACTTGGAGCCTGGAACCGCGCCGCCCCTATGTGGCTCACGATGTGATCATGAAGTTGCAAGGCGACAATAAATGTAACCCTCACTGACCCGATGAGTGGGGAAGCCGCAGGGCTTCCGCACTCTGTTTCAGATCAGGCCAACGCAGTCTCGGCAGGCGACACAATGCTGGTCTTGCCCCCACGCGACTTGCCAGAGCTCAGGTACTCGGCAATCGACTCCTGCGTCACCTCGCCCAAAAACACCCGCTCGGCATCCATCACCGGCAACCATGAGCGGTTGAACTCGTACATGCGCGACAGCAGGATGCGCAAATGCTCGTCGTACGCCGCCGTGGCGTTGAACTCGCGCAGGTATTGGCCGCACGTACCGGTCTGACGGTGCAGGTCGCGACGTCGTACATAACCCAGGCCTTTATTCTCGGCGCAGGTGACCACCACATAACGGCGGTCAAGTTCGTCCATCAGTTCCAGCGCTTCGGCCACCGGGGTTTCCGGGCTCACCGACGGCGCGTTATCCGCCGCGTCTTCGGCTTTGACCAGCAGCAAGCGCTTAAGGGTGCTGTCCTGGCCCACGAAGCTGCTGACGAACTCGTCGGCCGGGTGCGCCAGCAAGGTGTCCGGGTGGTCGATCTGCAGCAGTTTGCCGGCGCGGAAGATCGCGATCTTGTCGCCCAGCTTGATGGCTTCGTCGATGTCGTGGCTGACCATGATTACGGTCTTGTTCAGCGCGCGTTGCATCTCGAAGAATTCGTTCTGGATCATCTCGCGGTTGATCGGGTCAACCGCGCCGAACGGCTCGTCCATCAGCAACAGCGGTGCATCGGCCGCCAGTGCGCGGATCACGCCGATCCGCTGTTGCTGGCCGCCCGACAGTTCACGCGGGTAGCGATGCAGGTACTGCTTGGGTTCCAGCTTGATCATGCTCATCAACTCGCGGGCGCGGTCGTGGCATTTCTGTTTGTCCCAGCCGAGCAGCTTGGGCACGACCACGATGTTTTCCTCGATGGTCATGTTCGGGAACAGGCCTATCTGCTGGATCACGTAGCCGATGTTGCGACGCAGAGTCACTTCGTCGAGGTCGGTGGTGTCTTCGCCGTTGATCAGAATCTTGCCCGAGGTGGGCTTGATCAGGCGGTTGATCATCTTCAGCGTGGTGCTCTTGCCGCAGCCCGACGGGCCGAGGAATACGCAAATTTCGCCTTCGTTGACGGTCAGGCTTACGTCGTTCACGGCGGAGACAGTTTTGCCGTTGCTTTGAAAAGTCTTGGTCAGGTTTTGAAGTTCGATCATTTGAGCAGTCCTTTTGGAGTCAGCGAGCGTTGCAGCCATTGCAAAAGCAGGTCGGCGAAGATGGCCAGGAGGCTGACCAGTACGGCGCCGACGACCAGCATCGACATGTCGCTGCGGCTGATGGCAGCCAGAATAAGTACACCCAAACCACCGGCGCCGATGGTGGCGGCGATGGTCATCACACCAATGTTCATCACCACGGCGGTGCGCACACCGGCGAGGATCACTGGCACGGCGATAGGCAACTCGACCATGCGCAGGCGCTGGCCGAAGGTCATGCCGATGCCTTTGGCGGCTTCGCGAATGCCCGCGTCCACGCCAGTGAGGGCAAGGTAGGTGTTACGCATGATGGGCAGCAGGGAATAAAGAAACACGGCGGTGATCGCCGGCATCGGCCCCAGGCCCTGGCCGAACTTGGAGTAGAACGGCAGCAGCAGGCCGAACAGCGCAATCGACGGCACGGTCAGCAACACCGTGGCGCTGGCTTGCAACGGGCCGGCGAGGGTCGGGAAGCGGGTCATCAGCACACCCAGGGGCACGCCTACGACGATTGCCAGGACAACGGCAATGCCGACCAGGGTGATGTGCTGCCAGGTCAGGTGCAGGACCTGAGCCCAATCAAGATGGGAAAAGGCGTTTAAAAATTCCATGTCTTCTCCTCTGATCAGTTGATCGGATGCTGGCGCAGGAAATCTGCGGCAACAGCGGATGGGCTTTCATGGTCGACGTCGACCCGCGCATTCAGCTGGCGCATGGTGGTGTCGTCGAACAGCGTGGCCAGCGGCTTGAGGTCGGCGGCCAGTTCAGGATGGGCGTCGAGGTACTCCTGGCGCACCACAGGTGCTGCGGTGTAGTCCGGGAAGTAGTGCTTGTCGTCTTCCAGCAGCTTCAGTTTGAAGGCATTCAGGCGACCGTCGGTGGTGTAGACCAAGCCAGCAAACACCTGGCCATTACGCAGCGCGGTATAGACCAGGCCGGCGTCCATCTGGCGAGTGTTTTTGCGGGTCAGGTTCATGTCGTACAGCTTGACCATGCCGGCCAGACCGTCGGAACGGTTGGCGAACTCCGTATCCAGCGCCACCAGGCGATGTTCCTTGGTGTTTTCTGCCATGGCTTTGGTGAGGTCGCTGATGCTGTTGATTTCAGGATGTTCCTCGGCAACCTTCTCCGGCAGTGCCAGGGCGTAGGTGTTGCTGAAGCGCGACGGCGACAGCCAGACCAGGCCTTTTTTCGCGTCGAGTTCTTTGACTCGGGCGTAGGACTGTTCGCTGTCGAGCTTCTCGTCCACGTGGTTGTAGGCCACCAGCGACACGCCGGTGTATTCCCAGATCAGGTCCAGTTGCCCGCTTTCCTGGGCACTGCGCGCCAGGTTGCTGCCCAGGCCGCCAGTCACTTGGGTGTCGTAGCCCTTGGTGCGCAGGTACTGGGAGGTGATTTCGGCGAGCAGAGTCTGTTCGGTGAACACCCGGGCGCCGATGCGGATCACCGGTTTTTCAGCGGCTTGCGCAAAACCTGCGAACAGCAGGACGCAGCTCAATATCAATGTCAGCTTTTTCATGTGATTTCCTTTGCCAAGCCTTAAGACGGACGCAACCCGCGTTCCAGCCAGAGGCGGCTGGCCATGGTCACCAGGCCGTCAAGCAGCAAGGCCAGCAGCGCGGTGCACGCGGCGCCGAGCAGCAATTGCGGCTGATTGTTCAAGGCGATGCCGGGGAAAATCAGGCTGCCCAGGCTGTTGGCGCCAATCAGGAAGGCCAACGGGGCGGTACCCACGTTGATCGCCAGGGCCACACGCACACCGCCGATGATGATCGGCACGGCGTTGGGCAACTCCACGCGAAACAGCACCTGGCGCGGCGTCATGCCGATGCCGGTGGCGGCTTCTTTCAGGGAACCCTGAACGTTTTTCAGGCCCTCGTAGGTGTTACGCACGATGGGCAGGAGCGAGGCCAGGAACAACGCGAAGATCGCCGGGCCACTGCCGATGCCGAGGACGCCGAGGGCGATGGCCAGTACGGCCAGGGGCGGGACGGTGTTGCCGATGTTGAAGATCTGCATGAAGCGTTCTGCGCGCCCGACCATGTTCGGTCGGCTCAGCAGGATACCGGCGGGGATGCCCACAATCAGGGCGGCCAGCATGGAAACCAGAACCAGAATCAGGTGAGCTTGCAGGTAAAACAACAAATCGTCGCGGTACAGTTCGATCGTGTTGATGCCGATCCAGTGGATCAGCAGGGCCAGGAGAGCGACGACAACCGCTCCTCCTATAAGCCCTTTGCCATAGCGAATAGCCACAGGCGGACTCCTTTTTTTCTTTTGTCGGCGAACACATTTCCGAGCGGCACTGCCATTGCTGGCTGCCTCTAAATGTGGTCGCGAAATGCAGCTCGTCTACACCGGCAATGCGGTGTGAGTTCGAGCCATGAGCGCAGCCTCGTCAGGCTAACTTGCTGATTTATCAGCCCCTGTTCCGAGTGCGATAGCAGGGGAGTGGACGTCTCGACCTTTTAAAAGGTTCCACACTTGGCAGCATTTAGCCACCCCCAATGGGGTGAACGGTGGTCCGGCGCCTGGGGTTTGCGCTATACTCGCCGCCCTTTTTTGACTCACCTGCCAGGCGATTTCCCATGACCCACCAGGCCGCCGAAGTCGCGAAACGCCGCACTTTCGCCATTATTTCCCACCCCGATGCCGGTAAAACCACCATCACCGAGAAGCTCTTGCTGATGGGCAAGGCAATCGCAGTGGCCGGCACGGTGAAATCCCGCAAATCCGACCGCCATGCCACCTCCGACTGGATGGAAATGGAAAAACAACGGGGTATTTCCATTACCACGTCGGTCATGCAGTTCCCGTATCGCGACCACATGGTCAACCTGCTCGACACCCCGGGCCACGAAGACTTCTCCGAAGACACCTACCGCACCCTCACGGCCGTTGACTCGGCACTGATGGTTCTCGACGGCGGTAAAGGTGTTGAGCCACGGACCATTGCGTTGATGGACGTGTGCCGTCTGCGTGACACGCCAATCGTCAGCTTCATCAACAAACTCGACCGCGATATTCGCGACCCGATCGAGTTGCTCGATGAAATCGAAGCCGTGCTGAAGATCAAGGCCGCGCCGATCACCTGGCCAATTGGTTGCTACCGCGATTTCAAAGGCGTGTACCACCTGGCCGAGGACTACATCATTGTCTACACCGCCGGCCACGGTCACGAGCGCACCGACGTCAAGATCATCGAAAAACTCGACTCGGACGAAGCCCGCGCCCACTTGGGTGACGAGTACGACCGCTTCGTGGATCAGCTGGAGCTGGTGCAGGGCGCCTGCCATGAATTCAACCAGCAGGAATTCCTCGACGGCCAACTGACCCCGGTGTTTTTCGGTACGGCCCTGGGCAACTTTGGTGTTGATCACGTGCTCGATGCCGTGGTGGATTGGGCGCCGAAGCCTCTGGCCCGTGTGGCCAACGAGCGCACCGTGGAGCCTGTGGAAGAAAAATTCACCGGCTTCGTGTTCAAGATTCAGGCAAACATGGACCCGAAACACCGCGACCGTATCGCCTTCATGCGTATCTGTTCCGGCAAATACGAAAAAGGCATGAAGATGCGCCACGTGCGCACCGGCAAGGACGTGCGCATCGGCGACGCCCTGACGTTCTTCTCATCCGAGCGTGAACAGCTCGAGGAAGCGTTTGCCGGCGACATCATCGGTTTGCACAACCACGGCACCATCCAGATCGGTGACACCTTCACCGAAGGCGAAGCGCTGGGCTTTACCGGTATCCCGCACTTCGCCCCGGAACTGTTCCGCCGAGTACGCCTGCGTGACCCGCTCAAATCCAAGCAACTGCGCCAGGGTTTGCAGCAATTGGCGGAAGAGGGCGCCACCCAGGTGTTCTTCCCCGAGCGCAGCAACGACATCATCCTCGGCGCCGTCGGTGTGCTGCAGTTCGATGTGGTCGCCAGCCGCTTGAAAGAGGAATACAAGGTGGAGTGCTCGTACGAGCCGATCACCGTGTACTCCGCACGCTGGATTGATTGCGGCGATAAGAAGAAGCTCGAAGAATTCAAGATCAAGGCAGTGGAAAACCTTGCGATTGATGGCGGCGGGCACCTGACTTACCTGGCGCCTACGCGGGTGAATTTGGCGTTGATGGAAGAGCGCTGGCCGGATGTGAAATTCCGCGCGACCCGCGAACACCACTAAAAATGCAAAACGGGCCATACCGCCGGTATGGCCCGTTTTGTAGCGCGCCCTATCCTCAATGAATACAGAGCCTGCTCCGCGTTTGGTTCACGTGCCTATTTCTTTGCAGGGTAGTAACTATTAGTAATGGCTTCTTTTACATAGCGGTCGTATTCGGCCCGCGAGATAAATCCATTTTTATCCTTGTCAGCCGTTTTGAAGGCAACGCCATCAAATTCTGATTTGTCGATGTATCCAAGCTCCTGGGCTGTTTTATTATTGCGATCCTGCATATATACGCTCCACTCCTGCCTTGAAAGCTGCCCGTCCTTGTTAAGGTCGGAGTAGTTCCAGTTGTCGTTGTAGATCGTGTCGTAGAGGCCTGCGCAGGCCGTGAGGTTGATAAGTGCGAGTGCAGCAATTAAAGGCTTCATCTCTTGAGGCTCGGTGGGGAAAGGCCGGACTGTAGTGTTGGATGTTGTGAAGGGGCAACGATCCAGGTTGGGGATTCAAGATTTTCGGAAAAGTCTGACGCGCGACCACCACCAGGATTTGAGCTGTTTATAAAGGGCGGAGCTGTGATGGCTTCGCCCTTTTTATGTGTTTGGCACACATCAATCCTGGGATAGCTCCCTTGCGATGCAGGCACATCGGTACATCAGGCAAGCCCGCTTCCACATTTCAGTCCGCCGCATTGGCGCTAACTCTGCTTCGGGTCTAGCGTTTCAACTATTACATCCATTTACCGACGGATCAGGAGGCGAACTTGCGTATAACTCAACGCGCCATACATCTGGTGCTGCTCGGGTGCCTTGGGCTGGCGTGTACTTCAGCGTTGGCAGGCGCCGGAACCCCGCAATGGAAGGACACCGGCCCAGTCACCAAGAAAAAGCAGAACGAAGTCAACTCCGGCAGTTGGCAACCGCAGGCCCAGCCCGCGCCCAAGGAGGATGCAGAAAACCCCTACAACGAAGGTGAAGACAGCGAAACCTACGACGACGGCACCACCTGAGGTCTGGCATAAACCCGGCATTAGGACTAGCGTCTACCCTGGCGACGGTAAACCGCTGTCGTGCGGGATTCACCTACTGACTGGACGGAAATCGACCATGAGTATTTTTCAACGAGTAGTGCTGTTGATAAAGGTGTTGGTGCTGTTGTCGTTGGGGATGTCGACGGCCTGGGCGCATACCCCGGCGCAGGGCAGCCAGGCGGGCTTTTCGGCGGTGCAGACGACGCAGGGCAAGGGCTTGCAACTGGCCCAGTCGGAGTCCGAGGCGGGCGATCAGGACCAGGGCGGCAGTAAGGATGATGACGACCAGCAAGCGCCGGACGACGATGACACCTCTGAAGGTGACAGCGATACCTGAGTCGCCATAAAAAAGCCCCGCCGGCCGGACTGATGCGCAATCCGGCGGGCAGGGCGGTAGAACACTGTAAATGCCCTGGTCTTAACCACCCAGGGCATTTTTTGTTGCAAGTCAGGCGACGAATTGCTCCGCGTAGTGGCACGCCACTTGGCGGTTATCCAGCGCCCGCAGTAGCGGCTCCTCGGTGCTGCAGCGCGCCGTGGCGTACGGGCAACGCTTGTGGAACGCGCAACCCGACGGCGGGTTCAGCGGGTTGGGCAGTTCGCCGACGATTTTGATCTTCGGCTTGTTCGGGTCCGGGTGAATGGTCGGCGTGGCCGACAGCAGCGCCTGGGTGTACGGGTGCAGCGGGCGCGCGTAGATGTCGTCCTTGGGGCCGACCTCCACCGGGCGGCCGAGGTACATCACCATCACGTCATCGGCGACGTGTTGCACCACCGCGAGGTTGTGGGAGATGAACACGTAGGCCGTGTTGAATTCCTGCTGCAAATCCATGAACAGGTTGAGCACCTGGGCCTGGATCGACACGTCGAGTGCCGAGGTCGGTTCATCCGCCACCAGCACTTTGGGTTGCAGCATCATCGCGCGGGCCAGGGCAATACGCTGGCGCTGACCACCGGAGAACATGTGCGGGTAGCGTTGATAATGCTCGGGGCGCAGGCCCACTTGCTTCATCATGGCCTGCACTTTCTCGCGGCGTTCGGCGGCGGACAAATGGGTGTTGATCAACAACGGCTCGCCGAGTTGATCACCGACTTTCTGGCGCGGGTTGAGCGAGGCGTACGGGCTCTGGAACACCATCTGCACGTCTTTGCGCAATTGCTTGCGCTGGGCCTTGTCGGCGCCGGCCACTTCCTGGCCGGCGATTTTCAAGGAGCCCGAAGACGGCTCTTCGATCAGCGTGAGCGCACGGGCCAGGGTGGATTTGCCGCAACCTGATTCGCCCACTACGGCGAGGGTCTTGCCGGCTTCCAGCTCAAACGACACACCGTTAAGCGCGCGTACCAGAGCATGGCCCTTGAACAGGCCACGGGACACTTCGTAGTGACGGGTGAGGTCGCGGGCGGTAAGAACGACGGCCATTACGCCACCTCCTGGTTCAAGGGGTAGAAGCAGCGCGCGAGGCTGTTGCTTTTCGGGTCAAGGCCAGGCCGTTGGGCACGGCAGGATTCCTGCACGTACGGGCAGCGTGGCGACAGCAGGCAACCCTGCGGGCGGTCATAACGGCCAGGCACGATGCCCGGCAGCGTGGCCAGGCGCGTGGCGCCCAGGCTGTGCTCGGGGATCGCCTTGAGCAGTGCTTCGCTGTACGGGTGCGCCGGGATGTCGAACAACTGCGGCACTTGGCCGACTTCCACGGCTTGGCCGGCGTACATCACACACACGCGCTGGGCGGTTTCAGCCACCACCGCGAGGTCGTGGGTGATCAGCACCAGGCCCATGTTCTGTTCTTTTTGCAGGGCCAGCAGCAGTTCCATGATCTGCGCCTGGATGGTCACGTCCAGCGCCGTGGTCGGCTCATCCGCGATCAGCAGTTTCGGCTCGCCGGCAATTGCCATGGCGATTGCCACACGCTGGCTCATACCGCCGGACAATTGGTGCGGGTAGGCGTCCATACGGCTGGCAGCGCCCGGGATTTCTACTTTTTCCAACAGCTCGATGGCACGTTTGCGCGCTTGCTTGCCGGACATTTTCAGGTGCAGGCGCAGCACTTCTTCAATCTGGAAACCCACGGTGTAGCTGGGGTTCAGCGCGGTCATCGGGTCCTGGAACACCATCGCCAGGTCTTTGCCGACGATTTGACGACGCTGACGGTTGCTCAACTTGAGCATGTCTTTGCCGTCGAAGTTCAGGGCGTCGGCGGTGACGATGCCGGGGTGCTCGATCAGGCCCATCAGCGCCATCATGGTCACGGATTTACCCGAGCCCGATTCGCCAACGATTGCCAGGACTTCGCCTTTGTCGACTGAAATGTCGAGGCCATCGACCACCGGCACGGCGGTTTTGTCGCCGAAGCGGACGTTGAGATTCTTGATTTCTAACAGTGACATGGGAATCTCCTCAGGCGGCGTTCTTGAGTTTCGGGTCCAGCGCATCGCGCAAGCCGTCGCCCATCAAGTTGATTGCCAGCACGCTGAGCAAAATGGTCAAACCCGGCAAGCTTACGACCCACCAGGCGCGTTCGATGTAGTCACGGGCCGATGCCAGCATGGTGCCCCACTCAGGGGTTGGCGGTTGTACGCCAAGGCCCAGGAAGCCCAACGCTGCGGCATCGAGAATCGCCGAGGAGAAGCTCAAGGTGGCCTGTACGATCAGCGGCGCCATGCAGTTTGGCAGCACGGTGATGAACATCAGGCGCGGCAGGCCGGCGCCAGCGAGGCGGGCGGCGGTCACGTAGTCGCGGTTCAGTTCGCCCATCACCGCAGCGCGGGTCAAGCGCACATACGACGGCAGCGAGACGATAGCGATAGCAATCACGGTGTTGATCAGGCCAGGGCCGAGGATCGCGACAATGGCGACAGCCAGCAGCAGCGACGGCAGGGCCAGCATGATGTCCATCAAGCGCATGATGGTTGGGCCAAGCATGCGCGGGAAGAACCCGGCGAACAGGCCCAGCAGGATGCCCGGAATCAGCGACATCACCACCGACGACAAACCGATCAGCAACGACAGGCGCGAACCCTGGATCAGGCGCGAGAGCAGGTCACGGCCCAGTTCGTCGGTACCCAACAGGAACTGAATCTGCCCGCCTTCCAGCCAGGCTGGCGGAGTCAGCAGGAAGTCGCGGTATTGCTCGCTCGGGTTATGCGGCGCAACCCACGGCGCGAAGATCGCGCAGAACACGATCAGCAACATGAACAACAGGCCGGCAACCGCGCCTTTGTTCTTGGAAAAGGCTTGCCAGAACTCTTTGTACGGGGACGGGTACAGCAGGCTTTGATCGACTGCTGACACTTGAGTAGGTGTGGTCATGGTCATGATCTCAGCGCTGGTGACGGATGCGTGGGTTGGCGAAGCCGTAGAGGATGTCCACCACGAAGTTCACCAGGATCACCAGACAGGCGATCAACAGGATGCCGTTTTGCACCACCGGGTAGTCCCGCGCGCCAATGGCTTCGATCAACCATTTGCCGATGCCGGGCCACGAGAAGATGGTTTCGGTCAGGACCGCACCGGCCAGCAGTGTGCCGACTTGCAGGCCGACCACGGTGAGTACCGGAATCAGCGCGTTACGCAGGCCGTGCACGAACACCACGCGCGCCGGCGACAGGCCTTTGGCCTTGGCGGTGCGGATGTAGTCTTCACGCAGCACTTCGAGCATTGATGAACGGGTCATCCGCGCGATCACGGCCAGCGGGATGGTGCCGAGCACGATGGCCGGCAGGATCAAGTGGTGCAGTGCGTCCCAGAACGCGTCCGGCTCGTCAGCCAGCAGGGTGTCGATCAGCATGAAGCCGGTGCGCGGCTCGATGTCGTAGAGCAGGTCGATGCGCCCGGAAACCGGGGTCCAGCCCAGGCTCACGGAGAAGAACATGATCAGGATCAGGCCCCACCAGAAGATCGGCATCGAATATCCCGCCAGGGAGATGCCCATCACCCCATGGTCGAACAGGGATCCTCGTTTCAGGGCCGCGATCACCCCGGCCAACAGGCCCAGGATACCGGCGAACAACAGGGCGGCCATGGACAGTTCCAGGGTCGCAGGGAAGAGGGCGGTGAATTCGGTCCACACGCTGGTGCGTGTGCGCAGCGATTCGCCGAGGTCGCCATGGGCGAGTTTGCCCACGTAGTCCAGGTATTGCGCATACAACGGCTTGTTAAGACCAAGGCGTTCCATTGCCTGTGCGTGCATCTCGGGGTCGACTCGTCGTTCGCCCATCATGACTTCTACGGGGTCGCCGGGGATCATGCGAATCAACGCAAAGGTGAGCAACGTGATGCCGAAAAACGTGGGGATCAATAACCCCAATCGGCGGGCAATAAAACTAAACATCTTGTTGTGTACCTCAATCAGCCGGTTAGGCAGGTTCGGCACCGTCAATGTCGACGGTGCCGAGCGTCTTCTCTTATTTACTTCACCTGGGTGGTGGCGAAGTTATTTGTAGTCAGAGGGCTTTGGGTAAAACCCTCGACGTTTTTGCGCATGGCGGTGAACATTTTCGGGTAAGCCATAGGAATCCACGGTTGTTCCTTGTCGAAAACCTCCATGGCTTGTTCGTAGAGTGCGGCCCGTTTCGAGGGTTCCTCGATGGCGCGCGCTTTGTCGATCAAGTCCTGAAACTCTTTGTTACACCAGCGGGCGTAGTTTTCGCCGTTTTTCGCCGCATCGCAACTCAGGTTTGGTGTGAGGAAGTTATCCGGGTCACCGTTATCCCCCGCCCAACCGGCAGAAACCATGTCGTGCTCGCCGGCTTTGGCGCGTTTGAGCATTTCGCCCCATTCCATGACCTTGATGTTGACCTTCAAGCCAATCTGGGCCAGATCCGCCTGCATGCGCTGGGCGCCGAGCAACGGGTTAGGGTTGGTCGGGCCGCCGCCGTTACGGGTGAACAGGGTGAATTCGGTGCCTTCCGGTACGCCGGCTTCTTTAAGCAGGGCGCGGGCTTTATCCAGGTCACGTGGCGGGTTTTTCAACTTGTCGTTGAAACCCAGCAGCGTTGGCGGAAACGGGCCGGTGGCATCAACGGCATTGCCTTTGCCGTACAGGGACTCGTTGTAGCCTTTTTTGTCGAACGCGATGTTGATCGCATGGCGAACGCGCGCATCGCTCATGTACTTGTGCGTGGTGTTCATCGCGGTGTAGGCGGTGGTCATCGCCGCCAGTTCGGCCACCTTCAGGTTCGGGTCGGCCTTCATGCTCGGCACGTCATCGGGCTTGGGGTACAGCGCGATCTGGCATTCGTTGGCCTTGAGCTTCTGCAGGCGCACGTTGTTGTCAGTGGTGATCGCGAGGATCAGCGGATCAGCCGGCGGCTTGCCACGAAAGTAGTCCGGGTTGGCCTTGAAGCGCACTTGGGCGTCTTTTTGATAGCGGGTGAAGATGAACGGGCCGGTGCCGATGGGCTTGGCGTTCAGGTCATCGGTCTTGCCGGACTTGAGCAACTGGTCGGCGTATTCGGCGGAGTGAATCGAGGAAAACGCCATGGCCAGGTCGGACAGGAATGGTGCTTCAGGACGGGTCAGCGTGAAGACGACGGTGTGATCGTCAGTCTTCGTGACGCTCTTGAGCAGTTCCTTGAAGCCCATGCTTTCAAAGTACGGGTAGCCCACTTTGGACTTGTCGTGCCAAGGGTGATTCGGGTCCAGCTGGCGCTGGAAGCTCCAAAGCACGTCGTCAGCATTCATGTTGCGCGTGGGTTTGAAATAGTCGGTGGTGTGGAACTTGATGTCATCACGCAGGTGGAAGGTGTAGGTCAAACCATCAGCACTGATTTCCGGCAGGTCTTTGGCCAGCGCAGGCACCACTTCGGTGGTACCTGGCTTGAAGTCCACCAGGCGGTTGAACATGGTTTCAGCGGCAGCGTCAGTCGTCACGGCCGTGGTGTACAGAACCGGGTCAAAACCTTCCGGGCTGGCTTCGGTGCAGACCACCAGTGGTTTGGCCGAAACGCCGATCGCCACGCTCAACAGCGCAGCGGCAATGGCGGCTTGTAGCGGGAGCATTTTCATTCAGAGCCCTCTGCAATCGAGTGAACCAGACAAGCGTAAACGGCGGGCTCTTGATGAGCCCGCCGTTTACCTGGTGCTAATTAAAGAATGTTGAACGGGATGGTGGTGACCAGGCGGAACTCACGCAGGTTGCCGTCAGCCTGGTTTTCGGTCGCACGGTGCGTCACGTAAGTGGCGCGAATGGTGGAGGCTTTCAGAGGACCGCTCTGTACTGCGTAGGAAGAACCTACGCCGTATTCCTGGTGCTTCTCGCCGTCCTGAGCCTGGATACCGTTGTAGGCAAAGCCTGCACGGCCGCCGTCGCCGGTGTAGTGAGTGCCGTCGATGCCCCAGCCGCGAGCCGAGTAGATGTTGAACTTCAGGCCCGGTACGCCGTATTCGGCCATGTTGATGCCGTAGGCGATCTGGAAGGACTTCTCGTTCGGACCGTTAAAGTCGGACGTCAGGGAGTTGGCCAGGTAGATACCGTTGGTTTCGTGCAGGTAGTCGAAGTACTCGTTACCGTTCACTTCCTGGTACGAGAAGGTCAGGCTGTGAGCCTGGTGGGTCAGGCCAAGCGACAGCGAGTAGGTGTCGTTGTCGATCTTGCCCATCAACTTTTTGCCTTCGTCGACGGTCTTGTAGTAGTTCAGGCCGGTGGTCAGGCTCAGTACCTGAGCGTCACCCAATTCGTGGGTAGCGCCGAAGTAGTACTGGTTCCAGAAGTCTTTGACTTGAGCGCCGAAGAAGCTGGTTTTCAGGCTCTTGAACGGCTGGTAGTTCACACCGGCGGTGTAGACGTGATCGGCTTCCTGGCCATTGCCGTATTCGCTGCGGAATTTCGACAGGCTCTGTTCGGTACGTGGCGACACGCGGTCGAAGTAAGCGCCCTGGAACGACAGGTTGCTGAACTCTTCGCTGTTGAGGGCGAAACCTTCAAAGCTCGACGGCAGGGCACGGTTGCCGATGGTGTCGACGATGCCGCTGCTGAAGTTCTGACGACCGGCGGTCAAGGTGGTGTTCGACACACGGAACTTGACGTTGGCCAGGCCCAGCTTGCTCCACTGGCCTACTGCATCGCCGTCGGAGTCGGCCAGGGTACGGTTGGAACCGCCCTTGATGTCACGCTTGCTCTGGTCGAGCGCGATAACGTTGTAACCCGCTACTTCGGTCGCTACCCCAACAGTGCCTTGGGTGAAGCCCGAGGAGTAGTTAAGGATGGTGCCTTGCAGCCAGTTGGTACGGTAGGCGTCGGTACGCGCTTCGCCGTGCTTCTGGTAAGTGAACTTGCCGCCACGGAACTTCTGCTCGTTGGAGAACCAGTTACGGGTAGTACCGCCCAGGCTTTGACCGTCGATAAAACCTTTGGCCTCACTTTGGGCGCTGGTGCCGGCCAGTGTGGTAGGAACGAAGTCCTGGCTTTGGGTTTCAGCGAAGGCGGTTGCCGTGATGCTGCTGATGGCCAGGGCCAGAAGCGCTTTGCTGCTCAGTTTCATGGGTGGAGCTCCTTTGGTTCTCTTTTTAATGCCGGTCTTTTTAGGTGAACCGGCTATTGGGTGTGTAACTCGTTCAAGCCATTGCAAACGTTTGCCGTAGGAAATTTCCTAACAAAAGGCTGCACGTTTGCCGGAGAGCAGACTTCGCCCTCCACCATCCGGTTATTTTCTTATGGGTTGAGACTGACGCCCGAGAACACGTTGCGGCCGAAGGGGCTGACTTTGAACCCTTCAACTTTGGCGCTTAACGGCTGGTTAACCGTTGAGTGGGCGACTGGCGTGATCGGCACCTGCGCTTTAAGCAGTTGCTGCGCCTGTTTGTACAGAACAGTCCTTTGTTCGCGGTCGGTCACGACCTTGGCTTGCTTGACCAGCTTGTCGTACGCCGGGTCACACCACATGGAGTAGTTGTTCCCGCCGATGGCGTCGCAGCTGTAAAGAGTGCCCATCCAGTTGTCCGGGTCACCGTTGTCACCGGTCCAGCCGATGAGGCTGATGTCGTGCTCACCGTTTTTGGTGCGCTTGATGTACTCGCCCCACTCGTAGCTGACGATCTTGACCTTGAGGCCGATCTTGGCCCAATCGCTTTGCAGCATTTCGGCCATCAGCTTGGCGTTGGGGTTGTACGGACGTTGTACCGGCATGGCCCACAGGGTGATCTCGGTGCCTTCCTTCACGCCGGCGGCCTTGAGCAATTCCCTGGCTTTTTCCGGGTTGTAGGGCGCGTCCTTGATGGTGTCGTCGTAAGACCACTGCGTCGGCGGCATGGCGTTGACCGCCAGTTGCCCGGCGCCCTGGTACACGGCGTTCAGGATGCTCTGCTTGTTCACGGCCATGTCCAGCGCCTGGCGCACTTCAAGCTGGTCGAACGGCTTGTGGCGCACGTTGTAGGCGATGTAGCCCAGGTTGAAACCGGGCTTGGTCAGCAGTTGCAGGTTCGGGTCGGCCTTGAGCGCGTCGACGTCAGCCGGGCGCGGGTGCAGGGTAATCTGGCATTCGCCGGCCTTGAGCTTCTGCACGCGCACCGACGCATCGGTGTTGATCGCGAAAATCAGCTGGTCGAGCTTCACGCGGCTCGGGTCCCAGTACTGTTTGTTGCCCACGTAACGGATCTGCGAGTCTTTCTGGTAGCGCTGGAACACAAACGGGCCAGTGCCGATCGGCTTCTGGTTGATATCGCTCGGCTTGCCTTCTTTAAGCAATTGCTCGGCGTACTCGGCCGACAGGATCGCGGCGAAGCTCATGGCGATGTTCTGGATGAACGCGGCGTCGACCGTGTTCAGGGTCATCACCACGGTGTGCGGGTCGGTTTTCTCGACCTTGGCAATGTTCTTGTTCAGGCTCATCCCGTTGAAGTACGGAAACTCGGTCGGGTAGGCCTTGCGAAACGGGTGGTCGGGGTCAAGCATGCGGTTGAAAGTGAACAGCACGTCGTCGGCATTGAAGTCGCGCGTCGGCTTGAATTCCTTGTTGCTGTGGAATTTCACCCCTTGTCGCAAGTGGAACGTGTAGGTCAGGCCGTCTGGCGAAATATCCCAATCTGTTGCCAGCCCAGGCACCACGTTGGTTGCACCTTTTTCGAACTCAACCAGGCGGTTGTACAGCGGCTCGGCCGCATCGTTGTCGGTGGCGGTGGTGTACTGCGCAGTGTCAAAACCTGCCGGGCTGCCTTCAGAGCAGAACACCAGGCTCTTCTTCTCGGCGGCTTGGCCCATTGAGGCCACAGCCAGCAGGCTGGTGCCAAAAATTGCGGATAGAACAGTGGTATGGCGCATGACGATCCCGATCCTTGTTTGTAGTTGTCATCAGCGAGCAATCACCCAGGCAAGAAGCCTGGGTGACAACGCCGATCCCACACACAGCAAGTGCCTTTCTCAGAGTGATGCCTCTGCTGTCCTACGACGTTATGGGTCGCGGAGCGGGCAGTAAATGCATCAAAACTGACAGACCTTGTAGGCAACGGAGCCGCAAGTCGCAGTTCATTGCTGTAGGACAGCAATGAGTGCGGGTGTGGTCTGTTTCCTACGGCCTGGGCGGATGCAATAACGGCGACGTGATGAAACGTCGCCGCCATTGATCCTTACTTGCCGCTTACGCTCACGCCATAGAAAGAGTTCAAGCCAAACGGGCTGATCTTGAAGTCCTGTACGGTGTTGCGCATGGGTTGATACACCGTCGAGTGCGCGATAGGTGTCATCGGGACTGCATCTTTGAGGATATGTTGCGCCTGCTTGTACAGCTCGGTGCGTTTGGCGACATCCGAAGTGGCCTTGGCTTCTTTTACGATGCCGTCGAATTTCTTGTCACACCATTTGGAGAAGTTGTTACCGGCCAGCGAGTCGCAGCCGAACAGCACGTTCAGCCAGTTGTCCGGGTCACCATTGTCGCCGCTCCAGCCAATGATCATGGCCTGGTTCTCGCCGCCTTTGGAACGCTTGATGTACTCGCCCCACTCGTAGCTGACGATGTTCACTTTCAGGCCGATCTGTTTCCAGTCGTTCTGCAGCATTTCAGCCATCAGCTTGGCGTTCGGGTTGTACGGACGTTGAACCGGCATCGCCCACAGGGTGATTTCGGTGCCTTCCTTGACGCCCGCTTCCTTGAGCAAAGCCTTGGCTTTGGTCACGTCGTACGGAGCATCCTTGATGGTGGTGTCGTAAGACCACTGGGTCGGCGGCATGGCGTTGACGGCCAGTTGGCCTGCGCCCTGGTACACGGAGTCGATGATCTGCTGCTTGTTCACCGACATGTCCAGCGCTTCACGTACACGCAGGTCGGACAGCGGGTTCGGCGCGGTCTGGCCTTTGAGCACTGGCATGACGTTGTAAGCGATGTAGCCCAGGTTGAAACCGGCCTGGTGCGGCAGTTTCAGGTCCTTGTCTTCACCCAGTGCCTTCAGGTCGGCCGGGCGCGGGAACAGGGTGATCTGGCACTCGTTTTTCTTGAGCTTCTGGATACGTACCGACGGGTCGGTGGTGATGGCGAAGATCAGGTTATCGATCTTAACGTCATCAGGTTTCCAGTAGTCCTTATTGCCGGTGTAACGAATGTTCGAGTCTTTCTGGTAGCTCTTGAACACGAACGGGCCGGTACCGATTGGCTTCTGGTTGATGTCCGGCGCTTTGCCTTCCTTCAACAGTTGCGCGGCGTATTCGGCGGACTGGATCGACGCGAAGCTCATCGCCAGGTTCTGGATGAAGGCGGCGTCCACGGTGCCAAGGGTGAACTTGACGGTGTGGTCATCGACTTTCTCGATGTTCTTGATGTTGGTGTCCATACCCATGTCCGTAAAGTACGGGAACTCGGTTGGGTAGGCTTTGCGGAACGGATCGTCCTTGTTGATCATGCGGTTGAACGTGAACAGCACGTCATCGGCATTGAAGGTACGGGTCGGTTTGAAGTACGAGGTGGTGTGAAACTTCACGCCGTCGCGCAGGTGGAACGTGTACGTCAGGCCGTCCGGGGAAACGTCCCAGGTAGTGGCCAGGCCAGGAACCACAGCGGTGCCGCCGCGTTCGAACTGGGTCAGACGGTTGAACATGGTTTCGGCCGAGGCATCGAAGTCTGTTCCGGTGGTGTACTGGCCTGGATCAAAACCGGCCGGGCTCCCTTCGGAGCAGAACACCAGGTTGCTCGCCGCTTGGGCGAAAGGAGCTGCGGCCATAAGGCCAGCGCTCACTAGAAGCGGAAGGACTGCGTGTTTAAGCATGTTGGCCTCATGATTTGTTGTCATTTTTGGTGGTGAGGGCGACCTCGTGAGTCGGCCTGCGGATACTTATGCAGGCGCCATACCCATTGCAAGATGTTGAACCGTCGTGAAGGTCAAAGTGTGGTACGAACGTACAGGAATGTCGCATTTATGAAAGTTTGTACACAAATGCGTCTATAAATAGGCTTTTTTCGGTGCGTAGCGCGCACCAAAAAAGCCCAACCGAGCGGTCTGGCGCACTCGGTTGGGGCGCGCCTGTTACTTATCTAGACTGACACCGTAAAACGGCGTGAGACCAAAGGGGCTGATTTTGAAGTCCTGCACTTCCTTGCGAAGGGGCTGGAAAACCGTCGAGTTCGCAATAGGCGTTATAGGTACCTGTTCCTTAAGGATTTTTTGCGCCTGTTGATACCACTTGATGCGTTGCTCGCGGTCGCTGCTGACCTTGGCCTGCTGCACGAGCTTGTCGTAGGCCGGGTTACACCATTTGGCGTAGTTGCTGCCCTTGACCGCAGCACAACTGTAGAGCACGCCCAGCCAGTTATCCGGGTCGCCGTTGTCGCCCGTCCAACCGTAAATCATCGCGTCGTGCTCGCCATTTTTGGCGCGTTTGATGTACTCGCCCCACTCATAGCTGACGATGTTGGCTTTGATGCCGACTTTTTCCCAATCCTGCTGGATCATCTGTGCCGACATCCGCGCGTTCGGATTGGAGGCGCGCTGAACCGTCATCGCCCACAAGTTGATGGTGGTACCTGGTGCAACCCCTGCTTCTTTTAGTAGCGCCCGCGCCTTGGCTGGATCGTAAGGCGCGTCTTTGATGGTGGGGTCATAAGACCACTGCGCCGGCGGCAGTGCGTTCTGCGCCAATTGCCCGGCGCCCTGGTACACGGCCTTGATGATTGCTGGCTTGTCGATGGCCATGTCCAGTGCCTGGCGCACTTTGAGCTGGTCCAGCGGCGGGTGTGTCACGTTGTAGGCCAGGAAGCCCAGGTTGAACCCGGCTTGTTGCAGCACGCGCAGGTTCGGGTCCTGCTTCATGATTTCGATGTCGGCCGGGCGCGGGTAGCCGCTGACCTGGCATTCGCCAGCCTTGAGTTTCTGTAGGCGCGCGGCGGCGTCCGGGGTGATGGCGAACACCAGGTTGTCGAGTTTTACGTCCTCGGGTTTCCAATACTGTTTATTGGCGACGTAGCGAATCTGCGAGTCTTTCTGGTAACGCTTGAACACAAACGGGCCGGTGCCGATGGGTTTCTGGTTGATCTCTTCGGCCTTGCCTTCCTTCAAGAGCTGGGCGGCGTATTCGGCCGATTGCACCGAGGCAAAACTCATGGCCAGGTTCTGCACGAACGAGGCGTCGACGTTATTCAGGTTAAAACGCACGGTGTGCTCGTCGACCTTGTCGAGGCTTTTGATCGTGGTGTTTAAACCCATATCGGTGAAGTACGGCGACTCGGAAGGGTAAGCCTTGCGAAACGGGCTGTCGGCATCCAGCAGGCGATTGAAGGTGAACACCACGTCATCTGCATTGAAGTCGCGAGTCGGCGTGAAATAGTCGGTGGTGTGGAATTTGACCCCATCACGCAGGTGAAAGGTGTAGGTCAGGCCGTCTTGGGAGACATCCCAACGGGTCGCCAGGCCGGGTTCGACTTCGGTGCCGCCACGCTTGAACTGGGTCAGGCGGTTGAACACGGTTTCGGCGGACGCATCAAAGTCGGTGCCGCTGGTGTATTGGCTGGGGTCGAAGCCGGCGGGGCTGGCTTCGGAGCAGTAGACCAGGGTGCTGGCGGCCTGGGCCATCGGCATGAATGCCACAAGGCTTGCAGCCAGGAGCAGCGGTTTGAAGGCGGTTCTATCCATGGAGACTCCTGAAGTGGCAGGCACAGTTTGCTGCCCAAACGAAAACGGCGGTCACCGAGGTTACCGCCGTTCAGGCTTGTCAGGTAGAGACCGCTGGCGTTAGTTGCGGTGTCAGCCCCTCACGCAAGACCCGCGTATTACCCCTTACACCGCGGCTGGCGTAGAGATTTCTATTCGGGTAGGTGCGGATTTATCAATGACATAACCGTCGCCGCTCACATCATTGCTTGCCCGTATCGTGAATATCCGAGTACTGGTGATATCCAGGTCTCGATTGGTGACGCCACCGTCTTCAGTCAGAAGTTTAAGGTCCCATTTTGTAGTGGCCTTGACCGTGTGGGTATCACTGCCCGGGTTGTATTCAATGGTGAAATACTTCTCGCCTGCTGAAACGCTGTAACCCTCCTTCAATACCGGTGGCATAAGTTCTACAAACGCAGGAAACGATGCGCCTTGGTGAGCGACCTCTGAAATACGGGCTCTCAGATTCGGGTCGGGAATGGTGGCTTCCAGTGTGGCAAGTCTGGTTTTAATCGTTTCCTCGTCGGACGTTGACCTGAAATCCAGCCTGGTGCGCACCTCATTGGCACCTTCCCTGGTAACGATTGTGTAATCGCCTCGGTTCAGGTCGACCGGGAAGCTTGTGGAGTACTCGCTGTTGTAACCGTCAATGGGCTGGGCTCGCTCGGTCTCGGTCACCGCGAACTGGCCGTCATCGATTCTCCAGGAGACGGCAAGGCGCCTTTTAACGTTTGGACCGTCGCTGAAGAGATTATTGATGAACGTATAGTCTTTGCTTTCGTCAACGCTCAAGTAGTCGTCAAACTTGCCAGAGCCGGGAATTTTTGAGCCGTCGGACTCAACAAATCGCTCCGAAAACTTGGGCGTCGACAATGATTCATCACTGGCGGTTGAGGTGATCGGGCGATTCCAGAACCATCGTCCGCCACCGGTTTCCCCGGCTTTGTTCCACACCCCTGTTTCATCAGGCCTGGCAATAATGGCGCTGCTCGCCAATTTTGATGAATCCTTCGGGTCCTTGACGCGCAACAAGTAAGCCGTGCCGTCCCACGCATCGGGTTTATCAGCGACGAAATACGTTTTGCCCCTGTACTTTATTTCCTGCATCCCCGCAAAGGGGGAGGTGGGCGTGGTTGCAGTTTTGACTGCGCCTGTTTCAGCGTTTGTTGAAGCCTTTGGGGTTCGCACGAACTCAAAATCACTCGACTGCTCGTCATATTTCCAACGGTAATGCGGGTTCGTGGCGGACTGAGCGGGGAGCGAAGGTTCACCCAGCCCGGCTTCCAGGGCGGAGGGCGCAATTTCGTGCGCCAGTTGCAGGCCCGATATCACCGCTGCGGCGGTGCCGCCGACGCGATCGTCGGCGGTCTTGCCATGAAGGGAGTCATGAATGCCAAAGACGATATTGCCCGTGTTGCCCACGACGGGGATGTAACCGAAGGTACGTCCCCACAATTCTTTGGCGCCCTTCCAGCTTTGTTGCGCGGAGCCAAACACTTCCGTCTGGTCGTCCGATTGTGCATTCCTGGCATTCAGCGCCTGATAGTCGGCGGCAATACCGTCATTAAGTTTGCCGAACTTCAAAAAATAGTCGTCTTTTCGCGATTGTGAGTAATTAAACGTCTCCCTCACCGGCACCGCTTTATCCTTGAACAGGCTTTGACGTCCCGGGTAGGTGGCGTGATTGCCTGCAATCAAATTGTCGAGTACATCCACCGCTTTCGGCCAATGAGCATCTTTGCCACCCTGGCGGTCTTTGGAATTAAAACTGCGCTGCAGTTCACTGCGGTTTTGTTTTGCCCAGTTGGCAAAGTCTTTATCGCCGTGTATTTCATTGATCTTGCCGTTCTTCAGGTCAATCATCAGACCTTTATTGGGCCTGTGGTCATAATCGCCGTGATAGTTAACGTACGGAACAAATGCATACCCGGCCAATGGGTAGCCGTATACATTTGGAATCACCACATTACCGTTCTTATCCAGCGTGCGGTTGATTGCTTCCTGCCCGGCAGGTGTCAGTTTTTCATAACTGTGTTTGTCGTTACGCAGGCTTTGTAACGTGCCGCGCACCGCATAGGCATCGGCCTTTCCCGAACGCTTCGCCAATGCGCCTGACGCGTCCTGCATGGGTTTGGTTATGTCATCGGTCCAATGATCCTGCAGCCGTGCGCCCAGCGCTTCCAGGCCGTTGATCTTGTTCCGGTCTTTTGGCTGAATTTCCATTGTTTGGAAATTCAGCAGGCCGCCGCCTGCGGGCCTGTCGTGCTTGAGGGCCCCGGCTGCAATTTCCCAGGCAAAGTAGGTGCGTTCATCGGTATTGGTTTTATGTTCCGGCTTCCATTTGCCGACGTAAGCGTTGAACGTCACCGTGATTTTTTCATGCGGGTCATACCCGGCAGCCAACAACCCACCGCTGAAGTAACCGGCTGGCTCCAGGAACTGGCGAGTCTTCTGGAACCTGATATTGCTTTCGCCTTCCTCACCACTTTCTATGTGTTTGATTTGCACCACAACGCGCGCGGCAAACGCATCGACGTGCTGTAGACGGTCCTGTTGCGTATAGCTTTGCGTGGGAGGTGAGACATTGACGGAGCCATAAATGACAGCCTTGGCAAAATCAAGCTCATGGTTGGGAGTTGGAGCCAGTGTCGGTTTTTTGCCAGGACTTATCTTTTTATCTTGCTCGCCGCTGGGTGTTCCCAAACGTATATTTTCTGGCGTTGGCGAGGCATCGACTGCCCGCGTCGTGCGGGTGTGTACAGCCGGTGTTGGAGGGGCAGTGACGAAAGGGTGCGGCAGCGAAGTAAGGCTTATGGTCATGAGCGGCTCGTTATAAGTATGGTTTTTAATTCATGGTGTGGCGCATATAAATAAGAGAAGCGGTGCGCACACTGCATAACGTTGCGTCGTCATCAATTGACGTGTCTTTGCTGTCGCGTGGTTTGTTTACAGCTGTGGAATTGAACTCAGAGTGTTGATGCTTCTGTCGAGTCAGGGTTGAGTGCTTTAGTGCGACAGTGTCCGTATTGAGTGACGTGCAACTGGGTGGTTAGTTGCGCGAAAAGAGTTCCACTCTTATGCCTGTGCGGTGTACTCAACGCATGTATAACGCGCGGCAAACATCAGGCTGACAGCCATACAGCACGCATAAAAAACGGCGCCAGCCTTCAAGGGCCGCGCCGTTTTTTATGCCTCGAAAACAGTTACTGAAGAACTTCAATCACGCCGTCGGCACTCATGTTGACCTGGCTGGTGCCGGCTTCCACTTCCGGCGTCGGCGCCGAATCGGCCATCGCGGCCTTCATCATCATCGCGCCATTGCGCGCATACGGTTGCGGGTAGCCATTGGTGTTGAAGTTCAGGTTGACGATTTTGTAGCCCTTGCCGCCGAGGGCATCGGTGGCCAACTGGGCGCGCGCCTTGAATGCGGCGACCGCGTCTTTGAGCAGCGCGTCTTCGCTGGACTTGCGCGTGCTGTCGGCGATGGCAAAGTCCATGTTTTCCATTTTCAGGGTGTTCAGCAGGTCGCCGGTGAGCTTGGACAGGGCAGGGACGTCCGCACTTTCCAGGCGCAATTCGGCGCGTTCACGCCAGCCGGTGATCTTCTGGTTCTTGTTGTCGTAGATCGGGTAGCTGTTGCGGCTGCCCTGGCGCAGGGTCACGCCTCTGACTTCGCGGGCTTCGCCGAGCGCCTTGTTCATGGTGTTGGTGATTTCAGCGGCGAGCTTGGCCGGGTCGCTGTTCTGGGATTCTGTGTAGAGGGTCACGATCATCTTGTCGCGGGCAACCTCCTGGCTGACTTCGGCGCGCAGGGAAATCTGGTTGTAGTTCAGCGCATCGGCGGCAAGTGCCGGCAGGCTGGCGAGGGCGCCAACGCCGAGGGTGATGACGGCTGCACTGCGAGTGAAACGAGACATGGAAGCTCCTTGGGATTGTCGTGTTCGGTATGACTGTAGACGGTGGCATCGGGTTCTTCGGGTTTACACATTCCCTACAGGTGCGGCCCAAGCCGACGAACGGTCGGTTACCCGGCCTGCGTCAAAGAGCCACACAGGCCGTGGCGGCGGGCCCGCTTCGTTTATACTCGTGCCGATCCGCCTGCAGCGCTCACCGGGAGAGCTCATGCTCGCCGCCGTAAAACTGACTTCCGCCACACGCCAGAACCTCTGGCGCCTGACGTTCATTCGTACCCTGGTATTGGCCGCGCAGGCCGGTTCCGTCGGGCTCGCCTACTGGTTTGACCTGCTGCCTCTGCCCTGGCTGCAACTGGCCGTGACCCTCGGTTTTTCCACTGTGCTCTGTGCGTTTACCGCCATCCGGTTGCGCACCACGTGGCCGGTGACCGAGCTGGAATACGCCCTGCAGTTGGCCTGCGACTTGTTCATCCACAGTGTGTTGCTGTATTTCTCGGGTGGTTCCACCAACCCCTTTGTTTCGTATTACCTGGTGCCCCTGACCATCGCCGCCGTGACCTTGCCGTGGCGCTATTCGGTGGTGTTGTCGGGCATTGCGCTGACCTTGTACACCTTGCTGCTGGCGCGGTTCTATCCGCTGCAAACCTTTCCCATCGCCCGCGAAAACCTGCAGATCTACGGGATGTGGCTGAGTTTCGCCCTGTCGGCTGCGGTGATCACCTTCTTTGCCGCGCGCATGGCCGAAGAGCTGCGCCGCCAGGAAGAATTGCGCGCCATTCGCCGTGAAGAAGGCCTGCGCGATCAGCAATTGCTGGCCGTCGCCACCCAGGCCGCCGGTGCCGCCCACGAGTTGGGCACGCCGCTGGCCACCATGAGCGTACTGCTTAACGAAATGGTCCAGGACCACCACGACCCGGCCCTGCAGGATGACTTGGGCGTGTTGCAGGAGCAGGTCAAGCAGTGCAAGCAAACCTTGCAGCAACTGGTGCGCGCCGCCGAAGCCAATCGCCGCCTGGCGGTGGAGATGCAGGACGTGACCCAGTGGCTCGACGAAGCCCTGAACCGTTGGCACCTGATGCGTCCCGAAGCCAGTTATCGCTTTCATCTGCTGGGCCAAGGCAGCGTGCCGCGCATGGCGCCACCGCCGGACCTGACCCAGGCGCTGCTCAACCTGTTGAACAATGCCGCCGATGCGTGCCCCGAAGGGTTGGGCGTGCAGCTGGACTGGGACGCGGAAGACGTCACCATCAGCATTCGTGACCACGGCGCGGGCGTGCCGCTGGCCATTGCCGAACAGATCGGCAAGCCTTTCTTTACCACCAAGGGCAAAGGCTTCGGCCTCGGCCTGTTTTTGAGCAAGGCCAGCGTGACCCGCGCGGGCGGCTCAGTGAAACTCTATAGTCATGAGGAAGGCGGTACGCTCACCGAGCTGCGCCTGCCACGTGTCGCACGAGGAGATATCGATGAGTGACGAGATCCAAGTCGAAGGCGAAGAACTGCCGCATTTGTTGCTGGTAGATGACGACGCCACCTTTACCCGCGTCATGGCGCGCGCCATGAGCCGCCGGGGTTTTCGCGTCAGCACCGCAGGCTCGGCCGAAGAAGGCCTGGCCATCGCCCAGGCGGACTTGCCGGACTACGCCGCACTCGACCTGAAGATGGACGGCGACTCCGGCCTGGTGCTGCTGCCCAAACTGCTGGAACTCGACCCGGAAATGCGCGTGGTGATCCTCACCGGTTACTCCAGCATTGCCACCGCCGTCGAAGCCATCAAGCGCGGCGCCTGCAACTACCTGTGCAAACCGGCCGACGCCGACGACGTGCTGGCGGCCTTGCTGTCCGAACACGCCGACCTCGACACCCTGGTGCCGGAAAACCCGATGTCGGTGGACCGTCTGCAGTGGGAACACATCCAGCGTGTGCTGACCGAGCACGAAGGCAACATCTCCGCCACCGCTCGCGCCCTCGGCATGCACCGTCGCACGTTGCAGCGCAAATTGCAGAAGCGCCCGGTCCGGCGCTGAACCCAGACTGAACAATTTGCTTCAGGCCGCACGGAGCCTTGAACCGATCGTCTATGATCGGTTCGAACGCCTGTCACATTTTCTTACAGAGCCTGAACGATGAATCAGAACGCTGAGTATTCCGCGGTCAACGACGCGGTGCGTGGGCACTTCTTTCGCCGAACCTGGGCGATGATCACGCCCTATTGGCGCAGTGAAGAGAAGGGCAAGGCCTGGTTGCTGTTAGCGGCGGTGATTGCACTGTCGCTGTTCAGCGTGGCGATCTCCGTGTGGATCAACCACTGGTACAAGGATTTCTACAACGCCCTGGAGAAGAAGGACACCGAGGCCTTCTGGCGGTTGATCGGTTATTTCTGCGGTATCGCGACCGTGGCGATTCTGGGCGCGGTTTACCGTTTGTACCTGACCCAGATGCTGACCATCCGCTGGCGCGCCTGGCTCACCGAAAAGCACTTCACGCGTTGGCTGGGCAACAAAAACTACTACCAACTGGAGCAGGGCGGTTACACCGATAACCCGGACCAGCGGATTTCCGAAGACCTCAACAACTTCACCTCGACCACCTTGAGCCTGGGCCTGGGGTTGCTGCGCAATGTGGTCAGCCTGGTGTCGTTCTCAATTATTTTGTGGGGCGTGTCGGGCAGCATTGAAGTGTTTGGTATCACCATCCCTGGCTATATGTTCTGGTGCGCGCTGCTGTATGCCGCCGTGGGCAGTTGGCTGACTCACCTGATTGGCCGTCGCTTGATTGGCTTGAGCAACCAACAACAACGCTTCGAAGCGGACCTGCGTTTCTCCATGGTGCGTGTGCGTGAGAACGCCGAGAGCATTGCCCTGTACAACGGCGAGCCGAATGAAAAACAGCGTTTGAGCACGCGGTTCGGCAAGGTCTGGCAGAACTACTGGGACATCATGCGAGTGTCCAAGCGCCTGACGTTCTTTACCGCCGGGTATGAACAGATCGCGATTGTTTTTGCCTTTATTGTGGCGGCGCCGCGTTATTTCGCCGGCAAGATCGAGTTGGGTGAGCTGATGCAAATCAACTCGGCGTTCGGCAACGTGCAGGGCAACTTCAGCTGGTTTATCAGCGCCTATTCCGACCTCGCCTCATGGCGCGCCACCAGTGACCGTCTGCTGAGTTTCCAGCAAGCCATGCGCGACAATGAACAGCGTCCTGCGGCGATCGATGTGCGCGGTGAAGGCGAGCGTCTGGTGGTGCAAGGCCTGGGCATGGACCTGGCCGATGGCCGTCACTTGCTTACCCATGCCGACATGACGGTGGAACCGGGCCAGCGGGTGATGCTCAGCGGGCGTTCCGGCAGCGGTAAAAGTACGCTGCTACGGGCCATGGGGCATTTGTGGCCGGCGGGCCACGGCAGTATTCGTCTGCCGGCGGCGCGTTATCTGTTTTTGCCGCAGAAGCCTTATTTGCCGATTGGTACGCTCAAGGCTGCGTTGAGTTATCCACAGGACGACAGCGTCTACTCGGCGCAGCGTTATGCACAGGTGCTGGAAACCTGCCGCTTGCCGCACTTGGTCGCGCGTCTGGATGAGCCTAACCATTGGCAGCGCATGCTCTCGCCGGGTGAGCAGCAACGCCTGGCCTTTGCCCGCGCGTTGTTGTTTGCGCCGCAATGGCTGTACATGGACGAGGCGACCTCGGCCATGGATGAAGAAGATGAGGCGACGCTGTATCAGGCGTTGATTGATGAGTTGCCGGGGTTGAGTGTTGTCAGCGTTGGGCACCGCAGCAGCCTTAAGCGTTTCCATGGGCGGCATGTGCGGATTGAGGGCGGGGTGTTGCAGGAACAACCGGTCTGATCAGCAGCACAAATAAAGTGTGGGAGCTGGCTTGCCTGCGATGCGGGCACGTCGGTCCATCAGGGGCACCGGGGTGATGCTATCGCAGGCAGGCCAGCTCCCACATTGAATGCCCAGTGTTCTGAAGAGTAAGCACCCACAAAAAAGCCCGGCTGATCATCGATCAGCCGGGCTTTTTTAACGCTTGAAAATGACTTACTTCTTCAAGCCGTAATGCTCATCCAGCATGCCTGGGGCGTTTGGCGTTTTTGGCGCGTAGTCCCGTGGCGGTTCCTGATTCTCACGCGGAGGGGTCAGGCGTTCCCGTGGAGCTTGCGGTGCATCGGAATGCAACGCGGCCAGCAGACGCTGACGGGTGATGTCGTCGAGGGCCAGGCGGTTAGCGCCATCGGCGAGGTGATCCTGTACTTCCTGGTAGCTCTGGGTGAGCTTCTTGACCAGGGTCGCGGTGCTGTTGAAGTGGGTAACCACCTCGTTCTGGTAACTGTCAAAACGTTCCTGAATGTCATCCAGCTGACGCTGCGTGCGGTTAGGCGCGGCATTCGGCAGCAGGCGAGCAACCAGGAATCCAATGGCGACACCGGCAACCAGGGCAAGAGTCGGCAACAACCAAACTAAGAGCGAGTGTTCCACGAGTCCTTCCTCTATAAACGGCTTTGCTTTACGTTAACGGCTCAAACCTGCGCTGTATACCGCGATTAAGCTCGCAATGATGCCATGCACAGACTTTTAGCTAGACGAGTCGACCCTTTGAGAGGTCACGGAGTTCATTCCTTGCTCATGCGTGAAACCCCTGTTTTGATCGATGGCCCAGTGGGCCAATTGGAAGCCCTGTACCTGGATCACCCCGAGCCACGTGGCCTGGCGCTCATCTGTCACCCCAACCCGGTGCAGGGTGGGACCATGCTCAACAAAGTCGTATCGACCCTGCAACGCACCGCCCGCGATGCCGGTTTGATTACTTTACGTTTCAATTACCGTGGCGTCGGTGCCAGCGCCGGTAGCCACGACATGGCCACCGGTGAAGTGGACGATGCCGAAGCGGCCGCCACCTGGCTGCGGGAAAAACACCCCGAGCTGCCGATCACCCTGCTCGGGTTTTCCTTCGGCGGTTACGTGGCCGCCAGCCTCGGCGGGCGTCTGGAAGCCAAGGGCGAACAGCTCGCGCACCTGTTTATGGTCGCCGCCGCCGTGATGCGCCTGCGCGATACCGACGTGCTGCCCCAGGGCTGCCCGTTGACCCTGATCCAGCCGGAAACCGACGAGGTGGTCGACCCGCAAGCCGTTTACGACTGGTCGGCGGCCCTGAATCGCCCCCATGAGCTGCTGAAAGTGGCAGAATGCGGGCACTTTTTTCATGGCAAGCTCACCGATCTCAAGGATCTGGTGCTGCCCCGTCTTTCGAATTGATAGCAGTCTGATAAGCGATTACCCATGACGACTCGTACCCGCATCCTCACCGGCATCACCACCACCGGCACGCCGCACCTGGGCAACTACGCCGGTGCGATCCGCCCGGCGATCCTTGCCAGCCAGGACGCCAATGCCGATTCCTTCTACTTTCTGGCCGACTACCACGCCCTGATCAAGTGCGATGACCCGCAGCGCATCCAGCGCTCGCGTATGGAAATCGCCGCGACCTGGCTGGCCGGTGGCCTGGATGTAAACCGGGTAACGTTCTACCGCCAGTCCGACATCCCGGAAATTCCCGAGCTGACCTGGCTGCTGACCTGCGTTGCCGCCAAGGGCCTGCTCAACCGCGCCCACGCCTACAAGGCGTCGGTGGACAAAAACGTCGAAGCCGGCGAAGACCCGGATGCGGGCATCACCATGGGCTTGTACAGCTACCCGGTGCTGATGGCGGCTGACATCCTGATGTTCAACGCGCACAAGGTGCCGGTCGGCCGCGACCAGATCCAGCACGTGGAAATGGCCCGCGACATCGGCCAGCGCTTCAACCACCTGTTTGGCAACGGTAAAGAATTCTTCACCATGCCTGAGGCGTTGATCGAAGAAAGCGTCGCCACCTTGCCGGGCCTCGATGGCCGCAAGATGTCGAAGAGCTACGACAACACCATCCCGCTGTTCACCAGCGCCAAGGACATGAAAGACGCCATCTCGCGGATCGTCACCGATTCCCGCGCGCCCGGCGAAGCCAAGGACCCGGACAATTCGCACCTGTTCACCTTGTACCAGGCGTTTGCCAGCAAGGCTCAGGAAGAAGAATTCCGCGCCGAACTGCAGCAAGGTCTGGGCTGGGGCGAGGCGAAGAGTCGCCTGTTCCAGCTGCTGGACAGCCAGTTGGGCGAAGCGCGCGAGCGTTATCACCAGTTGATGTCGCGCCCCTCTGACATGGAAGACCTGCTGCTGGTCGGCGCCAAAAAAGCCCGCGCCGTGGCGGCGCCATTCCTTGCTGAGCTGCGTGAGGCCGTTGGCCTGCGTTCGTTCGTCGAGCAGGCCGCCGCACCGGTTGCAGCGAAGAAGAAAGCCGCGAAAGCTGCGCGCTTTGTAAGCTTTCGCGAAGACGATGGCAGCTTCCGCTTCCGCCTGCTGGCCGCCGATGGCGAGCAATTGCTGTTGTCGCGCAATTTTGCCGATGGCAAAGCCGCTGGCGCGGTCACCAAGCAACTGCAAAACGGCGACGCGCTGGATGTGCGCACCGAAGCCCTGAGCTTCAGTGTCTGGCTGGACAGTGCCGTCGTGGCCGACAGCGCCGAATTCGCCGACGAAACGTCGCGCGATGCTGCCATCGCCGCCTTGCGCGTTGCGTTGACCCCAATCGAGGATTAACCCGACCAAGGGTTGATTGCCATTAATCAGGGCCGTCGTTACAGTGACGGCCCGTTTTTGTTGCCTTGCTAACGAAATTATGACGCCCCTAGAACGATATCAAGCTGATCTGAAACGCCCTGAATTCTTCCATGACGCGGCCCAGGAAAACGCCGTGCGTCATTTGCAGCGCCTGTACGACGATCTGGTCGCGGCCTCGCAAAGCAAGCCAGGGATGTTCAGCAAGCTGTTTGGCAAGAAAGACCACACCCCGGTCAAAGGCCTGTACTTCTGGGGCGGCGTGGGTCGAGGCAAGACTTACCTGGTCGACACCTTTTTTGAAGCGCTGCCGTTCAAGGAGAAGGTGCGGACCCACTTCCACCGCTTCATGAAGCGCGTGCACGAAGAGATGAAGACGCTGCCGGGCGAGAAAAATCCGCTGACCATTATCGCCAAGCGCTTCTCCGACGAAGCGCGGGTGATTTGCTTTGATGAATTCTTTGTCTCCGACATCACCGACGCCATGATCCTCGGCACCTTGATGGAAGAGCTGTTCAAGAATGGCGTGACCCTGGTCGCCACCTCGAACATCGTGCCCGACGGTTTGTACAAGGACGGCCTGCAACGCGCGCGCTTCCTGCCGGCCATCGCGCTGATCAAGCAGAACACTGACATCGTTAACGTCGACAGCGGTGTCGACTACCGTTTGCGTCACCTTGAGCAAGCGGAGCTGTTCCACTTCCCGCTGAACGAAGCGGCGCATGAAAGCCTGAAAAAGAGCTTCCGCGCGCTGACGCCGGAATGCACGAAGGCGGTGGAAAACGACAAGTTGATGATCGAGAACCGCGAAATCATTGCGCTGCGTACCTGCGATGACGTGGCCTGGTTCGAGTTTCGCCAATTGTGCGACGGCCCGCGTAGCCAGAACGACTACATCGAACTCGGCAAGATCTTCCACGCGGTGATCCTGAGTGGCGTAGAGCAGATGAGCGTCACCACCGACGACATCGCGCGGCGCTTTATCAACATGGTCGACGAGTTCTACGACCGTAACGTGAAGCTGATCATCTCGGCGGAAGTCGAGCTCAAGGACCTCTACACGGGCGGTCGCTTGAACTTCGAGTTCCAGCGCACGCTGAGCCGCCTGCTCGAAATGCAATCCCACGAATTCCTGTCGCGCGGCCACAAGCCTTAAGAACGATGTAGCTCAACTGTGGGAGCCGGGCTTGTGTGGGAGCGGGCTTGCCCGCGATGGCGGTGCGTCAGCAACAGATGTATGTGCTGAAACACCGCCATCGCAGGCAAGCCAGCTCCCACATTTTTCTGTGGATGACCGCAAAGCGATCATCTTCCAGACAATGAAGATCACCTGTGGGAGCGGGCTTGCTCGCGAATGCGGTGAATCAGTCAATACATTCAGTGACTGACACTCCGCATTCGCGAGCAAGCCCGCTCCCACATTTTTCTGTGGATGACCGCAAAACCATCATCTTCCAGACAATGAAGATCAACTGTGGGAGCGGGCTTGCCCGCGATGGCGACACGTCAGCAACAAATGTACGTGCTGAAACACCGCCATCGCAGGCAAGCCAGCTCCCACATTGGTTCTGTGTTTGCCTTGGCTTATGCAGCCTGCTGGAACTGCTGGCGGTATTGGTTGGGTGACAGTTCGGTGTGCTGCCTGAACAGCCGCGCGAAGAAGCTCGCATCGTCGTAACCCACCTCATAACTGATGGTCTTGATGCTCTTGCGGCTGCCCGAGAGCAGGCCTTTTGCTGTTTCGATGCGCAGGCGTTGCAGGTAATGCAACGGCTTGTCGCCCGTCGCTGTCTGGAAGCGGCGCATGAAGTTACGGATGCTCATGCCGTGTTCCCGCGCGACGTCTTCAAAACGGAACTTGTCGGCGAAATGCTCTTCGAGCCAATGCTGGATCTGCAGGATGATCACGTCCTGGTGCAGCTTCTGCCCACCAAAACCGATGCGGCCCGGCGCGTAGCTGCGCTGCACTTCGTAAAGGATGTCGCGTGCCACGGCCTGGGCGATGTTGGCACCGCAGAAGCGTTCGATCAGGTAGATGTAAAGGTCACACGCCGAGGTAGTACCGCCGGCGCAATACAGGTTGTCGGCATCGGTGAGGTGCTTGTCCTGGTTGAGCTGGACCTTGGGGAAACGTTCGCTGAAGGCGTTGAAGAAACGCCAGTAGGTGGTGGCCTCCTTGCCATCAAGCAAGCCCGCTTCAGCCAGCCAGAACACCCCGGTGGCTTCGCCGCAGAGCACCGCGCCGCGTGCATGTTGTTCACGCAGCCAGGGCAGCACTTGCGGGTAGCGGGTGCAGAGGGCGTCGAAGTCGTCCCAGAAGGCCGGTAGCACGATGATGTCGGCATCTTCCAGGCCACCGTCCACCGGCATGATTACGTCGCTGAAGCTGCACACAGACTGCCCGTCGGGGCTGACCAGGCGCGTTTCGAACGCAGGGGTCAGGCCCAGGCCTTGTTGCTTGCCGTAACGCAGGCTGGCTAAGTGGAAGAAATCCTTGGCTTGCATGAGGGTTGAAGCGAATACCCGATCAATGGCCAAAATGCTGACGCGCCGCAAGGGCGTGGAGATTTGGTTAGACATAATTTCATTTATTCTTATAGGGGAAAGTGGTCACCAGACGGCTGGATCGTCTTATTTTTTGTCGCATGTGTCCAGTGTCCCGTGACGTCATCGGGGCATAGGCTCTGTGGGCTCGCTCTTGTCCGACAATGCCACGCAGGTGACCCATGATCTCCAGAACCTTGTATAGCTCTTCGCATGAGCTCTTTCGCGAGAGCGTGCGCACCTTCCTCGAGAAACACGCCGTGCCGTTCCATGGGCAATGGGAAAAACAGGGCTATGTCGACCGTGGGTTGTGGAGCAAGGCGGGGGAGGCGGGGTTGCTGTGTTCCCATCTGCCGGAAGAATACGGCGGCCTGGGCGCGGACTTTTTGTACAGCGCGGTGGTGATCGAGGAGATTGGCCGAATGGGCCTGACCGGTATCGGTTTCTCGCTGCATTCAGACATCGTCGCGCCATACATCCTGCATTACGGCAGCGAGGCGTTGAAGCACAAATACCTGCCCAAATTGATCTCCGGCGAAATGGTCACGGCGATTGCGATGACCGAGCCGGGCGCCGGCTCTGACCTGCAAGGCGTGAAAACCACGGCGGTGCTGGACGGCGATGAGTACGTGATCAACGGCTCTAAAACCTTCATCACCAACGGCTACCTTGCCGAGCTGGTGATCGTCGTCGCCAAGACCGATCCCAAGGCCGGCGCCAAGGGCACCAGCCTGTTTCTGGTGGAGGCCGACACGCCGGGCTTCGACAAGGGCAAGCGCCTGGAGAAGGTCGGCATGAAAGCCCAGGACACCTCCGAGCTGTTCTTTCAGGACATGCGCGTGCCCAAGGAAAACCTGCTGGGCCAGGCCGGTATGGGTTTCGCTTACTTGATGCAGGAGCTGCCCCAGGAGCGCTTGAGCGTGGCAATCGGTGCTGTGTCTTCTGCCGAGGCGGCGTTGCAGTGGACCCTGGAATACACCCGAGAGCGCAAGGCGTTCGGCAAGGCGATTGCGGATTTCCAGAACACCCGGTTCAAATTGGCGGAGATGGCCACCGAGATTCAGATTGGCCGTGTGTTCGTCGATAAGTGCATGGCCTTGCACCTTGAGGGCAAGCTGGATGTGCCCACGGCGGCGATGGCCAAGTACTGGGCCACGGACCTGCAATGCAAGGTGCTTGATGAGTGCGTGCAGTTGCACGGCGGTTACGGCTTTATGTGGGAATACCCGATTGCGCGGGCCTGGGCGGATGCGCGGGTGCAGCGGATTTATGCCGGGACCAATGAAATCATGAAGGAGATTATTGCGCGGGCGCTTTGATTGGGGGGGGCTTTGGAGAGCACCATCGCAGGCAAGCCAGCTCCCACATTTGACAGTGTTCACGCATCAAAAAGGTGGGAGCTGGCTTGCCTGCGATAGCTATCTAAAGATCAATCAAGGCGCTGGATTTGGATGATCCTTCTGAATCGCCTCAATCCCTTCCAGTACCTCTTTCGACAGCTTCAGATCAGCACTGGCAATGTTGCTGTCCAACTGCTCAATCGAGGTTGCACCAATGATATTGCTGGTCACAAACGGCTGCTGCGTCACGAACGCCAGTGCCATCTGCGCCGGGTCCAAACCATGCTCCCGCGCCAGTGCCACATAACGGCTGCACGCCGCTTCCGACTGCGGGTTGAAGTAACGGCTGAAGCGGCTGTATTCGGTCAGACGCGCCTTGGCCGGGCGTGCGCCGTTCTCGTACTTGCCGCTGAGCATGCCGAACGCCAGGGGCGAATAAGCCAGCAAACCGCACTGTTCACGAATCGCGACTTCCGCCAAGCCCACTTCAAAGCTGCGGTTGAGCAGGTTGTAGGGGTTCTGGATCGACACCGCGCGGGGCCAGCCACGGGCTTCGGCCAGGGCGAGGAACTTCATGGTGCCCCACGGGGTTTCGTTGGACAGGCCGATGTGGCGGATCTTGCCGGCTTTCACTTGTTCGTCCAGCGCTTCGAGGGTTTCCTCCAGTGGCGTGAGGTCCTCTTCGTCCTTGTGCTTGTAGCTCAACTGGCCGAAGAAATTGGTGCTGCGCTCAGGCCAGTGCAGTTGGTAGAGGTCGATCCAGTCGGTTTGCAGGCGTTTGAGGCTGGCATCTAGGGCGTCGACGATGTGCTTGCGGTTGTGGCGCAGATGGCCATCACGGATGTAGTCGATGGTGTTGCCGGGGCCGGCGATCTTGCTGGCGAGGATCCAGTCGGCGCGGTCGCCACGGCTTTTGAAGTAATTGCCGATGTAACGCTCGGTGGTGGCGTAGGTGTCGGCCTTGGGCGGCACCGGGTACATTTCCGCGGTGTCGAGGAAGTTGATCCCTGCGGCCTTGGCCCGTTCGATCTGTGCGAAGGCCTCAGCCTCGCTGTTCTGCTCGCCCCAGGTCATGGTGCCCAGGGCTATCGCGCTCACGTTCAGATCGGTACGGCCCAGCTGTCGATAATCCATCGGGTACTCCTTCGGGGAAAACAATCATAAAAGCAGGTTGAATTTTTTTTCGCAATCTGCATAATTGCCCACCTCTTTCTGCAGTGGAAGTGATGCGCCGTCTGCCGAAGAATCTTGCCGTTGAACGGACGCGCTGACCCGAGCCCCCGATAGCGTCTGTATCCGGCTGCCTTTGACTTGTCAAAGTACGCACTATTCAGTAAGATCCGCCGTCTAATTTACAGGGCGGCCCCTGAGGCTATTAAAGAATGACAACTTTTACTGCAAAACCGGAAAC
>NZ_JAFCTN010000028.1:0-39536 GCF_049896045.1 Pseudomonas sp. PWP3-1b2
TTGCTCGCGAATGCGGTGTATCAGCCACCAAATCCATCAACAGACCCACCGCCTTCGCGAGCAAGCCCGCTCCCACAGTTTTGACCGAGTAAGACTTCAATGCCTCCAAACACTGTTGAGCTTTTCTGTGGGAGCTGGCTTGCCTGCGATGCGGGCAACTCGGTACATCAGACAATTCCAGTAGATGCCATTTCAGGCAAGCCAGCTCCCTGTGCTCTTGATAGGGATGCAAGCAATCTCAAGGACTGTAATACCCCACAGCCACCATAAACCCTGCAGCCTTACGCACGTAGGCATGCTTGTTCTCAACCCGGTCAGTCACCGGGTTTTTCCAGCGGTAGGTGTATTCCCCCTGATCCTGTTCAGCCATGATCTTCAACATCGGCTCGCCCACGGGCCGTCCGTCCGGGTCTTTGACTTTGGCGAAATCGGTATTCACCAAGCGCAAATCAGTGCCATGGGCCACGTAGCGCCCGGTTTTCAGGTCTACCACGAACACGTACAGATCATCCTGTAGAAACCCGCCCTGCAATGAATTGATCGCTTTCAATGTCCCGGCTTGATCCTTCGCCAGTGCAGTTGCTGCCTTGTTACGCAAGGCCCGAGCCTGTTCCGGCGTTGCCCGTGGCAAGTAGTAACCCACCGCGAGAATCCGCTGCCCCACGCGCTGGTAAAACACGTGCTTGTGTTCCACCTTGCCGTCATTCCAGTTCTGCCAGCGATAGTCAGCCTGCTGGATGCCCTGACCCTCGGGCACTTTCAGCGCGTCCTTGAAGGACTGCCGCAAATCCGGCCCCAGCACTTCAGACACATCACGACCAATCAGCGCGGAGGAGGGGCCGCCACTGGCGAGCAACACGCCTTGGGTGTCGACCACAAATACGTAGCGGTCATGGTCGACGAACTCGCCCTGGCGGCTGAATGCAGCGAACGCCTTGTCGCCGTTGCTCTGGTAATACGCCAAGGCTTTTTCCAGCAGCGCCTTGGCGGCTGATGCGTCTTCTTCTTGCGCGGTGTCGGCGTGCACCTGGCTGAAACACAACAGCAGCAGCCAGGTGAGTCGCAGCAATCCCTTCATGACCCATTCCTCGTTCTTGTTAGATGTGCCAACAGCGTAGACCGCTGTGGCTTACGGCGCCGCCAGCCATTGATTGACGATGGCGTCATACGCCCCGGTGGCCACTGTCAGGTGTAACCACTGGTCGACATAGCTCTTCCACGCCACGTCATCGCGGGGCAACAGGAAGGCTTTTTCGCTGTACTGCATCTGCCGCTCGGGGTTGACCGCGCACAGCCCGGGCTTGAGTTTTTGCTGGTAGCGCGCCTCGCTGGCGTCGGTGATCATCACGTCGGCCTTGCCCGCCAGCAGTTCGTCGAAGATGGTGACGTTGTCGTGCAGGCGGATGTTCGCCTGGCCCAAATGGGTGCGGGCAAAGACTTCGTTGGTGCCGCCCGCAGGCTCGATCACCCGCACCTCGGGCCGGTTGATCTGTTCCACGCTTTGGTAGCGCTGTACATCGGCGCAGCGCACCAGCGGGATCTTACCGTCGACGCCAAGGGACTGGCTGAAAAAGGCTTTTTTCTGGCGCTCCAGCGACACGGAAATACCGCCCACGGCGATGTCGCAGCGTTGGGCGAGAAAGTCCGGCATCAGGGTTTTCCACGTGGTGGGCACCCAGCGGATCCTGGCGTTGAGGCTCTTTGCCAGTGACTCGGCCATGGCGATGTCGATGCCTTCGTAGCTGCCGTCCGCGCGCAGCGAGGAATAAGGCTTGTAGTCGCCGGTGGTGCATACGTTCAGCGTGCCGCGCTGCTGCACGTCATCCAGGCGCGAGTCGGCCAGGGCGTGAGTGGCCAGGCTTGCCAGTAAACAAAAGGCCAGAGGCGCTTTCATGCGGTCGATTCCTTGGGGGCATGATCGGGGCCGCCATTATTTCCAGCAAATCGACGGGATGGCAATTGTTTAGCCAGGTTGCAACCAAACTCCGTCAACCCTGAATTGAACAACCTTTATGGGCGTGTGACGCTGCCCGGCATCTACCTCACTGTGACGCCTGTATGGATGGTTCCCCCGACACTAATCCCGAGACTTCGCCCGGCGCGTTAGTGCCGAGCGGTCCGACGGTTGTCGAGGCGCTCCCCTCCGAATTGGCCTTTTGGGCCTTGTTCCACTGCCGGCACGCACGCCCTCCAGATACTTTTTTCCTACGTTGATCTGCCCCATGGATGACGCGCACCTGTGCGCATCTGCCTGGCGGCGCCTGCGCGCCTGCCTGACGCAAACGTATGAGAATTCCCATGAGTGTTTTTGCCAGCCTGCATGAAGCCCACGCCTTTCTTGAGCAGAACCCGGACATCGAGATGTTCGAGCTGTTTATCCTCGACAACAACGGCGTGCCCCGCGGCAAGTTGCTGCACCGCGACGAGCTGCTGGCGGTGTACGAAAGTGGCCGGCCACTGCCGAGTACCATTCTGGGCCTGACCATCAATGGCGACGACGTGGAAAACTCCGGGCTGGTGTGGGAAGTCGGCGATATCGACTGCCGCGCCTATCCGGTCAGTGGCAGTTTGCAGCGCATGCCGTGGCGGCTGATCCCGACGGCGGCGGTGCAGGTCAGCATGCACCCCACCGAGGGCTTGCCGGCTACCGTTGCCGACCCTCGGCACCTGCTGGAAAAGGTCATCGACGGGCTCAAGGCCGACGGCTATTACCCGGTGATGGCGGCAGAGCTGGAGTTTTACCTGCTCGACCAGAAGCCCGACAGCCATGGCCGCCCGCAACCGGCGCGGGACGTAGACGGCAATCGCCCGCGCTCGACCCAGGTTTACGGCCTGCGCGAGCTGGAGCAAATCGAGCCGTTCCTCGCCGACCTGTACAGCGCCTGCAAACTGCAAGGCATCCCGGCGCGCACGGCGATCTCGGAATACGCACCGGGCCAGGTAGAAATCACCCTGGAACACCGCGCCGATGCACTGCAAGCCATGGACGAAGCGGTGCGCTACAAGCGTTTGGTCAAGGGCGTGGCGCACAAACACGGGATGACCGCCTGTTTCATGGCCAAACCCTTCGACGACCTGGCGGGCACCGGCATGCACATGCACGTGAGCCTGGCGGACGCTCACGGCAATAACCTGTTCGCCAGCGAGGCCGCCGACGGCACGCCGCTGCTGCGCCAGGCCGTGGGCGGCATGCTCAGCACCTTGCTCGATTCGTTGCTGCTGTTTTGCCCCAACGCCAACTCCTATCGCCGCTTCCAGACCAACAGCTACGCACCGCTGGCGGCCACCTGGGGCGTGGACAATCGCACCGTCAGCCTGCGCGTGCCGGGCGGGCCGGCCAATTCGCGGCACATTGAACACCGCATCTGCGGCGCCGACGCCAACCCGTACCTGGCCGCTGCCGCCATTCTGGCGGGCATTCACCGGGGTATCCGCGAAAGCCTCGACCCCGGCGCACCGGTGGAAGGCAACGGTTACGCCCAGGCCAGGGAATTGCTGCCCACCGACTGGCTCACCACCTTGCGCGCCCTGGAAGGTTCCAGCTGGGCGCGGGATGCGTTTGGCAGCGAGTTCCTGGGCGTGTACCTGGCGGTAAAACGCGCCGAATACCGCCAGTTCATGGGCGAAGTCGGCGAGCAGGATTGGCGTTGGTACCTGCACCAGGCCTGACTCCTCTGAAGGCGCCGGGCTTGCTGTGGTGAGTGGGCTTTTCGTGGTTAGCTGGCTTGTTGTGGTTAGCGGACTTGCTGTGGTGCGCGGGCTTGTTGTGGCGAGCGGGCTTGCCCCGCGTTGGGCTGCGCAGCGGCCCCAAAACCAGCCCCGCGGAGTATCTGATACACCGCATTCTGCTTACTGGGGCTGCTGCGCAGCCCAACCCGGGGCAAGCCCGCTCGCCACAACATGCCCGTCCCCCCCAACAAACACGTTCACCCAGGAGAATCGGCAGTTTCTGAACGCTATGTAGATAACTGCCAAACGTGATCGGTTTTACGACAACAACCCTTTCGACCTTTTTTTCACGTTCCAGTGGTTAAGCTGCGAATCAAGGTCGTTCACTACCGTTCCACTCATATGAGCCCGTGATGTCGTCACAACTTCCTTCTTCCATCGAGATTGAATTCGCCGAGCGCTGCGACCGTGAGCATGCCAGGGTCTGCGGTGACCCGCGCCCGCCGGCGTTGCGCAAGCGCCTGGGCGCCTGGCGTGATGAACGGTTGGTGCGCCAGGCGTTGAAAGTGGCAGGCGAGCCGGGGCTGATCCTCGACCTCGCGTGCGGTTCGGGACGCTTTTGGCCGGTGCTGGCCGAACACGTCAATCGGGTGATTCTGGCGTCTGATAATTCCCAGGAAATGCTCGACCACGCGCTGACTCATCATCCGGCGTCGTTGCTCAAACGTGTCAAAACCTTCCAGGGCTCGGCGTTCTCCATCGGCCTGTCGGCGAACGCGGTGGACTGCATCTTTTGCTTGGAACTGTTTCGGCATGTGCCCAGCGCTGAGGTGCGCGCGCTGTTGCTGCGCGAGTTTCATCGGGTCAGCCGCGACACGGTGATTGTCTCGGTGAACGCCCGCACGTCGGTGGAGGACGAGTTTCGCCAGGCCGGCTTCAAAGTCTTGAACCAGCAGGAATTCCTGCCAGGCTCCAAGCTGTGGCGGGTCTACGTTCTGCGTAAGAGAGGATAAGTCCCGCTCGTCGGACTATTCTTCATCTCTTGTCGGAGTTTTCATGAAGGCGTGTGCACTGCGAATGCTCGCAAGCCGCTTTCGCGATATATACTGCGCGCCATTCTTCAAGGGAGAGCCGTGTGGCCATCGATATTCACTGGATCTGCGACAACGATAGCCTCGGCCAGCATTGCGCCGAATGGCAGCAGTTGCCATTCGTCGCCCTCGACACCGAATTCATGCGGGTCGACACCTTTTATCCCATTGCCGGGCTGATCCAGATT
Source organism: Pseudomonas sp. PWP3-1b2 (assembly GCF_049896045.1). Classification (NCBI taxonomy): domain Bacteria; kingdom Pseudomonadati; phylum Pseudomonadota; class Gammaproteobacteria; order Pseudomonadales; family Pseudomonadaceae; genus Pseudomonas; species Pseudomonas sp. PWP3-1b2. Next base: position 4,949 of record NZ_JAFCTN010000028.1, read on the forward strand.
GGTGACGGCCAACGCGCTTACCTGATCGACCCCCTGACCATCGACAACTGGCAACCCTTGGCCGCCTTGCTGGAAAACCCGGCGGTGACCAAGGTGGTGCACGCCTGCAGCGAAGACCTCGAAGTGCTGCTGCGCCTGACCGGCAGCTTGCCGGTGCCGTTGTTCGACACTCAATTGGCTGCGGCTTACCTGAACCTCGGTTTTTCCATGGGTTATTCGCGCCTGGTGCACGCCGTGCTCGACATCGAATTGCCCAAGGGTGAGACGCGCTCGGACTGGCTGCAGCGGCCGTTGTCCGAGACCCAGGTGAGCTACGCCGCCGAAGATGCGGTGCATTTGGCCGAAGTGTATATCCGCCTGCGCCCGCAATTTTCCGACGACAAATACGCCTGGGTGCTGGAAGACGGCGCTGAACTGGTGGCCAACCTGCGCCGCGAAGTGGACCCGTACGAGGTGTACCGCGACGCCAAGCTGGCGTGGAAACTCTCCCGCGCCCAGCTCGCTGTGCTGCGCGAACTGTGCGCCTGGCGCGAGCAGCAAGCCCGCGCCCGTGACCTGCCGCGCAACCGCATCATTCGCGAACACTCGTTGTGGCCCCTGGCCAAATCCCAGCCGGATAACCTCGCCGCCCTGGGCAAAATCGAAGACATGCACCCGCGTACCGTGCGCCAGGACGGCCAGTTTTTGCTGGACCTGATCAAACGTGCCGCCAGCTTGCCCATGGACCAATGGCCGCCCGCCGTTGCCGAGCCGCTGCCGGTTGACGCCGCCACGCTGATCAAGCAACTGCGCGCATATGGCCAAACCGAAGCCGAACGCCTGGACATGGCGCCGGAACTGATGCTGCGCAAGAAAACCCTCGAAGCCCTGGTCAAAAGTGGCTACCCCGATGGGCCTTATACATTGCCAGACTCGCTGCGTGGCTGGCGCCGCGAGTTGATGGGCCAGGCGCTGCTCGACAGCCTGGCCACTGCCGGAGAACAGCCTTGAAACGTATTTGCTCCATCTATCGCAGCTTGAAAAAAGACGGTATGTACCTCTACGTGCTCAAAAGCGATGCCCTGGAGCGCGTGCCGGAAACGTTGATGATCGCGTTCGGCAAAGCTCACCACGCATTCGATATGGTGTTGACGCCTGAGCGCAAGCTGTCGCGCGAAGACATCGCCGTGGTCCTGGAAAACCTCGACAAGCAGGGCTACCACCTGCAAATGCCGCCGGCCGAGGACGAGTACATCGAACACTTGCCCGAAGAGCTGCTGCGACGCAACGACCCGATGTGATCGGGGTGCCCTGTTCAGGGCACATTTATCCAAGCAAATGTATGGGTTGGCGGTGGCCGTAAGGATGCGGGCGGCCGTCTGCACTGTTTTTGAAAGGTTTGAACCATGCGTGTTCTGATTGCTGAACGGGATCACCCGCTCTACGCCCAACTGCTAAGCGACGCGGCACCGGACCTTGAGGTCTTGACCAGCGGCGACACTGCCGAACTGTCGCGCCTGGCGGCTGATTGCCCGATCTGGCTCGGCCAGCCGGATCTGCTCGCCAACCTCTTGCGCCAGGGCCATGCGCCACAGTGGCTGCAATCGACCTGGGCCGGCATCACGCCACTGCTCGCCGAAGGCTTGCCCCAGCATTATCGCCTGACCCGTGCGGTGGGCATTTTTGGCCAGGTGATGGCCGAGTTTGTCCTGACCTACATGCTCGGCCACGAGCGCGAAGTGTTGGCGCGGCTGGTAAGCCAGGTCGAGCGCAAGTGGGATAACCGCATGGGCCAGAGCCTGGCGGGGCGCAAGGCGCTCATCGTAGGCACCGGCGATATCGGCCAGAGTGTCGCCGATTTCCTGCTGCCGTTTGGCGTGAAGTTGTACGGCATCGCCAGCACGGCGCGCGAGCAAGCGCCGTTTATCGAAGTCGCCGGGCTGGATCAACTGGGCCGCTTGGTGGGGGAGGTGGACTACGTGATCAACCTGCTGCCGAACACGCCCGAGACCCACGATCTGTACGACGCGGCGCTGTTCAAGCAATTCAAGCCGACCGGGTTGTTTATCAACGTCGGGCGCGGTGTGGCGGTGGTTGATGCGGACCTGGTCGAAGCCTTGAAAGAAGGGCACCTGGCGGGCGCGGTAATCGACGTGTGCCGTCAGGAGCCGTTGCCGCAACGCCATCCATTCTGGACCGCGTGGGGCTTGCTGCTGACCGGGCACAGCTCGGCGCCGACCTCGCCTTCGATGATGGTGGAGTTGTTTGTGCAGAACCTGCGGGCGTATCAGGCCAAGGAAGCGTTGCGCGGCGAAGTGAGTTTCGAGCGCGGTTACTGAGTGTGGGAGCGGGCTTGCCCGCGATAGCAGTGTGTCAGCCAGGCATGCAGCGGCTGACACACCGCAATCGCGGGCAAGCCCGCTCCCACAGTGAACCTGTGCAGGGCTTACAGGCTGAAATCACCTTCCGACACCAGTTCGCTCAATGGCTTGCGCGGGCTTGGCGCTTCGCGCCCTTGCAGGTACTCCGGCAAGCTCGATTTATCGCCCAGCTTGCCCACGGCGACGGCCGCGTGCAGTGCATAACTGTCCGGAATTTTCAGCTCTTTGCGGGTCAACTCCTGATCGAAGCCGGCCATGCCGTGGGTGTGCCAGCCGCTGAGGCTGGCTTGCAGCGCCAGGTGGCCCCAGGCCGAGCCGGTGTCGAAGGTGTGCCACAGCGCCGGGGTTTCTTCGGTGGCGCCGGGGGCGATGAAGTCGGTTTTCGAGGCGATGATCACCAGGGCCGACGCGTGCTGCGCCCAACTGCGGTTGAATTCGTTCAACAGGCCCAGGAAGCGCTCCCAGTCCGGCGTGTCGCGGCGCGCGTAGAGAAAGCGCCATGGCTGCGAGTTGTAGGCCGATGGCGCCCAGCGTGCGGCTTCGAAGAAACTCAACAGGGTGTCCTTCGAGATGCTTTCGCCGGTAAAGGCGCGGGGCGACCAGCGTTCGGTGAACTGGGTATGGATCGGGTGATCGGCAACGCGTGGATGTGTACTCATGAACGGTTCCTGACGGTCAATTCGGCGTTCCAAGCTACTGCGCGCCCACTAGACTGACAAGTGTTGTGACACCGCAGGTCGTAAGCGCTTGGCCCCACGGGCCAGTGGCACTAGACTGGCGGCCTTTTCACCTACCGATACTGATGTAGAGCCATGGCCGCCAAAGTCGAACCTTTCTGGATACGCAAAACCCTCGAACACCTCGATCAAGAGGAGTGGGAGTCGTTGTGCGACGGCTGTGGCCTGTGTTGCCTGCAAAAGCTTGAGGATGAAGACGACAACAGCGTCTATTACACGCGCATCGCCTGCAAACTGCTCGATCTCAACACCTGCCAGTGTACCGACTACCCCAACCGCCGCGCCTCGGTGCCCGACTGCATCCAGCTCACGCCGGGCCAGGCTGACCAATTCAAATGGTTGCCCCCGACCTGCGGCTACCGCCTGGTCAGTGAGCGCAAAGACCTGCCACTGTGGCATCACCTGGTGTGCGGCGACCGCGACGCCGTGCACCACGAACGCATTTCCCAGTCCGGGCGCATGCTCAGCGAAGGCAGCGTGCCCGAGGACGACTGGGAGGATTACCTGATCTTCCGCGCGGGCTAAAAAGGAGTGTGTATGAGGGTGGCAGTCAAGCTGGCGGCGAGCCTGATGGTGCTGGCGTTCAGCGGGCCGGTGTGGTGCGCCAAGAAAGTTGACCTGGATTATCACGTCAAACTGCTGCCCCAAACCGAGCAGGCCGAGGTTCGTGTCAGCCTGTCCCAGGGCTCGGCGGTGCGCAGCCTGGACTTCGACCTGGGCCACGCCGGTGACTACAGTGAGTTCAAGGCCGATGGCCAGTGGAAGGTCACCGGCAGCCGTGGCCTGTGGCAGCCAAGTGCCGACAAAGCCAGCCTGACCTACCGCGTGCGTCTCACCCACGCGCGCAAGCCGGGCGCCTATGACGCGCGGATGACGCCGAGCTGGGCGCTGTTTCGCGGCGAAGACCTGGTGCCCGCTGCGCGGCTCGACCAGCAGGACGGCGTCGAGCTGGTCTCGCGCTTGATGTTTGAGCTGCCCGCCGGCTGGAAGAGCGTCGAAACCGCCTGGCCGCGTATCGGCAAGCACAAATTCCGCATCGACAACGTTTCGCGCCTGTTTGACCGGCCCACCGGCTGGATGCTCGCCGGCACCCTCGGCAGCCGCCGTGTGCGCCTGGGCGAAACCGAGGTCACCGTGGCCTCACCCAAAGGCCAGGCCATGCGCCGCATGGATATAGTGACGTTGCTGACGTTTGTCTGGCCCCAAGTGGAAGCCGCGTTCCCGCGTCACCCGGCGAAATTGCTGGTGGTGGGCGCCAGTGACCCGATGCGCCGTGGCGTGTTCTCGTCCCGCGACTCGATCTACCTCAACAGCCGCTCGCCGCTGGTCAGCGAAAGCGGCAGCAGCCCGTTGATCCGCGAAGTGGTGCAGGCGATTGGCCGTTTCAACGACCACCAGGGCAGTGACTGGATCAGTGAAGGGCTGGGCGAGTATTACGCCATTGAGCTGGTGCGGCGCGCCGGTGGCATCACCGATGAACGCTATGCGGCAATTCAGGCGCGGTTGGCGAAGGAAGGCAAGGGCGTCACCACGCTGCGGGGCGAGCAGGTGAACCCGGCTGCGGTGGCGCAGGCAGTGTTGCTGTTGCAGGAGCTGGACCGCGAGATTCGCGTGAAAACCCACAACAAGCGGTCGCTGGATGATCTGGCGCAGGCGGTAATGCGCGCGAACAGCACGACCACGCCGGAGTTTGTGCAGTTGGCCGAGAGCATCATTGGCGAGTCGTCGGTGGTGCTGGATACCAAATTGCTGCACTGATCCCAAGCCATACCCAAAGCAAAAATGTGGGAGCGGGCTTGCTCGCGAATGCGGTGTATCAGTTAATCAATAAGTTAACTGAAAGACCGCATTCGTGAGCAAGCCCGCTCCCACATTTAGATCTCCACCAATTTGGAGAAAGGGATCAGGCCGAAGGTTTAGTGGCCTTCTCAGCCGCCACTTCCGCCTTGGTCTTCAAATTCTTCAGCTCCGCCCCGGCGCGCTCGATCTTTGTGCGCACGCTGTTCATTTCCTGGCGGCCCTGTTCCAGCTTGTCTTTGAGCGAACTGTGCCCGGTAAAACCACGGGCCAGCGCCACACCGCCGATCGCCACTTGAATCAACCCGAAAATGCCACCACGGCGCAGGCCTTTGCCAACCATCATCACACCGCCGGCTACCGAGCCGATGCGCTCCCAGCCGTGCACGTTCTGGGTAGGCTGGGGCTCAAGCGAATCGTGTTCGATGATAGGTCGCAGGATTTTGCTGTCGCTCATGATCTGTCTCCAACAAGGACTAATGATATGTAGCTGACTGTTGGCGGGCGCTGGATGTTCCCAAAAAATCAGTACTTGGGGCCCGAGCGGGTATTGTTGCCCTTGGCCAGGCGGTCGTAGAGCACCACGTTGACGGTGGCGGCAAGGTTCATGCAGCCGGTGGTCGGTATGTACACCACGTCTTCACACCAGTCGCGAATCTCTTTGTCCAGCGAGCCGTCTTCGGGGCCGAAGATGTAGAGCGCGCGGTCGGGGTGGGTGTATTCGGGCAGCGGGCGGGCGCCTTCCACCAATTCCACGGCGACCGGAATGCAGCCCAGCGGCAGGATCTTTTTCAGGTCGTCGATGCCGATCAGCGGAATGTCGTGGTGGACTTTCTTGGTGTCGGTGATGAAATCCCGCGCGCGCTCGTAACGCACGCCGGTGTAGAACACCGAGGCCACGCCGTAGCAGCCGGCGGCGCGCATCACCGAACCAACGTTCTCGGGGGATTTGGGGTTATACAGACCGATGCAGCTGTAGCGTTTATTGCCCACGGGGAAGGGTGCCTTGGATAAAAGCGGCGATTATACGGGGGTGGGCAGGATCAGGGTACGTGTTGCTGGTCAGACCGCCATCGCAGGCAAGCCAGCTCCCACACTGGATCTGCGAACACGCATCAAAATGTGGGAGCTGGCTTGCCTGCGATGAGGCCGGTACAGCCAACAAAAACCCTTCAGTCGTCTTTCTTCATCAACCCCGCCAACGCCGCAAACGGGTTGTGCGTGGCCTTGGCAATGGTCGGGCTGCTGGTGGAGCCTTCGCTGAAGTATTGCTGGTCGGTGTAGCGCGAGTGTTCGTTGTCGTGGCAATACAGGCACAGCAACTCCCAGTTGGAGCCATCCTGAGGGTTGTCATCATGATTATGGTTACGGTGGTGCACGGTCAGTTCGCTCAGGCGTTTGCCGGCGAATTCACGGGTGCAGCGGCCGCACACGTGGGGGTACATTTTCAGGGCTTTGTCGCGGTAGCCCATTTCCCGGTCGCGCTGGGCATCGGCGAGGATGCGGTCCAGCTTGGCGGTGTGGGAGGGCGGATTGGTCGAGCTCATCATGGCTCCTGGCTGTTTGGTGGTTCACGGATAAGGTTGATTCTAGCCGCTCACGGCGCAATTAGCGCCAGGCTTTTTCAGCTGCGGTACAGCCTGACACAGGCAAATGTTTGTAGTATCGGCCCACTGAATTCATAAGGATCTGCTCTCATGCGTCTGCATTCATGGCTGTCGGCAATAACGCTGTGCGCGGTTGCCGCCCAGGCCCAGGCGTTCACGGCGCCCAAACCCGGGCAAGTGATCGATGTGACCCTGGAGCAACTGCACCCCACCCAGGCCGTGGTGGGGTTCGACGAGATCCATTACAGCCTTGGCCTGTTCGCCGAAACGCCGGCCAAGGTCTTTGATGAATACTGCCAGACCAACGGCCAGGGCGACGCCGTTAAAGTCGGCAAAAAGGCCGACCTGCACGACCCCGCCAGCTTCACCTGCCAGGACCCGGTGGGCACCCACCTCGATGAGATGAAAACCGTGATCGTCGGCCCCGGCGGTCAGCTTTACCTCACCGACGGCCATCACAGCTTCACCACTCTGTGGGAGCAGCCCGGTGCCGGCCCGCAGCTGAAAATGTGGGTGCGCGTGACCGATGATTTCAGCAGCAGCCCAGACCTTGCGACATTCTGGCAGCGCATGGAGCAAGGCCACAAGGTGTGGCTCAAGGACGGCCAGGGCCGCACGCTGACACCTGCACAATTACCTGCGCACCTGGGCTTCAAGAACTTGCAGGACGACACGTTGCGTAGCCTGGTGTATTTCACCCGCAAGGCCGCCTATGGCAAACCCGACTCGGCGGGCGTGGTGCCGGAGTTTCTGGAGTTTTATTGGGGCAGCTGGTTGCGCACGCAGCTGGATCTGAGCGCGTTCAACCTGAACAAAAAGAAGGGTTACAAGGATGCGATTGAAGCGGTGGCCCAGCGCATGGTCAGCCTGAGCCCGGACGCGCCGGTGGGCGACAGCGGGTTTACTGCGCATCAGTTGGGTGGTTTTACCGCAATCGACCAGAAGGCGTTGAAAAAGACCCTGGATAACAAGGTGCCGTACGTGATGGATTACCGTAAATCCCGAAACTGATTCAGGACAAAAACTGTGGGAGCTGGCTTGCCTGCGATAGCGGTGTGTCAGCTACAGAGTTGTTGTCTGGCCTGCCGCAATCGCGGGCAAGCCCGCTCCCACAGGGGATTTGCTGTGTTTTGGGAACAGTGATCAGCCCTTGAGTTTTTCGGCAATCCAGATGGTGTGCCGGGTGCCCTTGTTGCCATGGGCAAATACCTGCACTTCTTCGGCCTTGAAGCCCGCCTTGCGCAGTTTGTCGCTGAACAGTTTATCAGCGCTGGCTGACCACACGGCCAGTACGCCTTTGGGTCGCAACGCCTTGGCGCATGCGGCCAGGCCACCTGCGGAGTACAGCCAGCTGTTGGCCTTTTGGGTGAGGCCTTCAGGGCCGTTGTCGACGTCGAGCATGATCGCGTCAAAGCCTTGAGGCTCGGCCTGCAACACCTTGGCCACGTCTTCCATGCGGATTACGGTGCGTGGGTCGAGCAGCGGGCGGCCGGATTTTTCCCCTAGCGGCCCACGGTTCCATTCCACAACGCCGGGCACCAATTCGGCGACGACCACTTCGGCGGTCTTGCCCAAATGCTTGAGCGCCGAGGCCAGGGTAAACCCCATGCCCAGGCCGCCGATCAATACCCGCGAACCCGGACGCCCGGCGACCTTGCGGCAGGGGATTTCTGCCAGCGCGTCTTCGGAGCCGTGCATGCGCGTGTTCATCAGTTGGCCGCCGTCGCCGCCCTGAATCTTGATGACAAAATCCTCACCGTATTCGAACAGGCACAGGGCACCGCCATTGTCGGGGATCGGGGTGGTGTCCAGCAGAACGAAACGTTTCATGGAAATCTCATTGGGAAGGGCATTCTTGCGCGGTTGGGAGTAGCCTTACGACATTCCGGTCAGGCCATGGAGCCATCGATGAAGTGCAGCATTCTAACGGTCATTCTGCTCGGCGCGCTCGCCTCTGGTGCAGCGCAGGCTCAAGAGGAGCAAACGGTGCCGGTTGCACCCGCGCCAACGCCCGGTGCGCCGGGCACGCCGACGCCGACGTTGTACCCGCAAGTCACCCCTCCGGTCGCGCCCAAGGCCACGGCGAATGGGTCACCGGCACTGGTGCCGATCGTGTTGCCAACACCGCCCAAGGATCAGACGGTGCCCGGTTTGCTGCAAAACGACAGCAAACCGAAAACGCCCGGCGGTTAAAACTGCTGAGAGAGTAATTGCCCATCGGCCATGCGCAGGCGCTTGGACAGAGCAATCGCAACCGCGCGGATGATCTTGGCCGCCACTCGGGGAGCTTCGTTGAGCATTTTTTCCAGGGAATCCTTGCCCAGGTTCAACAGCACGCAATCGGTGGCGGCCACGCAACTGGCCGAGCGCCGCTCGCCATCCAGTACCGCCATTTCGCCAAACGCCCGGCCGCTGCGCAGGGTAGCGATGGTCAGGCGCTGGCCTTCGTGATTGGTTTTTTGCACCGCCACCTGGCCGCTGTGGATGATGCACATGAAGGTGCCGGCATCGCCCTCAAGGAAAATCACCTCGTCCTGGGCGATGCTGCTGATATTGAAGTAGCCGGCGGCGATGTGAAAGTCTTCCGGCAGCAGGGGGTCGAACAAGCCGCAGTCCATGAGCATGTCGCGGATTTCGGTATTCATTAAGGTCGGGAGTGCCATGTGCAATCTTGGTCCATCAATCAAGTAGGGCGGTCCTGTGTTCAGACAGGGCCGCCGCACTAAGTTCCTAAATCAAGCCGAGCGCCTTGAAAACAAATCCATATTCGAGCGCTACGTCACGTAATCCCTGGTAACGACCACTCATGCCGCCATGGCCCGCACCGAGTTCGGTCTTGAGCAACAGCAGGTTGTCGTCCGTCTTGGTGTCACGCAATTTGGCCACCCACTTGGCCGCTTCCCAATACTGCACGCGGCTGTCGTTGTAGCCGGCAATCACCAGCGTGGCCGGGTAGGCCTGGGCGCTGACGTTTTCGTACGGCGCGTACGCCTTGATGCGTGCATACACCTCAGGTTCTTCGGGGTTGCCCCACTCGTCGTACTCGGTGACGGTGAGCGGCAGTTCCGGGTCGAGCATGGTGTTGAGCACGTCGACAAACGGCACTTCGGCAATCGCCGCCTGGAACAGCTCCGGGCGCTGGTTCAGCACGGCGCCGATCAACAGGCCGCCGGCGCTGCCGCCGCTGATCGCCAGTTGCCTGGACGTGGTCAGGCCCTCGGCGATCAAGTGTTCGGCACAAGCAATAAAGTCACTGAACGTGTTCTGTTTATGTTCCTGCTTGCCGTTGCGGTACCAGGCTTCACCCAGTTCACCGCCGCCGCGTACATGTGCAATCGCAAACGCCACGCCGCGCTCGAGCAGGCTTAGGCGTGCGTGGGAAAACCACGGGTCAAGGCTTGCACCGTAGGCGCCGTAGCCATACAGGTAGAGCGGCGTCGCCTTGCCGAGGTGTTCGCGCTTGACCACCAGGCTGATCGGCACTTGGGTGCCATCGGCGGACGTGGCCCACAGGCGGCTGCTGACGTAATCGTCGGCATTGAAAACGCCGAGCACCGGGGTTTCCTTGAGCACTTGTTGCGCGCCGCTGGCGAGTTCCAGCTGACGCACCTGGGCCGGGCGGTTCAAGGCTTCGTAGCGCAGGCGGATCTTGTCGCTCGGAAACTCCAGACTGTTCTGTACGTAAAGGCTGTAAGCGGCGTCAGGCAATTCCACACGGTAGGCGGGCACGCCTTGCGGGTGGACTTCGATCACCGGCAGCCCGCCGATGCGCAGGCTCAGGGTCATCGCCTCGGCGTTCAGGCTGACGCCGTCGAGCATCACCTCATCGCTGTGGGGGATCAGGTTTTGCCATTGATCTTCGGTCGGCACGCTGCCGGTGTCGGGCGCAACAAAGAGTGCGTAGTTGATGCCGTCGCGGTTGCTGCGGATAAACCAGGTCCACTCGCCCTCAAGCTTGCCGTGGTCCACGTCGTATTCATGGTCGTCGACCCGTGGCGCCAGGCAGGTGAAATCCAGATGCGGCTGGTCGGCATCCAGCGCCCAGATTTCGCTGGTGGTTTTACTGCCCAGGGCCACCAGCAGCTGACGCTCGGAGCTGGAACGGTAGCAATGCAGGAAGAACCGCCCATCGGGCTCGTGGAACACTTCCTGGGCCGCCGTGCCGTCGAGGCGGTAGCGATAGAGTTTGTGCGGGCGGTGGGTGTCGTCCAGCTCGCCGAAGAACAGGGTCAGGCTGTCGTTGGCCCACGTCATGCTGCCGTCGCAGTCTTGGAATTCCAGTTCGCTGACTTTGCCGGACGCCAATTCCTTCACGTACAGGGTGTAAATCTCTTCACCAGTGGTATCAAGGCTGTAGGCCAGGCGCTGGTGGTCGGGGCTGATGCTGAAGGCGCCCAGGGAGAAAAACCCGCCATTGGCCAGCGCGTTCGGATCCAGCAGCAGTTCTTCAGTGCTCTGGTCTACCGCATTGCTGTCATCTGCCGGGCGGCGGCAGCGGTAGTGGCGGGCGTATTCGTCACCGGCGGTGGTGCGCGTGTAATACAGGTACGGGCCCCACGGGGAGGGCAGGGACAGGTCGGTTTCGAGAATGCGGCCCTTGATCTCCTCGAACAGGCTGTCGCGCAGCGCTTGCTGATCGGCGAGTTGCGATTCCTGCCAGGCGTTTTCGGCCTTGAGGTAGTCCAGCACCTCAGCGGTGTCGCGCTCTTGCAGCCAGGCGTACGGGTCTGGGCCTGGGGCCTTGCGGGCAATCGGGGCGGTCGATATAGGCATGGATCACTCTCTGTCTGGCGGACGGTGGCAGGCATTGCAGCCGCGACACGCAAAAGCCGTTATCATAGCCGCCTCTTTGCCAGCCTTGCCATGGACACCATGACCGAGAACGACTATCTGATCGCTTGGGGCCTTTACGCCTTCGCCGCTTTGGGCTGCCTGTTGGTATGGTGGCGCATGACCCGCTGGATCTGGCGCTGGCTGCGCGAGCCGCTGCAGTTGCTGATGGCGGTGCTGCTGTTCAGTCCGACCATCGTTGACCCGGTCAAGACCCAGTTTGCGCCGGCCGTGGCGATTACCGCCCTGGACCTGGTGCTCAAGGTCGGCAACAACGCCTGGCGGGCCATTTCCGACTTATTCATGTACTCGATGATCGCGTTTGGCGTGTACATCGTGTTCGTGTTGATCCGCTGGCCCATCGAGCGTGCCGCCAATGCCCGCCGTGAGCGCAAGGTCGCTGTTGATGCGGCGCTGGCCGCCGAGCCGGTGGAGGACGACGAGCCTTTCCATCGCCCGGCGGTGGACCGCGGTCAGCGGGTCGAACCGCGTCTTTAACGTTGTACGCCCTGCAGCGAGAGCCCTGGCATGTGTGAATTATTGGGCATGAGTGCCAACGTCCCCACCGATATCGTGTTCAGCTTTACCGGGCTGATGCAGCGGGGCGGGCGTACCGGCCCCCACCGCGACGGTTGGGGCATCGCGTTTTATGAAGGCCGTGGCCTGCGTCTGTTCCAGGACCCGGCGGCCAGCAGCGAATCGGAAGTCGCGTTGCTGGTGCAGCGTTACCCCATCAAAAGTGAAGTGGTGATCGGCCATATCCGCCAGGCCAACGTGGGCAAGGTGTGCCTGTCCAACACTCACCCGTTCGTGCGCGAACTGTGGGGGCGCAACTGGTGTTTCGCCCACAATGGCCAGTTGGCCGACTTCAACCCCCGCGCCACGTTCTACCGCCCCGTTGGCGATACCGACAGCGAAGCAGCGTTCTGCGACCTGCTCAACCGCGTGCGCGAAGCCTTCCCCGAGCCGGTGGAGATCGAGCAAGTGCTGCCGGATTTGATCGCCGCCTGCTCTGAATACCGCAGCAAAGGTGTGTTCAATTGCCTGCTCAGCGACGGCGACTGGCTGTTCTGCTATTGCTCGACCAAACTGGCACAGATCACCCGGCGCGCGCCGTTCGGCCCGGCACGCCTGAAAGATGTCGACGTGATCGTCGATTTTCAGGCCGAAACAACCCCCAATGATGTGGTGACGGTGATTGCCACCGAGCCACTGACCGACAATGAAAACTGGACCCGCTACGAACCGGGCCAATGGAGCCTGTGGCGACGCGGTGAATGCGTCAGCCAGGGCGTCACCGAGTAAGGATATCGACCATGTTGCTCAGTTATCTGCGGTTGGTGCTGTTTGCCATTGGCTTGTTGGTCGGCGTGCAAGTGCCGGGGTTTATCAACGACTACGCCAAGCGCGTCGAAGCCCACCTGATCGAGTCCCAGACCGGCCTGCGCGGCTTTGATGCCACTGCGCAGCAGTTCTTCAAGGGCGACCTGCAAGCGTTGGTGGCGCACTACCGCGCCAGCGACGACCCGGTCTTCCAGAGCGATGCCAACAGCCTCGGCACGTTGCTTGATCGCCAACTGGCGTTGGACAAGCAATTCCAGGCCATGCAGGGCCCCTGGTACATCCGGGTGCTGCAAGTGGCGGTGGCGGCAGACCCGGACATTCGTCTGGAAACGTGGAATGGCTACAGCTATCAGATATTGCTGACGCCCGAAGCGATGGGCTGGGGGCTGGGCGGGGCGATGCTGTTGTCGTTCGGGATTGAATGCCTGTTTCGCTTGATTGACTGGGTGGTGTTGGGCGGCAAGCGCCTGCGCCAGAGCCGGCCTATCGAAGAGCGTGACCTCAAGGGGCTTTGAGTTCAACCCGGTCCAGTGTGGGAGCTGGCTTGCCTGCGATTGCGGTGTATCAGCTACAGATGTTCAAGCTGACCGACCGCAATCGCAGGCAAGCCAGCTCCCACAGGTTTAATCGGGTTTCGTCAGTAGCATTCGCTCTGGGCCGACCTCTTCGGCATACCGCGCCACCACCTTCTGGCACAACCCCACAATCTCCTCCACCAATTCCACCCCCACGCGCCATGACACCACCACCTGCAAATTCGGCAGGCGCTGCGCCATCGGCAACATCACCAGTTCCCCGCGCGCCAATTCCTCGCTGACCAACACCGGCGGCAGCGCGCCAATGCCGAAGCCATCGCGCAGTAACCGGGTGATCGCCGACACCGAATTCACACAGTTCATCCGTGGCGCGGCCACGCCATTGGCCTGCATCAGGCTCAGCACGTCCTGGTGCGGATGGGAGTTTTTCGAGTAGGTGATGATGCGTTCCTGGGCCAGTTCGGCGAGGGAGGTGTAGTCACGGTTGTAGATGGAATGGCTGGCGACGATCCAGGCCATGGGGTGGCTGGCCAGCTCCAGACTGCGCACGGTTTCGAGGCGCAAGAGGTCGGTTTGCAGGATCAGGTCGAGGAAGCCTTTTTGCAGCTGATCGCTGAGGTTCAGCGCGGTATCAGCGACCAATTCGATTTCCACACGCGGGAAGTGCTCCATCAATTGCGCCACAAACGGGCTCAGCCAGGTATGAATCACCGTGTCCATGGCGCCGATCCGAATGCGCCCGACCTGGCTGCTGGTGGTTTCCAGGGACTGCTTCAAGCCCTGCATGGTCACCATCATTTGCTCGGCATAATCGAGCACCTTCAAGCCTTCCGGGGTCAGGCTCACGCCCCGTGAATCGCGCAGAAACAGCTTCACGCCCAGCTCGCTTTCCAGCACGGCAATGCGGCTGGAAATCGAGGCCTGGGTGGTGAACAGCTTTTCGGCGGTCAGGCGAAAGCTCTTGAGCTTGGCCACCCAGACGAAGGTTTCGAGAAACTTCAAATTCATGGGATCAACTTTTCTTATGCTTGGATCGGTTTTTATTAGTTGGACGCCGCACCGGGCAAACGCCAAAAATCGCGTTATTCCACGATAAGCGTCGTAAGGGTCTCAGGACAAGTTGCGAGTTCTGCGTAAAAAATCCCACACTACAAAAAATACAAAGCCTACAGGAGCAACTACCGTGAGCCGTCTGCTTTTGAATTGCGACATCGGCGAAAGCTTTGGCAACTGGACCCTGGGTCTGGACGCCGAGGTCATGCCATTCATTGATTGTGCCAACGTAGCCTGTGGCTTTCATGCCGGCGACCCGAGCATCATGCGCAAGACCGTGACCCTTGCCCTCAAGCATGGCGTGCAGGTCGGTGCGCACCCGGCGTATCAAGACCTGCAAGGTTTTGGCCGCCGCTCCATGGCCTACACGCCCCAGGAAATCCAGGACCTGTTGCACTACCAGATCGGCGCCCTGGATGGCATCTGCCGTGCGCAAGGTGCGCGGGTCAGCTATGTGAAACCCCACGGCGCGATGTACAACGACATGATGGCCAACCCGGCGCAGTTGCGCGCAGTGGTGCAGGCCGTGGCGGCCTATGGCGACGTGCCGCTGATGTTGCTGGCCACACGCGACAACAGCGCGGCGCAAGCCCTGGGCGATGAATACGGGGTGACGCTGTGGTTTGAAGCCTTCGCCGACCGTGCCTACGACGCCCAAGGCCACCTTGTTTCGCGTCAACTGCCGGGCGCCGTGCATCACGACGCTGACACCATCGTGCAGCAGGCCCTGACCATTTCCCGTGGCGAACCCCTGACCGCCAGCGATGGCAGCGCCTTGTTGCTGCACGCCAACACCTTGTGTGTTCACGGCGACAACGCCAGTTCGATTGCCGCTGTGCAGCGCATTCGCGAGGCGTTGAAGCCAGCATGAAGCCACGGATTGAGGTGGTGGCCATCGATTGCCTGATGGTGCGTCTGTTCGATGTGATCGCTGAAGCCAACATGCCGTGGATGCTTGCCGCCACACAACGCCTGCGTGACTGTTTCGGCGCGGCGCTGGTGGATCTGGTGCCGTCCTACACCACGTTGATGGTGCATTACGACCTCACCGCCGTCAGCCCGGCCCAGGCGCGCGAGCTTATCGACCAGGCGCTGACTGACCTGCAACCTCAGGCTCAAGGCAGCGGCCAGTGCCATGTGTTGCCGGTGTGGTACCACGTGAGTGTCGGCCCTGAGCTGACGTTACTCAGCCAGCGCAGCGGCCTTGCGGTGGATGAAGTGATCCGCCGCCATAGCACTCATGAATACCAGGTGTTTGCCCTCGGCTTCGCACCCGGCTTTGCGTTTATGGGGCTGGTGGATGAGGCCCTCGCCACACCGCGCCTCAACACCCCGCGCAAACGCGTGGCGGCTGGCAGCGTCGGCATCGCCGAACGGCAAACCGCCGCCTACCCGGTGGTATCGCCGGGCGGCTGGAACCTGATCGGCCGCACCCCGGCCAAACTCTTCGACCGCGAACGCGACGGCTACAGCCTGATGCAACCCGGTGACACGGTGCGTTTCGAGGCCGTGAGCCACGCTGACTTTATCAACCTGGGTGGCGATGACACGCCGTTGGAGGCGCAGGCATGAGCCGCTTGATCATCGAGGCCAGCACGCCGCTGTGCCTGTTGCAGGACGCCGGGCGTTTCGGCGTGCGCCACCTGGGCGTGACCCAGGGCGGCGCGCTGGATTGGGTGTCGATGTCGTGGGCCAACTGGTTGCTTGGCAATGCGCTGGATGCGCCGGTGGTGGAAATCACCTTGGGCGGGTTTACCGTGAGGGCTGAGGAGTATTGCCTGTTGGCGCTGGCCGGTGCGGACCTGGGCGCGTACATCGACGAACGTGCCATCAGCCCCGGGCGCAGTTTTATCCTGCAAAAGGGCCAGCGTTTGCGCTTTACCCAACCGTTCAGCGGGGCGCGGGCCTATTTGGCGGCGCCGGGCGGGTTCGATGCGCCGCACGTGCTGGGCAGTTGCGCCACGGTGGTGCGTGAAGAACTGGGCGGGCTGGACGGTTTCGGCAAGGCGTTGACCGAAGGCGGGCGCTTGGCTTATTCCGGCACGGGCGGTGCAATGAAGGTGCTCAACACGCCGGCCTTACCCGCCAAGGCGCCGCTGGAGGTAATCATTGGCGCGCAGATCGGCCAGTTCAGTGGGCAAAGCCTGTTCGATGCCTTCAACACTGAGTGGGCGCTGGACAGTCGCGCCGACCGCATGGGCATGCGCCTGTTGGGCACGCCGTTGCAGTATCAGGGGCCGTCGCTGATTTCCGAGGGGATACCGTTGGGGGCGATCCAGGTGCCGCCGGATGGGCAGCCGATTGTGTTGCTCAATGATCGGCAGACCATTGGCGGCTATCCGCGGCTGGGGGCATTGACGCCGCTGGCGCTGGCGCGCCTGGCGCAGTGTTTGCCGGGGGAGAAAGTAAGGCTGGCGCCGGTGGTGCAAGAGACGGCGCATCGGCAGCACATTGATTTTTTGCAGCGGTTTCTGAATCGCTAAAAGCATCGCAGGCAAGCCAGCTCCCACAGGGGAATGCATTTCAACCCTAAAATGCAATCCAGCTGTGGAATGCAATCCAGCTGTGGAATGCATTCCAAGTGTGGGAGCTGGCTTGCCTGCGATAGCGTCGGTAAATTCACCGCCTATTTAGAAAGGAAACGCATCCCTTCTTCCAGGCCCCGAAGCGTCAGCGGATACATTTGATCCTCCACCAATTCCCGCACAATCCCCGTCGACGCCGTATACCCCCAAGTGTCTTTGGGATACGGGTTAATCCAGATCAACTTCTTGTACTTGGCCATAAAGCGCTGCATCCACACATACCCGGCTTCCTCGTTCCAATGCTCAACGCTGCCGCCGGGCTGGGTGATTTCGTACGGCGCCATCGACGCATCGCCGATGAAAATCACTTTGTAATCCGCGCCGTACTTGTGCAGCAGGTCCTGGGTCGAGGTGCGCTCCGAGGTGCGGCGCTGATTGTTCTTCCACACCGACTCGTACACGAAGTTATGAAAGTAGAAATACTCCAGGTGCTTGAACTCGGTCTTGCACGCTGAAAACAGCTCTTCGCAGATCTTCACGTGAGCGTCCATCGAGCCGCCGATATCGAACAGCAGCAGCAACTTGATGGTGTTACGCCGCTCCGGGCGCATTTGGATATTCAGCAAACCGGCATCGCGGGCGGTGTGGTCGATGGTGCCGTCGATGTCCAGCTCTTCGGCCGCACCCTGACGGGCGAACTTGCGCAGGCGGCGCAGGGCGATCTTGATATTGCGCGTGCCCAGCTCCACCTGATCATCCAGGTTCTTGTACTCGCGCTGATCCCAGACCTTTACCGCCTTGCCTTGGCGTTTACCCGCGTCACCCACGCGAATGCCTTCCGGGTTGTAGCCGCCGGAACCAAACGGGCTGGTGCCGCCCGTGCCGATCCACTTGTTGCCGCCGGCGTGGCGTTCTTTTTGTTCTTCCAGGCGTTTCTTGAATTCTTCGATCAACGTGTCCAGGCCGCCCAGGGACTGAATCTGCGCGCGCTCTTCGTCGCTCAGCGAGCGCTCGAATTCCTTGCGCAGCCAGTCTTCGGGAATCAGCGCCTGCAAGTGATCGTCGAGTTTTTCCAGGCCATTGAAGTAGGCGCCGAAGGCCCGGTCGAACTTGTCGAAATGCCGCTCGTCCTTCACCAGGATCGCCCGGGCCAAGTAGTAAAACTCGTCCATGTCGGCGAAGGTCACTCGCTGTTTAAGGGCGTTGATCAGGTCCAGCAGCTCGCGCACCGACACGGGCACCTTGGCGGCACGCATTTCATTGAACAGGTTGAGCAACATTATCGATTACCGCGACGGCTCATGAATGCCAGACGTTCCAGCAGTTGTACGTCTTGCTCGTTCTTCACCAGGGCGCCGGCCAGGGGCGGGATGGCTTTGGTCGGGTCGCGTTCGCGCAGCACGGCCTCGCCGATATTGTCGGCCATCAGCAGCTTGAGCCAGTCGACCAGTTCGGACGTCGAGGGTTTTTTCTTCAGGCCCGGCACTTTGCGCACGTCGAAGAACACGTCCAGCGCTTCGCTGACCAGGTCTTTTTTGATGTTGGGGTAATGCACATCAACGATTTTTTGCAGGGTGGTGCGGTCGGGGAAGGCGATGTAATGGAAGAAGCAGCGGCGCAGGAACGCGTCCGGCAGCTCTTTCTCGTTGTTGGAGGTAATGATGATGATCGGGCGCTTCTTGGCCTTGATGGTCTCGTCGATCTCGTAAACGTAGAACTCCATCTTGTCGAGTTCTTGCAGCAGGTCGTTGGGGAACTCGATGTCGGCCTTGTCGATCTCATCGATCAGCAGAATCACCCGCTCCTCGGACTCAAATGCCTCCCAGAGCTTGCCCTTCTTCAGGTAATTGCGCACGTCGTGCACTTTGTCCACGCCCAGCTGCGAGTCGCGCAGGCGGCTGACCGCGTCGTACTCATACAGGCCCTGATGGGCCTTGGTGGTGGATTTGATGTGCCAGGTGATCAACCGCGCACCGAAGGATTCGGCCAGTTGTTCGGCGAGCATGGTCTTGCCGGTGCCCGGTTCGCCCTTGACCAGCAACGGCCGCTCCAGGGTGATGGCGGCGTTGACGGCCAGTTTCAGGTCATCGGTAGCCACATAGGCCTGGGTGCCTTCGAACTTCATCGGTCATTCCTCAACAATCAGCAATGCCCGACTATACCGCGAGGCCCCGCCGACTGTGAACGCAGACGGGTTATTCAGTCTCTGAATGGGCAGTCACTGTGGGAGCAGGCAAGCCAGCTCCCCCATTTTAATCCACGCTCGGCTTGGGCTGTTCATACCGCGCATTAAACGCCTGGATGAAACCATTACGCAAAATCGCCAAAAACGCCGAGAACGCGCTGATATTTTGCTGATGGACGCTGCCGCTCAGTTCCACGCGGGTGGCAAACTGGTTTTTGTTCTGGTTCTTGAGCACGGTCTCGCTGGTGCCGACCACGGCTTCCCAGATTGAGCGGAAGATATTTTTGTCTTTGTTCTCGACGTCCTGCTGCCAGTCGAACACTTCAACATTGCGCAACAACGGCTTGATATAGCCGCGGAGTTGACCTTTCTCTGCCTGCGCTTCGATCACCACATCGCCTGTACCGGCCTTGAAATCGAACTTGCCGTAGGCCGAGGCGAAGTCATTCATGCGTTTGAGTTCCAGGTCGCGGGCGCGGAAGCGGAATTCGAAGTCTTCAAAGTCATTGAACGGATCAAAGGTCGCGGAGGCTTCCAGCGGGGCTTGGCCTTGCAGGAGCGCCTTGCCATCGAACCGCGCGTCGCGCTTGCCTTTGAGGTCTACCACGTTGGTCAGGTTATATAAGCTGGCGTTGACTTCGGTGGCATTGATGCTGACCTGAGGCTTGGAGTTGAAGTTGTGAAACGCGATCTTGCCGTCCTCGATCCGCACCTCGTTGAGCGTGATGGGCAACAGTTTTTTCAACTGCTGCTGCCAGTCAGTGCCCTTACCGGTCTGGGACGCCTGCTTGTTGGCACCGCCGTCGACGAAGTTGATTTCAGGCTTTACGAAGTGGCCTTCGGCAACGACCGCATGGTCGTACCACAGCGAGTGCCAGCTGACCGCAAATTCAATCAACGGCGCGTTGACGAACGGTACGGGCACCTTGCCGTCGACCTTGACGATTTTCAGGCCGTTGATGCGGTAGGCACCGCGCCACAGGGCCAGGTCTACGTCCGTGACCTGGCCACGGTAGTCGCCCATGTCGGCGAGTTTGTCGTTCAGGTAATTGCGCACCATGTAGGGCAGCGCGAGGTCCAGGGCAATCAGCACCACCACCAGCACGGCGACGATCCATAGCAGCCCACTGTAGCGACGTTTCATGGTCAATTCTCCAACGGTTTAAGCCCAACGGTATAGGCGATGGACCGCGCAGGCGGGCGCAACGTTCCTCTGACTGGACGCTTGCGGGCCCGAGGCATACCCTTGGGGCCTTCCTGAAATTGCCTTTAAGGACCCGTTATGAGCCGCATCTTTGCAGACAACGCGCACTCCATCGGTAACACGCCTCTGGTGCAGATCAACCGCATCGCGCCGCGCGGCGTGACTATTCTGGCCAAGATCGAAGGGCGTAACCCTGGGTATTCCGTGAAGTGCCGCATTGGCGCAAACATGATCTGGGACGCCGAAAGCAGCGGCAAACTCAAGCCAGGCATGACCATTGTTGAACCGACCTCGGGCAACACCGGGATTGGCCTGGCCTTTGTCGCCGCTGCCCGTGGCTACAAATTGCTGCTGACCATGCCGGCGTCCATGAGCATCGAACGGCGTAAGGTGCTCAAGGCGCTCGGTGCGGAACTGGTGCTGACCGAACCGGCCAAGGGCATGAAGGGCGCGATAGAAAAAGCCGGCGAAATCGTTGCGAGCGACCCGGCGACCTATTTTATGCCGGCCCAGTTTGAAAACCCGGCCAACCCGGCAATCCACGAGAAAACCACCGGCCCGGAAATCTGGAACGACACCGCCGGCGCGGTCGACGTGCTGGTGGCCGGCGTGGGTACCGGCGGCACCATCACCGGTGTGTCGCGCTATATCAAGCACATTGCCGGCAAACCGATTCTGTCGGTGGCTGTGGAGCCCCGCGTCTCGCCGGTGATCACCCAGGCGCTGGCCGGTGAAGAAATCAAGCCGAGCCCGCACAAGATCCAGGGCATCGGCGCCGGCTTTGTGCCGAAAAACCTTGATCTGTCGATTGTCGACCGCGTTGAGCTGGTGACCGATGAAGAATCCAAGGCCATGGCCCTGCGCTTGATGCAGGAAGAGGGGATTCTGTGCGGTATCTCCTGCGGCGCCGCGATGGCCGTGGCCGTGCGCCTGGCCGAGAAGCCGGAAATGCAGGGCAAAACCATCGTAGTGATCCTGCCGGACTCCGGCGAGCGCTACCTGTCGAGCATGCTGTTCAGCGATTTGTTTACTGATCAGGAAACCCAGGCTTGATGTTGGGGCTGCTGTGGCGGACGGGCCTGCTGTGGCAAGCGGGGTTTTTGTGGCGAACGGGCTTGTTGTGGCGAGCGGGCTTGCCCCGCGTTGGGCTGCGCAGCAGCCCCAAAACCTGACGACGCGGTTCACCCGTTGCACCGCGTTGTTTGAATTGGGAGCGCTACGCACTCCAACGCGGGGCAAGCCCGCTCGCCACAACAAGCCCGCTTGCCACAGGAAGCCTGCTGACAACAACAAGCCTGCTCAACACACCAAGCCCGCTCGCCACAAGGTTTGATATGTGTCAGCTGATCGGCGAAGGCCTTCTGCATAATGGCCCAAGTGTTTATCATGGCCGGCTGCTACGTCTGCTGTTGGCCAGGCGATTATTTCCAGGAGTTGCTGCATGACCTTTTCTTTGGCCGCCAAACTGTCGGTGCTGTCGCTGTTTATCGGCAGCATTCTGTATGTGCACTTGCGCGGCAAGGCGCGTTTGCCGGTGTTGCGCCAGTTCGTCAACCATTCGGCGCTGTTCGCCCCGTATAACGCCTTGATGTACCTGTTCTCCGCCGTACCGTCCAAACCCTATCTGGACCGCAGCAAGTTCCCGGAGCTGGACGTGCTCAAGGACAACTGGGAAGTGATCCGCGAAGAGGCCATGCACCTGTTCGACGAGGGTTACATCCGTGCCGCCGAAAAGAATAACGACGCCGGTTTCGGTTCGTTCTTCAAAAAGGGCTGGAAGCGTTTCTACCTCAAGTGGTACGACAAACCCCTGCCATCGGCCGAGGCGCTGTGCCCGAAAACCGTGGCGCTGGTCAGCAGCATTCCCAACGTGAAAGGCGCGATGTTTG
Source organism: Pseudomonas sp. PWP3-1b2 (assembly GCF_049896045.1). NCBI lineage: Bacteria > Pseudomonadati > Pseudomonadota > Gammaproteobacteria > Pseudomonadales > Pseudomonadaceae > Pseudomonas > Pseudomonas sp. PWP3-1b2. Next base: position 27,016 of record NZ_JAFCTN010000028.1, read on the forward strand.
CGCTGTTGCCGGGCGGTAGCCACCTCAACCCGCATCGCGACCCGTTTGCCGGTTCGTTGCGGTACCACCTGGGGCTGTCCACGCCGAACTCCGACGACTGCCGCATCTTCGTCGACGGCCAGGTGTACGCCTGGCGCGACGGTGAAGACGTGATGTTCGACGAAACCTACGTGCACTGGGTGAAGAACGAAACCGAACACACCCGCGTGATTTTGTTCTGCGACATCGAGCGACCGCTGAGCAACCGCTTGATGACCGGCGTTAACCGTTGGGTCAGCAAGCAATTGGGCCGCGCAACGGCGCCGCAGAATCTGGACGACGAGCGCGTGGGCGGGATCAACCAGGCGTATGCGTGGAGCAAGACGTTCAGCGACAGGTTCAGTGGTGTGGTGAAGCAGTGGAAGCGCAAGCATCCGAAGGCGTACCGCATTGCACGGCCGGTGTTGGCTGTCGTCGTGCTGGTGCTGCTGTGGAAGTGGCTGTTCGGCTGATTTGAAATGCGATTAAAAATGTGGGAGCTGGCTTGCCTGCGATAGCGGTGGGTCAGCCAAGAAAATGTTGGCTGGTCTACCGTTATCGCAGGCAAGCCAGCTCCCACATTTGACCTGCGGTGTTCTTTAGCTGGCGATCAACTGGCGCAGCACGTAGTGCAGAATCCCGCCCGCCTTGAAGTACTCCACTTCATTCAACGTATCAATTCGGCACAGCACTTCAATCTTCTCGCTGCTGCCGTCCTCCCGTGTAATCACCAGCGTCAGGTTCATCCTCGGTTCGATCTCGGCGTCGGTCAGCCCAAGAATGTCGACTTTCTCCTTGCCGGTCAGTTTGAGCGACTTGCGGTTCTGATCCAGCTTGAACTGCAGCGGCAGCACGCCCATGCCCACCAGGTTGGAACGGTGGATACGCTCGAAGCTCTCGGCGATCACCGCCTTGACCCCCAGCAGGTTGGTGCCCTTGGCCGCCCAGTCACGGCTCGACCCGGTGCCGTATTCCTGCCCCGCGATCACCACCAGCGGCGTGCCCGAGGCCTGGTATTTCATGGCCGCGTCGTAGATCGGCATTTTCTCGCCGGTCGGGATGTAGAGGGTGTTGCCGCCTTCCTCACCGCCAAGCATTTCATTGCGGATCCGGATGTTGGCGAAGGTGCCGCGCATCATTACTTCATGGTTGCCGCGGCGTGAGCCGTAGGAGTTGAAGTCACGCGGTTCCACGCCTTGCTCGCGCAAATAGCGCCCGGCCGGGCTGTCGGTCTTGATATTACCGGCGGGGGAGATGTGGTCGGTGGTTACCGAGTCCCCCAGCAACGCCAGCACATTGGCGGCTTTCACGTCCTGGATCACCGGCAGTGGCCCGCCAATGTCGTCGAAGAATGGCGGGTGCTGGATATAGGTGGAATCCTTCTGCCATACGTAAGTGGCGGCTTGCGGCACTTCAATCGCCTGCCACTGCTCATCACCGGCAAACACTTCGGCATATTCCTTGTGGAACATGCTCGTGCTGACCTGAGCCACGGCGTCGGCAATTTCCTTACTGCTTGGCCAGATGTCTTTCAGGTACACCGGCTTGCCGTCCTGATCGTTACCCAGCGGCTCGCTGCTGATGTCGATACGCACCGTACCGGCCAAGGCATAAGCGACGACCAGCGGCGGCGACGCGAGCCAGTTGGTTTTCACCAGCGGGTGTACGCGGCCTTCGAAGTTACGGTTGCCTGATAGCACCGAGGCGACGGCGAGGTCAGCTTTCTGGATGGCTTTTTCAATCGGCTCGGGCAACGGCCCGGAGTTGCCAATGCAGGTGGTGCAGCCATAGCCGACGAGGTCAAAGCCAAGCTTGTCCAAATATTCGGTCAGGCCTGCCGCCTTGTAATAGTCGGTAACCACTTTGGAACCGGGCGCCAGGGAGGTTTTGACCCAGGGCTTGCGAGTCAGGCCTTTTTCCACGGCCTTCTTCGCCACCAGCCCGGCCGCCATCATCACACTGGGGTTGGAGGTGTTGGTGCAGGAGGTGATCGCGGCGATCACCACGGCGCCGTTTTTCAGGCGATAGGTGTGGCCGTCGTACTCGTAGTCGGTCTCACCTACCAAATCTGCATTGCCCACGGCCACACCGCCGCCGCCTTCACTTTCCAGGCGGCCTTCTTCTTTATTGGTGGGTTTGAATTGCAGGTCGAGGAAGTCGCTGAACGCCTGGCCGACATTTGGCAGGGAAACCCGGTCCTGCGGGCGTTTCGGCCCGGCCAGGCTGGCTTCAACACTGCCCATGTCCAGCGCCAGGGTGTCGGTGAACACCGGTTCCTGACCGGCGATGCGCCACAGGCCCTGGGCCTTGGTGTAGGCCTCGACCAGTTTAACGGTTTCGGCGGGGCGGCCGGACAAGCGCAGGTAGTCCAGCGTCACCTCGTCCACCGGGAAGAAACCACAGGTGGCGCCGTATTCCGGGGCCATGTTGGCGATGGTCGCGCGGTCGGCCAGCGGTAAATCGGCCAGGCCGTCGCCGTAGAATTCGACGAATTTACCCACCACGCCTTTTTTGCGCAGCATTTGGGTCACGGTCAGCACCAGGTCGGTGGCCGTGATGCCTTCCTTGAGCTTGCCGGTGAGTTTGAAGCCAATCACTTCCGGGATCAGCATCGACACCGGTTGGCCGAGCATGGCCGCTTCCGCTTCGATGCCGCCCACGCCCCAGCCCAGTACGCCGAGGCCGTTGATCATGGTGGTGTGGGAGTCGGTGCCGACCAGCGTGTCGGGGAAGGCGTAGGTGCGGCCGTCTTCGTCCTTGGTCCACACGGTGCGGCCAAGGTATTCAAGGTTGACCTGGTGGCAAATGCCGGTGCCCGGCGGCACCACGCTGAAGTTGTCAAAGGCGCTCTGGCCCCAGCGCAGGAAGGCGTAACGTTCGCCGTTGCGCTGCATTTCGATGTCGACGTTCTGCTCGAAGGCGTCTGCGTTGCCGAACTTGTCGACCATTACCGAATGGTCGATCACCAGGTCCACCGGCGACAGCGGGTTGATACGCTGCGGGTCGCCACCGGCCTTGGCCATGGCCGCGCGCATGGCGGCCAGGTCAACCACGGCGGGAACGCCGGTAAAGTCTTGCATCAATACGCGAGCGGGGCGGTACTGGATTTCACGGTCGGACTGGCGCTCTTTGAGCCAGGCGGCAATGGCCTTGAGGTCGGCGCCGGTGACGGTCTTGTTGTCTTCCCAGCGCAGCAGGTTTTCCAGCAGCACCTTGAGCGACATCGGCAACTGGCCCAGGTCGCCCAGGCTCTTGGCGGCTTCGGGCAGGCTGAAGTAGTGGTAGGTCTTGCTGTCAATTTCCAGTGTTTTAAGGGTTCTCAGGCTATCAACGGATGACATTACATGACTCCTTATGGTCCGCACGGCTACGGACCTGGCGGGACGAACAGAGCTTTCAACTTAGCCCTGTTTTCATTAGCAGGCTAATAACTGGACTCTATCGTTAAGTCCAAGGTTCCGAACTCCGTTATCATGCGCGGGTTTTCATGACAGGCATTGCGACAGCGCAAGGCCGGTTGATTCACTTGGAGAGTTGATGAACACCCTTTTTATGCACTGCCGCCCGGGTTTTGAAGGCGAAGTCTGTTCCGAGATCGCGGAACACGCCGCGCGCCTGAACGTGTCCGGCTACGCCAAAGCCAAGACCGGCAGCGCCTGCGCCGAATTTGTCTGCACCGAAGAAGACGGCGCCCAGCGCCTGATGCACGGCCAGCGTTTTGCCGAGCTGATCTTCCCGAGGCAGTGGGCGCGTGGGGTGTTTATCGACCTGCCGGAAACCGACCGCATCAGCGTGATCCTCGCCCACCTGCGCGAGTTTCCGGTGTGCGGCAGCCTGTGGCTGGAGATGGTCGACACCAACGACGGTAAAGAGCTATCGAACTTCTGCAAGAAATTCGAAGTGCATCTGCGCAAAGCCTTGCTCAACGCCGGCAAGCTGGTGGACGATCCGAGCAAGCCGCGCCTGCTGCTGACCTTTAAAAGTGGCCGCGAAGTGTTCATGGGCCTGGCCGAGTCGAACAACTCGGCGATGTGGCCAATGGGCATCCCGCGCCTCAAGTTCCCGCGTGACGCGCCAAGCCGTTCGACCCTCAAGCTGGAAGAAGCCTGGCACCACTTTATCCCGCGCGACCAGTGGGACGAGCGCCTGCACGGCGACATGACCGGCGTCGACCTTGGCGCAGCGCCCGGCGGCTGGACCTGGCAATTGGTCAACCGTGGCATGCTGGTGACCGCCATCGACAACGGCCCCATGGCCGAAAGCCTGATGGACACCGGCCTTGTGCAGCACTTGATGGCCGACGGCTTCACCTTCGTGCCCAAGCAGCCGGTGGACTGGATGGTGTGTGACATCGTCGAGAAACCCGCGCGCAACGCGGCCTTGCTCGAAACCTGGATCGGCGAAGGGCATTGCCGCGAGGCGGTGGTGAACCTGAAGTTGCCGATGAAGCAGCGTTACGCCGAGGTGAAGCGTTTGCTGGAGCGTATCGAGGACGGCTTCAAGGCGCGGGGTATTCGGGTGGAGATCGGCTGCAAGCAGCTGTATCACGACCGTGAGGAAGTGACGTGCCATTTGCGTCGCCTTGAAAGCGCGAAGAAACCCAAAAAGCACTGATATCAAATGTGGGAGCGGGCTTGCCCGCGATAGCGGTATAACAGTCGAAATCTATAGTGAATGTGCCCGCGTCTTCGCGAGCAAGCCCGCTCCCACATTTTTGAGCGGTGCCAGTATCAGGAGTGAACCATGAGCCTTGAATTACCTGTCGATGGGACCCTCGACGCCACCGGCCTCAATTGCCCGGAACCCGTAATGATGCTGCATCAGCATATCCGTGACCTGGCGCCCGGCGGCTTGCTCAAGGTAATTGCGACCGACCCCTCGACCCGCCGCGATATTCCCAAGTTCTGTGTGTTCCTCGACCACGAACTGGTGGATCAGCAGGAACAGGCCGGTACGTACCTGTACTGGATTCGCAAGAAGTCTGCTTAAACCGCTACCGGTACGTGGCGAATCCGCCGGCGCGCGCTGCGTGCCAGGCGGATCACCAGCATGGCCGCAGCGCAGCTCAAGCCCACAATCAGCCCTTGCCACAGGCCACTCGGCCCGCTGGCGGCGCCCAGCCAATCGGTCAGCCCCAGCGCGTAACCCACCGGCAACCCGACACCCCAGTAAGCAAACAGCGTCAGCACCATGGTCACCCGTGTGTCCTGATAACCGCGCAGCGCACCGGCGGCAGTGACCTGGATCGCGTCGGAGAACTGGAACAGCGCGGCAAACACAATCAGCATCGATGCAACGTGGATCACTTGCGCGTCAGGCGTATAAATCGTCGCAATCTGTTCGCGAAACAGCAGCATCAGGCTGCACGACAGGCATGCGTACGCCAGCGCAGTGCCCATGCCGACCCCGGCAGCAAAGCGCGCCTCACGCGGCTCACCCCGGCCCATTGCCTGCCCGACGCGCACGGTGACCGCCATGCTTAGCGAGTAAGGAATCATGAACACCAGCGAGCTGAAATTCAGTGCGATCTGGTGGCCGGCCACCACGTTGGCGCCGAGGCTGCCGATCAACAGGGCGATTACCGCGAAGATGCTCGACTCCGCAAACACTGCGATACCAATCGGCAAGCCGATGTTCAGCACGCGCTTGATGACTGCCCACTGCGGCCAGTCGAAACGCTTGAACAGCTCGCTGCTGCGGTAGGCCGGTGCCCACCGGGTCCAGGCCGCCAAACCGAGCATCATCACCCACATCACGATGGCCGTGGCCCAGCCACAGCCCACGCCGCCCATGGCCGGCACGCCGAAGTGGCCATAGATGAACACGTAGTTCAGCGGAATATTCAGCGCCAGCCCACACAAGCCCATGACCATGCTCGGCCGCGTACGGCCCAGGCCATCGCTGAAACAGCGCAACACGTAATACAGGGCGATGGCGGGCATGCCGGATGCGATGCCGTGCAGGTAGGCCATGCAGGGTTTGATCAGCTCGGGGTCGACGTTCATCGCGTGGAGGATCGGCTCGGCGCTGATCAGCATCAGCAGCGCGGTGATGCCGACCATCAGCCCCAACCACAAGGCTTGACGCACCAGCGGGCCGATCTCGGTGTGCTGGCCGGCGCCGAAGCGCTGGGCGACTTTTGGCGTGGTGGCCAGCAGGGTGCCGGTCATCAGCAGGTACACCGGAATCCAGATCGAGTTGCCCAGCGCAACGGCCGCCAGGTCCCGCGCGCTCACGCGCCCAGCCATCACCGCATCGACAAAGCCCATGGCGGTGGTCGCCAATTGGCCGATCATGATCGGCAGGGCCAGCGTCAACAGGCTGCGCACCTCGCGGCTGACGCGGGCGGGGCGGGAGAGGGCGGTGGTGGCAATGTTCACGTACAGGTGTCCAGTCTAGAAAAGCGCAAGGACCGCGAAGTCTACGCTTTGACGCAGTGGTCAGGAAAAAACCTGTGTTAGGGATTTGTAAGCAACTTTTCTACAAACACTGAACCCTTGTGGGAGCTGGCTTGCCTGCGATGCAGACACCTCGGTCTGTCAGCGGTACCGAGATGATGCTATCGCGGGCAAGCCCGGCTCCCACATAAGCGCTTCCCATCCGGCATCTGCGGTGGAACACCGATCGCATCCCTGTACACTGCGAGTCCGCGAAAGGAGCCTGCCATGCTGATTGTTGCCGACGAAAATATCCCGCTGCTCGATGCATTCTTCGAAGGGTTTGGCGAGATTCGCCGTGTGCCCGGCCGCTCCATTGACCGTGCCATGGTCGAGCAGGCAGACGTGTTGCTGGTGCGCTCGGTGACCAACGTCAACCGCGCCTTGCTCGATGGTACTAATGTGCGTTTCGTCGGCACCTGCACCATCGGCACCGACCACCTGGACCTCGACTATTTCCGGCAGGCCGGTATCCAGTGGTCCAGCGCGCCGGGCTGCAATGCCCGTGGTGTGGTGGATTACGTGCTGGGCAGCCTGCACACACTGGCTGAGATCGAAGGCGCGGACCTTAACAGCCGCACCTATGGCGTGGTGGGGGCCGGTGAAGTCGGCGGGCGTCTGGTCAAGGTCCTTAAAGGCTTGGGCTGGAACGTGCTGGTGTGCGACCCGCCGCGCCAGATCGCCGAAGACGGGGACTACGTCAGCCTCGCGCAGATCATCGAGCAATGCGACGTGATCAGCCTGCACACGCCGCTGACCAAGTCCGGCAATGGCTCCACCTGGCATCTGTTTGATCGCCAGCGTCTGAACAGCCTCAAGCCCGGTACCTGGCTGATCAACGCCAGCCGTGGCCCGGTGGTGGACAACGCCGCGCTGCGCGAAGTGTTGCTGGACCGCGAAGACCTGCAAGCGGTGCTGGACGTATGGGAAGGCGAACCGGAGGTGGACGTCGACCTGGCCGACCTGTGTGTGCTGGCCACCCCGCATATCGCCGGCTACAGCCTGGACGGCAAGCAGCGCGGCACGGCGCAAATCTATCAAGCGTTCTGCGCGCACCTGGGCCAGGCGCCGAGCATTCAACTCAAGGACTTGCTGCCGCAGCCCTGGCTGGCCGAGGTGCAGTTAAATGCGTCAACCGATCCGGCCTGGGCATTGGCCACCTTGTGCCGCAGCGTGTACGACCCGCGCCGCGATGACGCGGATTTCCGCCGCAGCCTTGTGGGAACCGTGGAAGAACAGCGCAAGGCGTTCGACCTGCTGCGCAAGCACTACCCGGAGCGTCGCGAGATCGACGGCTTGAAAGTACGCATCAACGGCGAGTCGGCCGTGTTGTCGGCGATCGTCACCGCGTTGGGCGCCCAGCCCTCTCAAGGTATTTAGGCAGAACAGGCGATAAATACTCTGTGGCGAGCGGGCTTGTCCCGCGTTGGGTTGCGAAGCAGCCCTAAAACCTGCTGACGCGGTTAATCAGTTGCACAGCGTCGGCTGAACTGGGAGCGCTTCGCACTCCAACGCGGGACAAGCCCGCTCGCCACAGGGATAGTGTTCGCCCTATCAGACGGGTTTCCAAAGACCTTAAAGGGCTGGCTTTAACACCCCAATAAAAAACCCGGCCATGGGGCCGGGTTTGAAAGAGCGTGGGCGCTTCAGCCTTGCTGCGCAGGCTTGACCAGTCGCTGTTCCAGCTCGCTGCACGCTTGCTGGATCATTTCTTCGGTGATCTGCACTTCGCGGCCTTTGGCATCAATGTACGAGCACGGCAACTGCTGCGGTTGGCGAATCACTTCAATTTTGGCTTCGCTGCTATTTTGCAAGGTCATGGCCTGTCTCCTCATCAGGTTGTGTACCTACTTTAATTCCCTCGCGTGACCGCGCTATTACAACTCCTTACGCGGTCACCGATTCGAACGCCAAGTCCACCAGAAACCGATACAAATTTCCAGTCAGGCGTTAGACCGATAGCCTCTAGGGGCCTGCATCGGTGGGCATAATTAACCTGACTCATTGTTATTTACTCAAGTTCCCCCAATGTTGTGGTGTACCTATCTGCGCTCATCAGGTGATGCCCTCCATGTTTTCAGTCCGTCAACGTCGTGCGATCCGTCTCGCCAGCCGCTTTATTGCGCCCTATCGCTGGCAGGCGCTGGGAGCCTTGTTGGCGCTGATCGTCACAGCCGGCATTACCTTGTCCATGGGGCAGGGGATTCGCCTGCTGGTGGATCAGGGCTTCATGACCCAGTCGCCGCACTTGCTCAACCAATCCATCGGCCTGTTTATGGTGCTGGTACTGGGGCTGGCCGTGGGCACATTTGCGCGGTTCTACCTGGTCTCGTGGATCGGTGAGCGCGTGGTGGCCGACATCCGCCGGCAAGTGTTCAACCACCTGATCTACCTGCACCCGGGCTTCTACGAGAACAACCGCAGCTCGGAAATCCAGTCACGGCTGACCACCGACACCACCCTGCTGCAGTCGGTGATCGGTTCTTCGCTGTCACTGTTTCTGCGCAATGCCTTGATGGTCATCGGCGGCATCGTGCTGCTGTTTGTCACCAATCCCAAGCTGACCAGCATCGTGGTAGTAGCGCTGCCGCTGGTGCTGGCGCCGATCCTGATTTTCGGGCGCCGCGTGCGTAGCCTGTCGCGGCTGAGCCAGGACCGCATCGCTGACGTCGGCAGCTACGTGTCCGAGACCCTCGGGCAGATCAAAACCGTGCAGGCCTACAACCACCAGGTGCAGGATGAACAGCGTTTTGCCGTGACCGTGGAGCAAGCCTTTGCCACTGCGCGCAAGCGTATCGTGCAGCGCGCCTGGCTGATTACCCTGGTTATCATGCTGGTGCTCGGCGCGGTGGGCGTGATGCTTTGGGTGGGCGGCATGGACGTGATCAGCGGGCGCATTTCTGGTGGTGAGCTGGCGGCGTTTGTGTTCTATAGCCTGATCGTCGGCAGTGCCGTGGGTACGTTGAGTGAGGTGCTGGGCGAGTTGCAGCGCGCTGCCGGTGCGGCCGAGCGCATTGGCGAGCTGTTGCAGTCGAGCAACGAAATCCAGGCGCCGACCGCTGGCACAGTGCAATTGCCGGAGCGCGTCAGTGGCCGTATGGAGCTGCAGGACCTGCGCTTTTCCTACCCTTCGCGGCCGGACAGTTACGCTATCGACGGCTTGAGCCTGACCATTAACCCCGGTGAAACCCTGGCGCTGGTCGGACCGTCCGGTGCCGGTAAATCGACGATTTTCGACCTGCTGCTGCGCTTCTACGACCCCCAGCACGGGCGCATCCTGCTCGAAGGTCACCCGCTGACCGAACTTGACCCGATGGACCTGCGCCGCCACTTCGCCCTGGTCTCCCAAAGCCCGGCGCTGTTTTACGGCAGCGTCGAAGAAAACATCCGCTACGGCAACCCGTCCGCGACCACCGCCCAGGTTGAAGCCGCCGCGCGCATCGCCCATGCCCACGACTTCATCCTGCAAATGCCCGACGGCTACCAGACTCACCTTGGCGACGGCGGCATGGGCCTCTCCGGCGGTCAGCGCCAACGCCTGGCCATCGCCCGCGCGTTGCTGGTGGACGCACCGATTCTATTGCTCGACGAAGCCACCAGTGCGCTGGATGCGCAGAGTGAACATTTGATTCAGCAAGCCTTGCCGCAGTTGATGCAGGGGCGCACCACGCTGGTTATCGCTCACCGATTGGCTACGGTGAAGAACGCTGACCGGATTGCCGTGATGGACCAGGGCAAGCTGGTGGCGGTGGGTACGCATCAGCAGTTGATTGCGAGCAACCCGTTGTATGCGCGGTTGGCGGCGTTGCAGTTCAGTGATGGGGCGCAGGTTGCGCAATACGAAGGCTAGCGCAGGGGAATGTGGCGAGCGGGCTTGCCCCGCGTTGGGCTGCGTAGCGGCCCTAAAACCTGCTGACGCGGTTCATCAGTTGCACCGCGTCGGCTGAACTGGGAGCGCTTCGCACTCCAACGCGGGGGAAGCCCGCTCGCCACAACAAGCCCGCCCGCCACAACAGGCCTGCTCGCCACGACAAGGCCCTCTTGGCTCAGCAAGCCTGCTTGCCACAATGGTCGGGCTCGCCACCGGGTTTTGGTCAGTCGGCCTTATTGATCATCAAAGTACCGCTCATGCCAATCCACCAGTGGCTGCGGTGAGTTGAGCTTTTGCCCGTAGATCACTGAATAAGACAGTACGTTTTGCACGTACTGGCGGGTTTCGTCGAACGGGATACTTTCCACCCACACGTCGAAACTCAAGTGGTCCGCACCGCGCAGCCATTGGCGCACGCGGCCGGGGCCGGCGTTGTAGGCGGCGGAGGCGAGCACGCGGTTGCCGTTGAATTGGCTGTGCACCTGGCTCAGGTACGCAGCGCCGAGCTGGATGTTTTTGTCCGGGTCCAGTACTTGGGCGGGCGAGGCCAGCGGGATGCTGAATTTGCGCGCGGTTTCCTTGGCGGTGCCGGGCATCAGTTGCATCAGGCCGCTGGCGCCGACGCCGGAGCGGGCGTCGTCCATGAAGGCGCTTTCCTGACGGGTAATAGCGAATACCCAGCTTGAATGCAGGCCGCGTACCTTGGCTTCACGCACCAGCGTGTCGCGGTGAGCCATCGGGAAGCGGATGTCGAGGTCATCCCAGTACTGCGCCTGGCTGATGGTGCGAATCGCCGGGAAGTACCATTTCATGTCATAGGCCAGCTTGGCTTGGGCGACCATTTCGTCACGGTTGAAGTGACGGCTGACGTGGTACCACTCGCGGCGACCGTCAACGATCTGGCCACGCGCATAGAACTCCAGCGCACGGCGCACGCCGGGAGTGTTACGCACCTTGTTCATCAGCGCCTGGCTCATCACCAGTGGTTTGTTGGTCAGTTGGTACGGGGATTTGGAGCGGTCGGCGGCGAGGAAGCCGTAGAAATCACGTTCCTTGGCCACGCTTTTGTACAGCACCAGCGCTTGCGGGTTTTTCGGCTCGGCCAATTCCAGGCTGCGTGCCTGCCAATAGCGCCAGCGGTTGGTGGTCGCCAGGTCTTGTGGGAGCTTGCGGGTCAACTGGTAGGCATCTTCCCAGCGGGCGAGGCGCAGCAGCAGGCGCAGGCGCCATTCGGAGACGGTGTTGTCACGCAGCTCCGGGTCGTACTGAGTCATCACGTCCAGCGCGCGCGGGTCATAGCGGCGCGCCAGGGTCAGGCCGATTTCACGGGCGATTGCCACTTTTTCGTCACGGGAGAAGTGCATGCTGCTGGCGTAGCCGTCGAGCAGGGCCATGGCCTTGTCCGGGTCCTGGCGAGCCAGGCGACGCAGGCCGAGGCCCACGGCATCAGACATGGCCTCGTTGGCCGGCAGGAAGCGCGACGGGTCGCCGAGCATGTCGGGCTTTTGCGCCACGTCCACCATCAGGCGGCCTTGGGCGCCGAGGGTTGGCAGGGTTTTCACCAGGCTGTTGGCCAGCGCGTAGTTGCGTGCTTCGGCGGCGAGCTTGGCGCGGTCCCAGATTTTCTGTTCGGTGAGTTGGCCGTCGGCGGCCCATTGGCCGAACGTGACATCGCAGGCGGCCGGTTGGGACTTGCCGGTAAACCAGAGTTTTTCGGCGGTCTTGTAACCTTCGGCTTTCAAGTTATGCGTGAGCTGGAACTGGCCATGCAGGCAGTCCAGTTCGACGAAATTGAGCTTGGGGTCGTAGTACTTTTCAAAGGTCTGCCAGTCGCCACGGTCGGCCAGCCAGCGCAGCCAGCGCAGTTTCATCCAGTTGGCCTGGGGCAGGTCGCCGTTTTTGGCGAGGAACTGTTCGATTTCCTCGTTGCTCGCGCTTTTTAGGCGTGCGGTCAGTTCGTCATACGCCAGATAAGGCGTGAGCGGGTAGTCCGCCAGCGCGGCGCTGTATTGCATGTACGGCCCGCTGTCGCCTTTGGCCAGGGCGCGTTTGGCTTCATCGTAATATTGACGTTGGGTGGTGAGGTCCACGGCCTGGGCGGATTGAACGGCGGTGGCGGAAAGAAGCAGACAAGATAAAAAGTTGAAAAGGCGACTGCGCATGAGACGTCCGTGCAGAGAAATCACGACTAGCAC
>NZ_JAFCTN010000028.1:39635-52229 GCF_049896045.1 Pseudomonas sp. PWP3-1b2
GTATGACCCTGCTCAAATTCAGCGATGTGTCCCTTGCTTTCGGCGCTATGCCGTTGTTGGACAAGGTGTCCTGGCAGATCGCCCGTGGTGAGCGGGTGTGCATCATCGGCCGCAACGGCACCGGCAAGTCCAGCATGATGAAGCTGGTAAAAGGCGACCAGAAGCCCGATGACGGCTCTGTTTGGCGCGCCCCAGGCCTCAAGATCGGCGAATTGCCGCAAGAATTGCCGGTGGCCGACGGACGGACAGTGTTCGACGTGGTTGCCGAAGGCCTGGACGGTGTTGGCGCATTGCTCGCCGAATACCACCACCTGGCCCAGAACTGTGTCACCGAAGACGACCTGAACAAGCTGATGCACGTTCAGCAAGACCTCGAAGCCCGTGATGGCTGGCGGTTGCAGCAACTGGTCGACAGCACATTGAGCCGCCTGCAACTGCCGCCAGACAAGACCCTCGCCGAATTGTCCGGCGGCTGGCGTCGTCGCGTGCTGCTGGCTCAGGCGTTGGTGTCCGAGCCGGACCTGCTGCTGCTCGACGAACCAACCAACCACCTGGACATCGGCGCAATCGCCTGGCTTGAAGAAGCCATCAAGGATTTCCAGGGCGCCGTGCTGTTTATCACGCACGACCGGGCCTTCCTGCAAAGCCTGGCAACACGCATCCTCGAGCTGGACCGTGGCGGCCTGATCGACTGGAACGGCGACTACGCCAGCTTCCTGGTGCACAAAGAGGCCTCGCTGGCCGCTGAAGAAACCGCCAACGCCCTGTTCGACAAAAAGCTGGCCCAGGAAGAAGTCTGGATCCGCCAGGGCATCAAGGCGCGTCGCACCCGTAACGAAGGCCGTGTACGCGCACTCAAAGCCCTGCGCGTTGAGCGTGGCGAGCGTCGCGAGCGCACCGGCAAGGCGAATATCCAGCTGGATACCGCCGACAAGTCGGGCAAACAAGTGATGGTGCTCGAGAACGTGAGCTTCCATCACCCGGGCGGCCCGTTCCTGATCAAGGACTTCTCGATGGTCCTGACGCGCGGCGACCGTATCGGCCTGCTTGGCGCCAACGGTACCGGCAAGACCACCTTGCTCAAGCTGATGCTTAACGGCCTTCAGCCGACCAACGGCAAGGTAGAAGAAGGCACCAAGATCGACGTGGCTTACTTCGACCAGTTGCGTCACCAGTTGGACCTGGAAAAAACCGTGATCGACAACGTTGCCGAAGGTCGCGACTTTATCGATATCGACGGTCAGAGCCGCCACGTGCTGAGCTACCTGGGCGACTTCCTGTTCAGCCCGCAACGTGCCCGTACGCCGGTGAAAGCCTTGTCCGGTGGTGAGCGCGCGCGTCTGTTGCTGGCTAAATTGTTCAGCAAACCGGCCAACCTGCTGGTACTCGATGAACCGACCAATGACCTCGACGTTGAAACCCTGGAATTGCTCGAAGAAGTGTTGCTGACTTTCAACGGCACCGTGCTGATGGTCAGTCACGACCGGGAATTCCTCGACAACGTGGTGACCAGCACCCTGGTTTTCGAAGGCGAAGGCAAGGTGCGCGAATACGTCGGTGGTTATCAGGACTGGCTGCGTCAGGGCGGCTCGCCGCGCCTGCTGGGCGTGACCGAGAGCAAGTCCGGCAAAGCCGACTTGACCTCGGCAGTGGTGACGCCTGCGGCGGCTGCACCGGCTCAGGACGCTGCCCCTGGCGCCAAGAAAAAACTCAGCTACAAGCTGCAGCGCGAGCTGGAAGCCTTGCCGGGTGATATCGAGGCCAAGGAAAAGCAGATCGCTGCGGTAGAAGCGGAAATGGCTGACGCGGGTTTCTACCTGCGCCCGGCGGCCGAGACTGCCAAGGTCATCGCTTCCCTGGAGACCTTGAACCAGGAGCTGGAAGTGTTGGTTGAGCGTTGGGCCGAGCTGGATGCCTGATTGATTCCAGTGCATTAAAAAACCCGGTGTTCACTTAGGTGAGCACCGGGTTTTTTATATGAAATACAGTTAGAAATGTGGGAGCTGGCTTGCCTGCGATAGCAGTCTGTCAGTTCATACATCTGGCGACTGATACAGCGCTATCGCAGGCAAGCCAGCTCCCACATTTGATTTTCGGTGTTCTTAGGAACTCTTCACCAGTCTTACCGCCAGCACATCGCATGGCGCGCCGTGCAGTACATCATTGGCAGTAGAACCCAGCAACAACGCCAGACCGTGACGACCATGGCTGCCCACCACGATCAAGTCGCACGCCTTTTCCTTGGCCAAGTGATGGATTTCCTGGCGCGGTTGGCCGTATGTCAGGTGGCAGTCTTCCTTTTTCAGGTGCGGGTATTTGAGAATCAAACGGTCCAGGCGCTCCTTGGCCTGGTCAAATTGTTGTTGCTGCAACTGGGAAAGGTCCATCGGTACGTCACCGCCAAAGGCCATGGCCATGGGCTCGACGATATGCACCAGAGACAGTATGGCGCCATTGGCCAGTGCAGATTCCTGCGCGCGCTTGATCACCGGATCGCACTCTTCGGTCAGATCGACAGCGACCAGAATATGGTTGTAGGGCATGAGGCGTTCCTCCAGGGGACTGCAATAAATTCAGTATGGCTGCTTTCAAGCGGATGGGGTTGCGTCAGATCAAATCCGCTCATCTAGAAATTCGGGAGTACACATATGACGGTCTGGATAGTGGTGTCAATCCTTCTGGTGGTTCTGAGCCCTCTGGCATGGCTGCGTCCTTCACGCCACCAGAGCGGGCGCATGGCCCTGCGCATGGAGGCGCGCCGCATCGGCCTGGCGATGCAACTCTCGCCCCAGGAGTGGCCGCACTGGCTCAGCCAAGAGCCACCAAGCCCCTGCGCGCAGTACTGTCGGCCACGGCGTGGCAGTACGCCGGCCATCTGGAGTTACTGGCAGAAGGCGCCTGGGGTATGGGTCAATCAGTGGCGCGAGGCATGCACGGATGAAAAGTTGTTGCCGCATTTTGCGACGCTGCCGGCCAACGTCTACAAAGTCGAAGCCGACAAGCAAATGATCGCCTTGTATTGGGGCGAGAAGGGCGATGCGAATGTGTTGAAGGCTATTGATGCGCTGCTCAAGGCCCTGGCCTGAGACCGCTGACGTGAACATCGGGCATTAAAAAGCCCGACATCATCATCGGGCTGGAGTTGGCCAGGCAGGCCGGTAAATCTGTGGTTGCCGCGTCGGATGTTCATCCAGGCGCGTTACGGTTGTTGCCAGCCTAGCGGCATATCCGGTTCTGTACAGTTTTTTCCCATAACTTTTCTGTTATTGATTTCGTGAATATTTGAATATTGACGGGGCGTGAGGCTATGGTTGAAGTTCCTAAAATGACTGGAAAGTCGCGTTTTTCCTCGCCTTTCGAGCGATTGACAATTGCCCGGAATTGGATGAAGGTGGCGTACCCAAATCAAACGGGCGTATGAATTGAGCGTTTGTCTGTCAGACGACTCATACATAACCCCGACTATCGCATTGGCGGGTGTGCCTGGCGGATTGGCTTGAGCATTGACGAAATAATCAATGTCAGACCAGAGGCCAGCGTCCAGTGTGTACTGTTCAGCTTCCATATCGTGGAGATCAGTTGATGATTTACGAAGGTAAAGCCATCACGGTTAAGGCTCTTGAAAGTGGCATCGTCGAATTGAAATTCGACCTCAAGGGTGAGTCCGTCAACAAGTTCAACCGTCTAACCCTGAATGAATTGCGTCAGGCCGTAGACACCATCAAAGCAGATGCCTCGGTCAAGGGCGTGATCGTCTCCAGCGGCAAGGACGTGTTTATCGTCGGCGCTGACATCACCGAATT
This sequence comes from Pseudomonas sp. PWP3-1b2, assembly GCF_049896045.1. Taxonomy (NCBI): domain Bacteria; kingdom Pseudomonadati; phylum Pseudomonadota; class Gammaproteobacteria; order Pseudomonadales; family Pseudomonadaceae; genus Pseudomonas; species Pseudomonas sp. PWP3-1b2. The sequence continues at coordinate 43,439 of NZ_JAFCTN010000028.1, forward strand.
CGTCGAAAACTTCAAGCTGCCCGATGCCGAGCTCGTGGCTGGCAACCTCGAAGCCAACAAGATTTTCAGTGATTTCGAAGACCTTAATGTACCCACCGTTGCCGCGATCAATGGCATCGCGCTGGGCGGCGGCCTCGAAATGTGCCTGGCGGCAGACTTCCGTGTGATGTCGGCCACTGCCAAAATCGGCCTGCCTGAAGTCAAGCTGGGCATCTACCCTGGCTTTGGCGGCACCGTACGCTTGCCGCGCCTGATCGGTGCCGACAATGCCATCGAGTGGATTGCCGCTGGCAAGGAAAACACCGCTGAAGACGCGCTGAAAGTCGGCGCCGTTGATGCTGTGGTTGCGCCGGACAAACTGGCCGAAGCTGCACTGAACCTGATCAAAGGCGCCATCAACGGCGAATTTGACTACAAGGCCAAGCGTCAGCCGAAGCTGGAAAAGCTCAAGCTCAACGCCATCGAACAAATGATGTCGTTCGAAACCGCCAAAGGTTTTGTGGCGGGCCAGGCCGGCCCGAACTACCCGGCGCCGGTTGAAGCGATCAAGACCATCCAGAAGGCCGCGAACTTCGGTCGCGACAAAGCCCTGGAAGTGGAAGCTGCCGGTTTCGTCAAACTGGCGAAAACCTCGGCTGCACAAAGCCTGATCGGCTTGTTCCTGAACGATCAGGAGCTGAAGAAAAAGGCCAAGGCCTACGACGAAATCGCCAAAGACGTGAAACAGGCTGCCGTACTCGGCGCCGGTATCATGGGCGGCGGTATCGCCTATCAGTCGGCGTCCAAAGGCACGCCGATCCTGATGAAAGACATCAACGAGCACGGCATTGAGCAAGGCCTGGCAGAAGCCGCCAAGCTGCTGGTCGGCCGCGTTGATAAAGGTCGCATGACCCCTGCGAAGATGGCTGAAGTGCTTAACGGCATTCGTCCTACGCTGTCCTACGGCGATTTCGGTCACGTCGACCTGGTGGTCGAAGCCGTTGTCGAGAACCCGAAGGTCAAGCAGGCCGTACTGGCTGAAGTGGAAGCCCAGGTTAAAGACGACACGATTCTGGCGTCGAACACCTCGACCATTTCCATCAGCTTGCTGGCCAAAGCTCTCAAGCGTCCGGAAAACTTCGTCGGCATGCACTTCTTCAACCCGGTGCACATGATGCCGCTGGTGGAAGTCATCCGTGGCGAGAAGTCCAGCGAGCTGGCTGTTGCCACCACCGTTGCCTACGCCAAGAAAATGGGCAAGAACCCGATCGTGGTCAATGACTGCCCGGGCTTTTTGGTCAACCGCGTGCTGTTCCCTTACTTCGGCGGTTTCGCCAAGCTGGTCAGTGCCGGTGTGGACTTCGTGCGCATCGACAAGGTCATGGAAAAATTCGGCTGGCCAATGGGCCCGGCGTACCTGATGGACGTGGTCGGCATCGACACTGGTCACCACGGTCGCGACGTCATGGCTGAAGGCTTCCCGGACCGTATGAAAGACGACCGCCGCTCGGCGATCGACGCGTTGTACGAGGCCAAGCGCCTGGGCCAGAAGAACGGCAAGGGCTTCTACGCCTACGAGGCCGACAAGAAGGGCAAGCAGAAGAAAGTGGCCGACCCGTCGGTTCACGAAGTGCTGGCTCCGGTCATCTACGAGCAGCGTGAGGTGTCCGACGAGGACATCATCAACTGGATGATGATCGCCCTGTGCCTGGAAACCGTGCGTTGCCTGGAAGACGGCATCGTTGAAACCGCCGCCGAAGCCGATATGGGCCTGGTGTACGGTATTGGTTTCCCTCCATTCCGTGGTGGTGCACTGCGTTACATCGATTCCATCGGTGTGGCCGAGTTCGTTGCCCTGGCTGACAAATACGCTGATTTGGGCCCGCTGTACCACCCGACCGAAAAACTGCGCGAGATGGCCAAAAACGGCCAGCGTTTCTTCGGTTAAGCGCCCAGACGACTAGAGCGAGAATATTTATGAGCTTGAATCCAAGAGACGTGGTGATTGTCGACTTCGGTCGCACGCCAATGGGCCGCTCCAAGGGCGGCATGCACCGCAACACCCGCGCTGAAGACATGTCGGCGCACCTGATCAGCAAGCTGCTGGAGCGCAACGTCAAGGTTGACCCGAACGAGGTCGAAGACGTGATCTGGGGCTGCGTTAACCAGACCCTGGAGCAGGGCTGGAACATTGCGCGCATGGCGTCGTTGATGACTCAGATCCCGCACACGGCAGCCGGCCAAACCGTCAGCCGCCTGTGTGGCTCCTCGATGAGCGCGCTGCACACTGCCGCCCAGGCGATCATGACCGGTAACGGTGATGTGTTCGTGGTGGGTGGCGTGGAGCACATGGGCCACGTCAGCATGATGCACGGCGTCGACCCTAACCCGCACATGTCGCTGTACGCGGCGAAAGCCTCGGGCATGATGGGCCTGACCGCGGAAATGCTCGGCAAAATGCACGGCATTACCCGCGAAGCCCAGGACGCGTTCGGCCTGCGCTCCCACCAGTTGGCCCACAAGGCAACCGTGGAAGGCAAGTTCAAGGATGAGATCATCCCGATGAACGGCTACGACGAGAACGGTTTCCTGAAACTGTTCGACTACGACGAGACCATTCGTCCGGACACCACCCTGGAAAGCCTGGCGGCCCTCAAGCCTGCCTTCAATCCAAAGGGCGGCACCGTGACAGCCGGCACTTCGTCGCAGATCACTGACGGTGCTTCGTGCATGATCGTGATGTCGGCGCAGCGTGCCCAGGACCTGGGTATCCAGCCGCTGGCCGTGATTCGTTCGATGGCCGTGGCGGGTGTGGACCCGGCAATCATGGGCTATGGTCCAGTACCGGCCACACAAAAAGCCTTGAAGCGCGCGGGCCTCACCATCTCCGATATCGACTTCTTCGAGCTCAACGAAGCTTTCGCCGCACAGGCCTTGCCAGTGTTGAAAGATTTGAAAGTTCTCGACAAGATGAACGAGAAGGTTAACCTGCACGGCGGTGCGATTGCCCTGGGCCACCCATTCGGTTGCTCCGGTGCGCGTATCTCCGGCACTTTGCTTAACGTGATGAAGCAAAATGGCGGCAACCTTGGGGTTGCAACCATGTGCATTGGTCTCGGCCAAGGCATTTCCACCGTCTTCGAACGCGTTTAAGCGTTACGTTGACGGAAGCCGGGGCCCAGTGCCCCGGTTTTTGTTTTTTGGATTTTTTAATATTTTTTTTCAAGACATTTTGTAAGAGGGCCAGAGCATGAAAGTCGAACCAGGGCTCTACCAACATTATAAAGGTCCGCAGTACCGTGTTTTTAATGTGGCGCGGCACTCCGAGACCGAAGAAGAAGTGGTGTTTTACCAAGCACTGTATGGCGATTACGGCTTTTGGGTGCGCCCCTTGAGCATGTTCCTGGAGAGCGTCGAAGTTGACGGCGAGCAGGTCCCGCGCTTTGCTTTGGTCCAGGTCGAACCCAGTCTTTTTTCAGGGCAATAACGGCGGGCTGCGCAGAATGCTGCGCTTGACCTCACCTTGTTGCCACTATATATAGCGTTGCCGCGACAGGCGCCAACTGCCTCTCACTTCTCGAATTCAGGAATTTTCCGATCCATGGGCAAATCGCTGGTCATTGTGGAATCCCCGGCTAAGGCCAAGACCATCAACAAGTACTTGGGCAACGAGTACGTGGTGAAGTCGAGTATCGGCCATATCCGAGACCTGCCCACCAGCGGTTCGGCTAGCGCCAGCAAGGAGCCTGCCGCCAAGCGCGGCAAGGCGGCTGCGGGCGAAGGTCCGGTGCTCACCCCTAAAGAGAAAGCGCGCAAGCAGCTGGTCTCACGTATGGGTGTGGACCCGGATCATGGCTGGAAGGCCAAGTACGAAATCCTTCCAGGCAAGGAAAAGGTCATCGAAGAGCTGCGCCGGCTCGCCAAGGATGCCGACACCATCTATCTCGCGACGGACTTGGACCGCGAAGGGGAAGCCATTGCCTGGCACCTGCGCGAAGCCATCGGCGGTGATGACAGCCGCTACAAGCGTGTGGTGTTCAACGAAATCACCAAAAAAGCCATCCAGGAAGCCTTCTCCAAGCCGGGCGAGCTGGACATCGACCGTGTTAACGCTCAGCAGGCCCGTCGTTTCCTCGACCGCGTCGTGGGTTACATGGTCTCGCCACTGCTGTGGGCGAAGATCGCCCGTGGCTTGTCCGCCGGCCGTGTGCAATCGGTTGCGGTAAAGCTGGTGGTGGAGCGTGAGCGCGAAATCCGTGCGTTCAACCCCGAAGAATACTGGGAAGTTCACGCTGACCTCGGCACCGCCAAGGGCGCCAACGTGCGCTTTGAAGTGGCCCGCGAGAAAGGCGAGGCTTTCAAACCGCTGAATGAAGCCCAGGCTATGGCCGCGCTGGAGAAGCTCAAGTCTTCCAGCTACAGCATCGTCAAGCGTGAAGACAAACCGACCAGCAGCAAACCGTCGGCGCCGTTCATCACCTCCACCCTGCAACAGGCTGCAAGTAACCGCCTGGGCTTCGGTGTGAAGAAGACCATGATGATGGCCCAGCGTTTGTATGAAGCCGGCTACATCACCTATATGCGAACCGACTCCACCAACCTGTCGCAAGACGCGGTGGCGATGGCGCGTACTTACATTGAAAGCGAGTTCGGCAAGAAGTACCTGCCGGAGAAGCCGAACGTCTACAGCAGCAAGGAAGGCGCTCAGGAGGCTCACGAAGCGATTCGTCCTTCCGACGCCAACACCGAGCCAAGCAAGCTGAGTGGCATGGAGCGCGACGCTGAGCGCCTCTACGAGCTGATCTGGCGCCAGTTCCTGGCCTGCCAGATGCTGCCGGCGCAATACCTGTCGACTACGGTGAGCGTAGCGGCTTCGGACTTCGAGCTGCGCGCCAAGGGCCGTATCCTCAAGTTCGACGGCTATACCCGTGTGATGCCGCAAATCGCCAAGCCAGGCGATGACGATGTGCTGCCGGACATGGCCCAGGGCGACGTGTTGAAGCTGATCAAGCTCGACCCGTCCCAGCACTTCACCAAGCCACCGGCGCGTTACTCGGAAGCCAGCCTGGTAAAAGAGATGGAAAAACGCGGTATCGGTCGTCCTTCGACCTATGCGGCGATCATCTCGACCATTCAGGACCGTGGCTACGTCGCGCTGCATAACCGTCGTTTCTACTCGGAAAAGATGGGCGACATCGTGACCGAGCGCCTGTCCGAGAGCTTCTCCAACCTGATGGACTACGGCTTCACCGCCGGCATGGAAGAGAACCTCGATGACGTGGCCCAGGGCGAGCGCGACTGGAAAAACGTGCTGGACGAGTTCTACGGCGACTTCAAGAAAAAACTCGAAGTGGCTGAAAGCCCTGACACCGGCATGCGTGCCAACCAGCCGGTAATGACCGACATCCCGTGCCTGACCTGTGGCCGGCCGATGCAGATTCGTACCGCGTCCACTGGTGTGTTCCTCGGTTGCTCGGGTTACAGCCTTCCGCCGAAAGAGCGCTGCAAGGCCACCGTGAACCTGGTGCCGGGCGATGAAATCGCGGCGGATGACGAGGGTGAATCCGAGTCTCTGGTCCTGCGTGGCAAGCACCGCTGCCCGATCTGCAGCACTGCGATGGACGCCTACCTGCTGGACGAAAAGCACAAGTTGCACATCTGCGGTAACAACCCGGATTGCAACGGCTACGAGATCGAAGAGGGCACCTACCGCATCAAGGGCTACGAAGGCCCGAGCCTGGAATGCGACAAGTGCGGCAGCGAGATGCAGCTCAAGACCGGCCGTTTCGGCAAGTTCTTCGGTTGCACCAATCCGACCTGCAAAAACACTCGCAAGCTGCTGAAAAGCGGTGACGCGGCGCCGCCGAAGATGGACCCGGTGAAGATGCCTGAGCTTAAGTGCGAGAAGGTCAACGACACTTACATCCTGCGTGACGGTGCTTCGGGCCTGTTCCTGGCCGCCAGCCAGTTCCCGAAAAACCGCGAGACCCGTGCACCGCTGGTGCTGGAGATCGTGCCGCACAAGGACGAGATCGATCCGAAATACCACTTCCTGTGCGAAGCGCCGAAAAAAGACCCGGACGGTCGCCCGGCTGTGATCCGCTACAGCCGCAAGACCAAGGAGCAGTACGTGCAGACCGAAGTGGACGGCAAGCCTACCGGTTGGAAAGCCTTCTTCGACGGTGGCAAGTGGAAGGTCGAGGACAAGCGTCAGGGCGCTTGATCGAAATACCTGCCCGATACAAAGGCCGCCTGCATAGGCGGCCTTTTTTTGCGCTTGCAGGCGTCTCGGCTGATCCGTGACACTGTTAAGCCAGCATTACGCCTCTTTCGTTGTGGAGACTGCCGTTATGGCCAACGAACTCTATACCCGTACCAATCAGAAAATTTACTTCGCGGGTTTGTCCCTGGAAGCCCTTGGCCGCGCCGAGGAAGGGAAAGAGATGAATGCCATCGCGCTGGTCCAGGCGGGTCGTGAGGCGGCGTTGTTCCACCTGTACGGCGCCTTGCTGGGCCTGTGCCATGAAATCGCCGGGTTCTACCGCTTGCCCCAGGCCGGTTTGCCGCGCGCAGAAATGATCATGACCCGCGAAGTGCTGGAGACCATGGCCATTCCGGAGCTCGCCGAATTGATTGAAATGGCCCAAAGCCCTGACAGCTGGATAGCGCGTTTGCTCAAGGCGCACGCCGACATGTTCCAGCCGCCGCGCATTCCCCACGTACCCAAGGGCGACGTGACACAGCCGCTGATCGTGGCGGTGGCGATTGAGGAAGACGAGCCCAAACCGCTGAGCCGGCAAGAGCTGGAAAGCTGGCGCCAGGCGCTGAAAAAGCTGGCTCTGCGCTTTCGTGAAGGCTTGAACGAGTGCTGAGCAGAAGGCGTTGAGCTGCGGCATCGAGCAACTGTGGGAGCTGGCTTGCCTGCGATTGCGGTAGGCCAGCTTGCAGTTTGGTTGCTGATACACCGCTATCGCAGGCAAGCCAGCTCCCACTTTGAAAGTGGTATTGCGCAGAGCACCATTCATCAAGCCGTAAAGAAACCTGCTCAGATCCTCAGCGAGGCCGGGTGGATGACTGATATAATCCCGGCCTTTCGTGGAGAACAGACTTTTATGCCAACGTCCTTTCTGGAAATTGTTGAACTGCCTGACGGCCGAATAGAGCTGCGCCGGGCTGAGGACGAGGGTTCTCTGGTTATTCTGGATTTTTCCGAGGACGCCAAAGCGTTCCTGCAAGGCCAGCACGTTGAAGTGGCTAAAGCCATGTTGAGCGTGGGTGTGCAGATGGCGGGCCGCCTGGCGGAAGGCGAGCCGGAAAAAGACGATGGATCGCGGGTGCTTCACTAAGCCGGTTTAGTGGGCTGGATTGCTATGGCAAGCTGGCTGGCTGAAGCAGATCGGCCAGGTTTGGACAATCGGTTTGGTCTGTTAGGCGGATTTACTGTGGCGAGCGGGCTTGCCCCGCGTTGGCCTGCGAAGCGGCCCTGAAGAGTTGAATTCGGTAGATCAGGTACTCCACGGTGTCTGATTTTGGGGCTGTTTCACAGCCCAACGCGGGGCAAGCCCGCTCGCCACACAAGTCCGCTTCTTACACAAGACTGCTCTAGCAAAAGCCCTTCACTTCAGGGCTGGTCTGTAGCTCATCTTTCATCCCAATCGAATATTCAAGCTCTGTGCATCGCCCGTGCGCGCGGCGCTGATCAGCTGTTGCTTGGCGGTCGCATTCAGTGGGTTCAACCAACTCACGACCGTATGGCTACGGCCCAGGCGCAACGCTTCGCAGGTCAACTGCTGAGCGCTTTGCGTACCGCGCGGTTGCAGCAGCAGAATACGCTCGCGGTTGAGACCGGCGTCCCGCAGCCAGGCCTGAGTCAGGCTGGCGGGCGGGGCGATCAGCGTCAGCCAGCGAGCGTCCTTCTCCTCACTCAATTCGCGCAGCATGGGCGCCAGCAGGCTCAGGCAATTCCCGGCAGCACCGCGCAACGACAGTTCACTGAACGCCTCAGGTTCGGCGCTCCAGGGCGCTTCGACCGTTTCCTTGAGGATGGGCGAAAGCGGTTGGGCCATAAAAGCCTCAAACAGCGACAATTGTGCCTGTTGCGGGGTGTGCATGAACTGCATGGTGCCTCCTTTAGCGGCGAATGACGCCGACGCTCAAGCCTTCGATCACCAGGTCCTGATCTTTCAGGTTCACTTCAATCGGGGCGAACTCAGGGTTCTCGGCCAGGAGCCAGACCTTGCTGCCTTCGCGCTTGAAGCGTTTGACGGTGACTTCATCGCCAATACGGGCGACGACGATCTGGCCATTACGGGCTTCACGTGTGGTGTGAACGGCCAGTAAGTCGCCGTCGAAAATGCCCACGTCCTTCATGCTCATGCCGTGGACCCGCAACAGGTAGTCGGCACGTGGATGAAAGAAAGTCGGGTTGATGTTGCAGGATTCCTCGACGTGCTGCTGCGCCAGGATCGGCGCACCGGCAGCGACTCGGCCGATAATCGGCAAGGTCGATTCGTCGGCCTTGGCTTCGAAGCCAGGGATGCGAATACCGCGTGAGGCACCCGGGGTCATCTCGATCGCGCCTTTGCGGGCGAGGGCTTTCAGGTGTTCTTCGGCGGCGTTCGGGGACTTGAACCCCAGTTCCAGCGCAATTTCCGCTCGTGTCGGCGGGTAGCCGTTGTCATCGAGGCAGCGCTTGATAAAAGCCAGAATCTCAGCTTGGCGTGGCGTCAGTTTTAGCATGTTGATCGCTCTGTCTTTTTATACAGTGACTGGGATTATATACAGTGAACTGCGCTTGGCAATCATCCTTTTT
>NZ_JAFCTN010000028.1:52326-85139 GCF_049896045.1 Pseudomonas sp. PWP3-1b2
CTCTGAAACGTATGTTTCAAACAAGTGTTTGTCAGGCGGAGTAGCCATGGCCCAGTCGGAAACCGTTGAACGCATTCTCGATGCTGCCGAGCAATTGTTCGCGGAAAAAGGATTTGCTGAAACTTCATTGCGCCTGATCACCAGCAAGGCTGGGGTCAACCTCGCGGCAGTGAATTACCATTTCGGCTCGAAAAAAGCCCTGATCCAGGCGGTGTTCTCACGCTTCCTAGGGCCGTTCTGCGCCAGCCTCGACCGTGAGCTGGAGCGCCGCCAAACCAAGCCCGAGAACAAACCCAGCCTGGAAGACCTGCTGGAAATTCTCGTGGAGCAAGCGCTGGTGGTTCAACCACGCAGTGGCAATGACCTGTCGATCTTCATGCGTTTGCTGGGCCTGGCGTTCAGCCAGAGCCAGGGTCACCTGCGTCGTTACCTCGAAGACATGTACGGCAAGGTTTTCCGCCGCTACATGTTGCTGGTTAATGAAGCCGCCCCGCGTATCCCGCCGATTGAGCTGTTCTGGCGTGTGCACTTCATGCTCGGTGCCGCCGCGTTCAGCATGTCCGGGATCAAAGCATTGCGCGCGATTGCCGAGACCGATTTTGGCGTCAACACCTCCATCGAACAGGTGATGCGCCTGATGGTGCCGTTCCTCGCTGCCGGCATGCGCGCTGAAACCGGTGTGACCGACCAGGCCATGGCCGCCGCCCAGTTGCGCCCACGCAGCAAGTCGACGCCAGCCGTCGCCAAGGCATGATTGCCGCGGGTGTCCGCGCCCGCTAAGCTAGCCGCCATGCCGATTTCAGCTCTTTACTCACAACCCGCTGCACTCTCTGCGTTTATCGCGCAGCACGAGGGCAGCGGGTTTTGTGCGTTATTTAAGGAAGGTTTATGACTGCTGCCCTGCAAGGTTCTTTGATGGTCGACGTGGCCGGCACTTGGCTCACGGCCGAGGATCGCCACCTGTTGCGCCAACCTGAAGTGGGCGGGCTGATCATTTTTGCACGCAATATCGAGCATCCGCGCCAGGTACGTGAACTGAGCGCTGCGATTCGCGCGGTGCGCCCGGACCTGCTGCTGGCGGTCGACCAGGAAGGCGGTCGCGTGCAGCGCCTGCGCCAGGGTTTCGTGCGCCTGCCGGCCATGCGCGCCTTGGCAGATAACCCCAACGCTGAATACCTGGCCGAACAGTGCGGCTGGATCATGGCCACTGAAGTGCTGGCCGTCGGCCTCGACCTGAGCTTCGCCCCGGTGCTGGACCTGGATTACCAGCGCAGCGCCGTGGTTGGCACCCGTTCCTTCGAAGGTGACCCCGAGCGCGCCGCCGTGCTCGCCGGTGCATTCATCCGCGGCATGAACAGCGCCGGCATGGCCGCCACCGGTAAACACTTTCCGGGCCACGGCTGGGCTGAAGCCGATTCCCACGTCGCGATTCCCAACGACGAACGCAGCCTGGAACAGATTCGCGCGAATGACCTGGTGCCTTTCGCACGCCTGAGCAAGCAGTTGGCAGCAGTCATGCCGGCCCACGTCATCTACCCGCAGGTTGATTCACAACCTGCCGGCTTCTCGCGCCGCTGGTTGCAGGACATCCTGCGCGGTGAGTTGCAGTTTGATGGCGTTATTTTCAGCGATGACCTGTCCATGGCCGGTGCGCATGTGGTTGGCGATGCAGCCAGCCGAATTGAAGCGGCGTTGACGGCCGGTTGTGACATGGGGCTGGTGTGCAATGACCGCGCTGCGGCTGAGCTTGCACTCACTGCAGCGCAGCGGATGAAGGTCACGCCGTCAGCGCGGATTGCGCGCATGCGCGGGCAGGCGAATGCATCGACAGACTATAAGCAGGACCCGCGTTGGCTGGCGGCGGTGGGTGCGCTTCGAACCGCTCAGTTGATCGAGTAAGAAAGGGGGGTTGCCAAGCGCCCGAAGCGCCAGAAATTTCGTAATCCAGCCGCCGTATGTTCGTACTTCACCGCAGGACGCATCCGTCTTTATCTCACCAGCGCTTGGTCTAGAGTACGTGACCATGAATAACCTGATAACTCGCATCGTTGGTCTGGACTGGCATGAGAACTTCTCTCCTCGCACGCTCGAACGTGGTTTTGACTATTCAAGCGAAGGCCGCGTGCAGATCGTCGATATCGAGACGCATCGAGTCCTGGCAAGGTGTAAGGGCTCTGGCGGCAATGTCTATTCGGTGGTGATTTCTCTGGGCGCTGAAGAGAATTCTCACGATACCGATCTCAATTGCGCGTGTACCTGCTCTATGGAAGTGGATTGCAAGCACGCCGTCGCTGTTCTGTTTGAGGTTGAATCGTTGGTTGGCGAGCCAGTGGAGACCAGCAGCGCCTCCAGCGATCGCCTCAATCCGCAAATCGAGCAGTGGCTTGCCAGCATTCCCGTCGCGACGCCAGAGGTTGAGTCTTTACCTTAGGGCAGCAACACCTGTTTGCTCTACCAGCTCAACCCTGATACGTACTCAAACCGCTGGTCGTTGGCCGTCTACCGGGCGCGCGTTTTAAAAAAAGGCGGCTACGGCGAAATCAAGGCGCTTTACTCACTCGATGAAACCCTGGCACGTGCCCCCGGTTACATGCTTGAAGTGGATAGGCGCATCTGTCGGCTTCTGTTGGTTGGGCGAGCGTACGGGCGCTACGGCAGCAGTTTCCCGCTCGAGGGTGAAGACGGCGCCGAAATCCTGCGACTGGCGCTCAGCACCGAACGCCTGTTTGTGGATTTAAATGCTCAGTTGGCACTCAATGCCGGGCCCACACATTCCGCTCGCTTCAATTGGGCCGTGCAGCCTGACGGGAGCTACCGGCCTCTAGCCTGACCAGTGATAAAGGTAGCGCTGAAATTCGGCTGTTGAACGGTACCGAAACCCAGCGTATCCAGCGTCAACCTGCGGCCGAGAAAGCCTTGCGCAAAGTTCTGACCAAGCTCGGTTTTGCCAGGGTCAATCGTAAAACCCGCGCGTTGCCGGAGAGCGCCGGCGAGATGTTTGACCTGGCTAGCGATGAAGCCTGGTTGCACTTCACTGAGCATCATCTGCCAGCCCTTCGAGAGGCGGGCTGGGACGTCAACATCCACCCTGGTTTTTATTACCAGGTGGAAGCGGTGGACCATTGGTACGCGGACATTGAAGAGTCTCCCGGTCACGAATGGTTTGATCTTGAGCTGGGGATCGAGGTCAATGGCCAGCGCTACAGCCTGCTGCCGATTGTGCTGGAGTTAATCGTGCGCCAGCCTAGGCTGCTCGACGCAGGCTACATCACCGAACGCGCTGACGAAGAGCGCTTGCTGGTCAGCCTGGGCACGCGGGAGGGCACCAAGGTCGCGCTGCCTTATGGCCGGATCAAACCGCTGATGGCGACATTGGGCGGCCTGTACCTGCGCGACCCCGGCGCGGACTCGCTGCGTCTGAGTGCGCCGGATGCAGCCCGTCTCAGCGATCTGGACGGCATTCCACTGGTCTGGCAAGGCAGTGAGCGCGTGCGGCATTTCGCCAAGCGCCTCCAAGAGTCGACCCACGCGCAAGTCGCGGCGCCCCAAGGGCTGAACGCTGAACTGCGTGGCTACCAGCTCGAAGGCCTGAACTGGATGCAAACCCTGCGCGAACTCGAAGTGGGTGGCATCCTTGGCGATGACATGGGCCTGGGTAAAACGCTGCAAACCCTTGCGCATTTGCTCACTGAAAAAAACGCGGGGCGTTTGAATACGCCTGCCTTGGCGGTGATGCCGACCAGTTTGATTCCCAACTGGATGGACGAGGCGGCGCGGTTCACACCCCAACTCAATGTGCTGGCCTTGCATGGCGCGCAACGCCAGGCTGATTTTACCCGCCTGGCCGACTACGATCTGGTGCTGACCACCTATGCGCTACTGCCCCGAGACCTTGAGGTATTGCAGCCGCAACGCTGGAGCGTGTTGATCCTCGACGAAGCGCAAAACATCAAGAACCCCAACAGCAAAGCGGCCCAGGCGGCGCGGCAACTGGAGGCCGGCCAACGCCTGTGCCTGAGTGGCACACCACTGGAAAACCACTTGGGCGAGCTCTGGTCGCTGTTTCATTTTCTGTTGCCGGGGTGGCTGGGGGATAGCAAAACCTTCAATCGGGACTACCGCACGCCTATCGAAAAGCACGGTAATGCCCAGCGTATGCAGCACCTGACCGCGCGCATCAAGCCGTTCCTGTTGCGCCGCAAAAAAGAGCAGGTGGCGACTGAGTTACCGCCCAAGACCGAGATCGTGCATTGGGTTGACCTCAGCGATGCCCAGCGCGACGTTTACGAAACTGTACGCGTGGCGATGGACAAGAAAGTCCGTGATGAAATCACCCGGCACGGTGTGGCTCGAAGTCAGATCATCATTCTGGAAGCGTTGCTCAAATTGCGGCAGGTGTGCTGCGATTTGCGCCTGGTGAAATCCGTTCCGGCAAGCAAACTGGCACGTGCGGGCACCGGCAAGCTGAATGCCTTGATGGAGATGATCGAAGAGTTGCTCAGCGAAGGTCGGCGCGTTTTGCTGTTCTCGCAGTTCACCTCAATGCTGGCGTTGATCGAGGAAGAGTTGAAGCAGCGTCAGGTTGAGTATTCGATCCTGACCGGTGAGACCCTGGACCGGCGCACGCCGGTAAAAAACTTCCAGGACGGCAAGACCCCGTTGTTTCTGATCAGCCTGAAAGCCGGCGGCACCGGTTTGAACCTGACCGCCGCAGATACGGTGATTCATTACGACCCGTGGTGGAACCCGGCGGTAGAAAATCAAGCGACGGATCGCGCGTATCGCATCGGGCAGGACAAACCGGTGTTTGTGTACAAGCTGATTGCGCGGGGCACGGTGGAAGAGAAAATTCAGGCGCTGCGGTTGGAAAAGGCTGCTTTGGCTGAAGGTGTATTAGAGGGCGGCGCCAGTGCGGGGTGGAAGCTGGAGCAGAGGGACATTGAGGCGCTGTTTGCTCCGTTGCCTGGCTGAAAAACGAGGTGCGGCCATCGCAGGCAAGCCAGCTCCCACATTTGAATATATTAACAAATCAAAGTGTGGGAGCTGGCTTGCCTGCGATAGCGATCTAACCGTCAGCGCTTCTCTTGCTTACTGGGCAAAGGCGCAAACAACGCCTCGATATCATCGTTACCCAACTGCCAATCCCCCGTCGTACGCCCATCCAGCACACCCGCCGCCAGATCGGATTTCTCCTTCTGCAAGTGCTGAATCTTCTCTTCCACCGTGCCCCGCGCAATCATCTTGTAGACGAACACCGGCTTCTCCTGACCAATGCGATACGCCCGGTCAGTCGCCTGGTTTTCCGTGGCCGGGTTCCACCACGGGTCGTAATGAATCACCGTGTCGGCTTCCGTCAGGTTCAACCCCACACCACCGGCCTTCAAGCTGATCAGAAAAATCTGCAACTTGCCGCTCTGGAAGTCCTTCACTGGCGTTCGTCGGTCGCGGGTCTGGCCGGTCAGCAGTGCATAGGCAATTCCGCGTTTTTTCAGTTCGACTTCGATCAGCGCGAGCATCGAGGTGAACTGGGAGAACAACAGAATCCGTCGACCTTCCGCAAACAATTCCTCAAGCATTTCCATCAAGCTGTCGAGCTTGCCCGAGCTGCTGCCACGGGCGGGCAGAGTGGCGTCGTTGACCAGACGCAAATCGCAGCACACCTGGCGCAGCTTCAATAGCGCCTCAAGAATGATGATCTGGCTGCGGGCCACGCCCTTGCGGGTGATTTCGTCGCGCACCTTCTTGTCCATGGCCAGGCGCATGGTTTCGTACACGTCACGCTGGGCTTCGTTGAGGTCGACCCAATGGATGATCTCGGTCTTGGGCGGCAATTCGGTTGCCACCTGTTCCTTGGTACGGCGCAGCAGGAAAGGTTTGATCCGACCGTTGAGGTGCTGCAGTCGCACATCGCTGGCGCGCTTTTCTATGGGCACGCGGTAATCGCGGTTGAAGCTTTTCACGTCGCCCAGCCAACCCGGCAACAGGAAGTGGAACAGCGACCACAGCTCGCCCAGGTGGTTTTCCAGCGGTGTGCCGCTGAGGCACAGGCGTTGCCGTGCATTCAGCTCGCGCGCAGCTTGGGCGGCTTTGCTGTTGGGGTTCTTGATGTACTGGGCTTCGTCGAGGATCAGCACATGCAAGGGCAGCGCGGCCAGCTGTTCAATGTCCTTGGGCAACAGCGCATAGGTGGTCAGCAGCAGGTCGTAGTCCTGCAGGTTCGCGAAATGTTTCTTACGCGTTGCGCCGTACAGCGCCACTACTTTGAGTTGCGGCGTGAAGTGCGCCGCTTCGTCCAGCCAGTTGGGGATCAAGCTGGTGGGCATCACCACCATGCACGGCCGGTCGAGGCGCCCGGCGATTTTTTCGGTAAGAATATGCGCCAGGGTTTGCAGGGTTTTACCCAAACCCATGTCATCTGCAAGGATCCCGCCGACGTCCAGTTGGCGCAGCGACTGCATCCAGCTCAAGCCTTCCAGCTGATACGGTCGCAAGGTCGCGTTCAAACCTTGCGGCGCCACACAGGTGAAATCCTTGATATCGCGCAGGCGCTGGGCGAAGTTGCGGATCTTCTCGCCGCCTTCCCATTGCAGCGGCAGGTCTTCCAGCGGGTTCAGGCGGATTGCATCGGCCTTGGCCATGCGCAGCGCCGTGGTGCCGGTTTCCTGTAGGTAAAACTCCCCAAGGGTTGCCAGAACGGGTTTCAGCCTGCCGTAGGGCAACGCAACTTGCAGCGGGCCGTGCCCATTCGGCAGGCCGGGAATGTTCACCAAAATCAGCTCATCGTCGCGGCGCCGGGCGAGTTTTTCCGGGT
The DNA here is from genome assembly GCF_049896045.1 of Pseudomonas sp. PWP3-1b2. Lineage (NCBI taxonomy): Bacteria > Pseudomonadati > Pseudomonadota > Gammaproteobacteria > Pseudomonadales > Pseudomonadaceae > Pseudomonas > Pseudomonas sp. PWP3-1b2. The sequence goes on from NZ_JAFCTN010000028.1 coordinate 59,138, forward strand.
TCAGAATTTCGGTATGTGAGCGCATCAGGTTCAACAGGATCGGCAGCAAACTCAGGCGCTCGCCGTTAACGATGATCCCCAGCTCCAGGTCGAACCAGTCACGCTCCGGGCCTTCATCGACGGTGGCGTACCAGTCATCGACAGCACTCAGGTCGAAACCGAAATCTTCCTCGATTTGCAGCTCCCAACCTTCGGAGCGCAAGGTGGGCGAGGCGTTGAGCGTGAAGTTCAGCCAGGCGCTGTCATTGACCAGTTCGAACAGCTCGCCGGCACTTTCCGGCAGCGCCTTGCTCTGGCGCGTGGCGATCTTGAAGCCCAGCAGGCGCAATTGCTCGCGATAGGGTTGTTCCAACTCGGGATGCCGCTTGATCCGCAGGCTTTGGGTCTCCTGGCGCACCACGATGTCGGCGTTTTTCTGCCCGCTGACATAGTTGCCCAAGTAGTTGAACGACAACGCCGCACGGTGCTGGATGTAACGCTGCATCTTGCCGTTGCGCGGCTCAAACGCGCTGAACTCGACGCTGGCCAGCCACAGGCGCGGAATGGGCACCACGTCCTCCATCACCACTTGCGGCAGCACCACGCGGTTATCCAGCACGGCCTGGAGTTTTTCCAGCAACTCGGCATCCTGGGCGGCGGCGGGGTAGGCGAGGGTTTCCTGAACCTTGAGCAGCACCGCTGCGATGTGTTTGCAGTTGGTGTGCACCGGGCAGGTACAGCGGCTGTCCACCAGGATCAGCGTGCCCTTGGCCGATTCGCGCAGCGAAATGGTCTGCCGATAAACGTTGCCACCCGAGCCCTCGCAACTGGCGACGATGGTGCTGTCGCCGGACTCGACGATGCGCACGCGGTTCTCCAGCGCGTAACGCCGCCCGCGCTCGAGGCTTTGCTCCTTAAAGCGATTGGCCCACGAAGGGGCCAGGGGTTTGGTCAATGGCGACGTCAGGGGCATGGTCCTGGATCAGTCCTGAATGTCGGGCGGTGGTGCGCTGGGGGGCTTGGCAGTCAGCGAAGTGATCTTGATCAGCAGCGCCAGATGGCCGCCGTCCAGGTAGTTGAGTTGGTTGTTCTTGGTGCGCACGTCCGTCTGGTTCAGGTGCTCGCTGGCGATCACGCTGCCGTTGGCGTCGAACTGATTGATCCAGAAATCCGCGTCGATATCGGTGAAGCGGCCCAGTTGCAGGTTCAGCACGCCTTCAATCGGAAACTGACCGAACTGTTCCGGGCCGTCAGTTATTGCGATTTTCACCGGTTGTTCGCCGAGGTTCTGCTCCCAGGCCTTGTGCGCCAGCACCGTGTAGCTGTTGTCGGCGCGCAGCTTGTCGACGATGTTGGACAGGCGCGGCGGGCTCATTTTGTCGCCCAGACGCTGCGCGCCGGCATCCCAGTTTTCCGGCGCGGCGCGGCTGTTGATCACCGGCTCCGCATTCTGGCGCACCAGAATCATTTCGACCTGGTACGGGCTGTCGGCGAATGCCGAAGGCGCCACGACCACCAACAACAGGCTCAGTATGCGGAACAGGCGCATGGGGGCGTCCTTCAAGCGGTTTTCGGGATGAGGCGCTCAAACAGCGCCTCCAGGGTATTAAAGCGTTCTTCGGCACGTTCCATCGGCACCATGAATTTGAACAGCGTAGCCCCTTCGAACTTGTAGCGGTTGGGCTGGCCCTGAATCAGTTTGATCAGCACCAACGGGTCCACCGGCGTTTGCGCTTCGAACTCGATGCGCCCGCCCTGCGGCCCGGCGTCGACCTTCTTGATACCGAGCTGCTCGGCCTGCAATTTCAGCAGGGTCAGGCGCACCAGGTTCTTGGTCGGCTCCGGCAACAGGCCGAAACGGTCGATCATCTCCACCTGCAGGTCTTTGAGGCCTTCTTCGTCGGTGGCCGAGGCAATGCGCTTGTAAAGGATCAGCCGCGCGTGCACGTCGGGCAAGTAGTCTTCGGGGATCAACGCCGGCAAACGCAGGTTGATTTCCGGGCCGCCGCCCAGCGGTTGATCCAGGTTCGGCTGCTCGCCCTTGCGGATGGCTTTCACCGCGCGTTCAAGCATCTCCATATAGAGGGTGAAACCCACGGCCTGGATCTGCCCGCTCTGGCCGTCGCCCAGCAACTCGCCGGCGCCACGGATTTCCAGGTCGTTGGTGGCCAGCACAAAACCGGCGCCGAGGTCCTGGGTGTTGGCGATCGCTTCCAGGCGCTTCTCGGCGTCGGAGGTAATCTGTTGGCGTGGCGGCGTCAGCAAATAGGCATACGCCTGGTGGTGACTGCGACCCACGCGGCCGCGCAACTGGTGCAACTGGGCCAGACCGAATTTGTCGGCACGTTCGATGATGATGGTGTTGGCGCTCGGCACGTCGATGCCGGTCTCGATGATGGTCGAGGCGATCAGCACGTTGAAGCGCTTGTGGTAGAAGTCGCTCATCACCTGTTCGAGTTCGCGCTCGCGCATCTGGCCGTGGCCGATGGCGATACGCGCTTCCGGCACCAGCTCGGCGAGGTCGGCGGCGCATTTCTCGATGGTCTTCACGTCGTTGTGCAGGTAGTACACCTGCCCGCCGCGCAGCAGTTCGCGCAGCAGCGCTTCCTTGACCGTGCTTTTGTTTTGCTCCATCACAAAGGTGCGCACCGACAGGCGCCGTGCCGGCGGTGTGGCGATGATCGACAAATCGCGCATGCCCGACACCGCCATGTTCAGCGTGCGCGGAATCGGTGTGGCGGTGAGGGTGAGGATGTCGACTTCACTGCGCAGGTTCTTCAGCTGTTCTTTCTGGCGTACGCCGAAACGGTGTTCTTCGTCGATGATCACCAGGCCGAGGTTTTTGATCTTCACGTCATCCGACAGCAGTTTGTGCGTGCCAATGACGATGTCGATCTTGCCTTCTGCCAGGTCGGCGATGGCCGCGTTCACCTCCTTGGCGGACTTGAAGCGGCTCATCACTTCCACGCTCACCGGCCAATCGGCAAAGCGGTCGCGGAAGCTGTTGTAGTGCTGCTGGGCGAGCAGGGTGGTCGGCACCAGGATCGCCACTTGCTTGCCGCCGTGCACCGCAATAAATGCGGCGCGCATGGCCACTTCGGTCTTGCCGAAGCCCACGTCGCCGCACACCAGGCGGTCCATCGGTTTGGGCGCGAGCATGTCGGCACGCACGGCTTCGATGGTGGTTTGCTGGTCCGGGGTTTCTTCGAAGGCGAAGCCGGCGCTGAAGGTGGCGTAGTCGGCTTTCGGGTCGGCGAACGCGTAGCCTTCGCGGGCGGCGCGGCGGGCGTAAATGTCGAGCAATTCGGCGGCCACGTCGCGCACCTGTTCGGCGGCTTTGCGCTTGGCTTTCTGCCAGGTCTCGGAGCCAAGGCGGTGCAACGGCGCGAGGGCGTCATCGCTGCCGGTGTAGCGCGCGATCAAGTGCAAGCTGGCAACCGGCACGTAGAGCTTGGCGCCCTCGGCGTATTCCATGGTGAGGAATTCGGCGGCCTGGTTGTCGATTTCCAGGGTCTGCAGGCCCAGATAGCGGCCCACGCCGTGGTCGATGTGCACCACCGGCGCGCCTTCACGCAGCTCGGTGAGGTTTTTGATTACCGCATCATTATTGGCATCGGCGCGTTTTTCACGGCGACGGCGCTGCATCACGCGCTGACCGAACAACGGGCTTTCGGCGATCAGCGCCAGGGCCGGGTCGTCCAGCAGCAAGCCTTCGTCCAGCGGTGCGATAGTGATCGCCAGGCGGTCTTTGCTCTTTACAAAGTCCGGCCAGCTGTCGACGGTTTTCGGGCGCAGTTTCAGGCGTTCGAGCAACTCCAGCAGCACTTCGCGGCGGCCGGCGGATTCAGCGGTAAACAGCACGCGGCCGGGGAAATCACCGAGGAAATTCGACAGCGCTTCCAAAGGTTGCGTGGCTTTCGCCTGGATCGCCAGGTCCGGCAGGGTTTGCGCAGGGAAGCGCTCGCGGCCACTGCCGGTGTCTACGTCCTGCTGGCTGGCAACCACGCGCGGCCAGTTTTTCAGGCGGGCGAAGCAGTCTTCCACCGGCAGGAACAGCTCGGCGGGCGGCAACAAAGGCCGGGCGGGATCGACGCGACGCTCTTCATAGCGGTTGCGCACATCGTTCCAGAAGTTTTCAGCGGCTTGCTCGATGCCCGGCAGCGAGAACACTTGGGTGTCCTGTGGCAGGTAGTCGAACAGCGTGGAAGTTTCGTCGAAGAACAGCGGCAGGTAGTACTCGATACCCGCCGGTGTAATCCCGCTGCTCAAATCCTGAAAGATCGGGCAGCGGCGGAAGTCCACGTCGAAACGTTCACGGAAGCGCGCTTTGAAGCGGGTGACCGCGTCCTTTTGCAGCGGGAATTCCCGCGCCGGCAGCAGCTTGACCGACGCCACCTTGTCGATGGAGCGCTGGTTCTCCGGATCGAAGGTGCGCAGGGTTTCGATTTCGTCATCGAACAAGTCGATGCGGAACGGCAGTTTGCTGCCCATCGGGAACAGGTCGATCAAGGCGCCGCGTACCGCGAACTCGCCGTGCTCGTACACCGTGTCGACGCAGCGGTAGCCGCTGGCCTCCAGGCGGGTGCGCATCTGCTCTACATCAAGCTTCTGGCCGACATCCAGCACCAGGCTGCTGCCGAGCAGAAACTTGGTTGGCGCCAGGCGGTGCAGGGCCGTGGTGATGGGCACCACCAGTACGCCGTGGGCCAGTTCCGGCAAGCGGTACAGGCTGGCGATGCGCTGGGAGATGATGTCCTGGTGCGGCGAGAACAGGTCGTAGGGCAGCGTTTCCCAGTCGGGGAAATGCAGCACCGGCAAATCGGGGGCGAAGAAGCTCAGCTCCTGCTCCAACCGTTCGGCACTTTGGCTGTCGGCGGTGAGCAGCAGGGTAAAGCGCTTGGCTGCGCTGGCAGCCTCGGCAATGGCCAGGCTCAGGGCGGCACCGGGCAGGTTGCCCCAATGCTGTTTACCTGCCGCGGCAGGGAGAATCGGTAGACGCAGAACGGGCACGGAAGGTTGAGCTCCAAGCGTTGCGACAAAGTCGGTAATTGTAACGGCCCGAGGTGCCGCCTGTCAGTTGCTGACTGAGCCTATTACGGTTTGCGGGAAATGTAGTGGCTAAGACAAACAATGGAGTGTTTTGACTCAATATGTAGTGCCAAAAAGTGCGAGGTTTTCGGAGGGTTACGGACAAGTCACGCTGCTTGCGCAAAAGGTGGCCTTCTGGAACCCGCGTATTTACTGGGCTGCAGCGGGGTGCGGTTTTTTCGCAAGCGGTTTTTGTTGCGGGTCGCGCATTGCTCCGAGGGCGGTCGGGCGGCATAATGTAGCCCCTTTTTTCTGCCCCTACATATGTGGAAGGTTACCGTGACTCAGAAGCCCGACCAGTGTCTTGGTGAATGGATCGACCGTGAAGCGCTCGCTGAAGCGATGATTCCGCTTATCGGTCAGCTGTACCGCAATAACAATGTGGTGAGCTCGATCTATGGCCGCAGCCTGATCAACCAGTCTGTCATCGCGATTCTCAAAGCCCACCGCTTTGCGCGTCACCGTTCTGCCGACGACAGCGAACTCTCCGTCCACGAAACATTCCCACTGCTTAAAGCCATGAGCGAGCTCAAGCTCGGCGCGGCCTCGGTAGACCTGGGCAAACTGGCCTACAAATTCCGCAAGGAAGGGGCCGGCCGCAGCGCCGAACAGTTCGTGCGTGAAGAAATGGCCGATGTGGTTGGCCAGCAAAGCGCTGCTGCTCGCAAAGGCACCGACGTTGTGCTGTACGGCTTCGGTCGTATCGGTCGCTTGCTGGCGCGCATCCTCATCGAAAAAACCGGCGGCGGCGATGGCCTGCGCCTGCGTGCCATTGTTGTGCGCAAAGGCGCCGACAACGACCTGACCAAACGCGCCAGCCTCTTGCGTCGCGATTCGGTACACGGCCCGTTCAACGGCACCATCGTCATCGACGAAGAAAACAACACCATCACCGCCAACGGTAACCTGATCCAGGTGATCTACGCGAAGAACCCGGCTGAAGTGGACTACACCCAGTACGGCATCAAAGACGCACTGCTGGTGGACAACACCGGTGTGTGGCGCGACGCCGAAGGCCTGGGCCAACACCTGGCTTGCCCGGGTATCGACCGCGTTGTGCTGACCGCGCCTGGCAAGGGCAAGCTGAAGAACATCGTGCACGGCATCAACCACGGTGAAATCACCGCTGACGACAAGATCGTGTCCGCCGCTTCCTGCACCACCAACGCCATCGTGCCGGTGCTCAAGGCGGTGAACGACAAGTTCGGCATTGTTAACGGTCACGTAGAAACGGTTCACTCGTACACCAACGACCAGAACCTGATCGACAACTTCCACAAGGGCGATCGCCGTGGCCGCAGCGCCGCGTTGAACATGGTAATCACCGAGACCGGTGCTGCCACCGCTGCTGCCAAGGCCCTGCCTGAGCTGGCCGGCAAGCTGACCGGTAACGCGATCCGCGTTCCGACGCCAAACGTGTCGATGGCCATTCTCAACCTGAACCTTGAGAAAGCCGCTACCCGTGAAGAGATGAACGAGTACCTGCGCTACATGGCGCTGCACTCCGATTTGCACAAGCAGATCGACTTCGTTAACTCGCAGGAAGTGGTGTCCACCGACTTCGTGGGCTCGCGCCACGCCGGTGTGGTGGACGCTGAGGCGACCATCACTCAGGACAACCGCGTTGTATTGTACGTTTGGTACGACAACGAGTTCGGTTACAGCTGCCAGGTGGTTCGCGTGATGGAAGACATGGCCGGGGTTAACCCGCCTGCGTTTCCGCGCTAAGCGTTAGCGGTGAATGAAAAAGCCCCGACTGGTTCGGGGCTTTTTTGTGTCTGTGGGGTTTGGGGTGAAGGTGAGGGCCTCATCGCAGGCAAGCCAGCTCCCACATTTGACCGTGTTCACACATCCAACTGTGGGAGCTGGCTTGCCTGCGATAGCTATCTATCAGGCGCCACCAACCACCGAAGCCTGCGCCGTCCGCAGTTCATGCCGATTGCCCTTGAACAGCACCAGCGTCGCAATCAACCCCAACACCGCAGCGCCACTCAGCCAAATCCCCGGCGCCGCTTTATTACCCAACACATGAATCAAATAAGTACAGGCCGCCGGGGTAAACCCGCCGAAGGTCGCCGTGGCCAAACTGTAGGCCAGCGAAAACCCGGTGGTCCGCACCTCAATCGGCATGATCTCGGTGAGCGCCACCACCATCGCCCCGTTGTACGAGCCATACAGGAACGACAGCCACAACAGCACGATCAGCAAGTGACTGAAACTCGGGTTCGCCACCAACCACGACAGCGCCGGATACGCCGTCAGGATCGCCAGAATCGTCGCCGCCAGCAGCAGGGGTTTGCGTCCGATTCTGTCGGACACCGCGCCCATCACTGGCAGCCAGATGAAGTTGGAAATGCCCACGCACACCGTCACCAGCAATGCGTCGAAGTCGGACAAGTGCAGTTCCGCCTTGCCGAACGTCGGGGTGTAGGCGGTGATGAGGTAGAACGACACGGTGGTCATCACCACCAGCGCCATCCCGGCGATGACGATGCCGAAGTTCTGACCGATTGAACGGACGATTTCCTGCAGGGTAGGGCGGTGTTTGCGCGCCTGAAACTCAGGCGTTTCCTCCAGCGAGCGGCGAATCACGAAGATCACCGGCACAATCAGGCAGCCGATCAGGAACGGTACGCGCCAGCCCCAGTCACCCATTTCTTCCGGGCTCAGCCAGTGGTTCAAGCCCACGCCGAGCAAACCGGCGAATACCACCGCCGCCTGTTGGCTTGCAGATTGCCAACTGACGAAAAAGCCCTTGCGGCCCGGCGTGGCGATTTCCGCCAGGTACACCGACACACCGCCCAGCTCAACGCCCGCCGAGAAACCTTGCAACAGGCGGCCAAACAGCACCAGCAACGGCGCCGCGACACCCAGCGTGGCGTAACCGGGCACGCAGGCAATCAGGACGGTACCGGCGGCCATCATGGCCAGGGTGATCACCAAGCCTTTTTTACGGCCGTGACGGTCGATATAGGCGCCGAGGAAGATCGCGCCCAGCGGCCGCATCAGAAAGCCTGCGCCGAAGGTGGCGAGGGAGAGCATCAGGGAGGCGAAGGCGCTGTCGGTGGGGAAGAAGGTGTTGGCGATGGCCGTGGCGTAGAAGCCGTAGACCATGAAGTCGAACATTTCGAGGAAGTTACCGCTGACAACGCGAAAAATCGCCTTGCCTTTGCCCGTTTCAGTGGACATGTCATGCACTCATCTTGGCTATTTTATTAGTAATCCCTGGTCTTCGTTCGTCCTTGCTGCGGTTTTGTAACCATATGTGTATTAGCCACTACCGGCAACAGAAATCGATAGCTAGCTGACTAAATGCGCTAGAGCTCATGGTGGTGGAGATCACTGTGGGAGCTGGCTTGCCTGCGATGGCGGAGAGTCAGTGTTAGATGAGTCGGCTGACGGTCCGCTATCGCAGGCAAGCCAGCTCCCACAGTGGTTTTGGGGTGTTTTCGAGAGCGGGTCAGTTCAGAAGGGTGTTGCGCAGGCTGTCCGACAGGCCTTTGGGTGCCAGCCAGATGCCGAGATACACCTTCGCCAGCGCGTCGTTGCGACTGCTGAACACCACCTGGTCATTGATCTCCAGGTTTAATCCGCGCCCGGGGTGAAAGTCGAGGGCATAGCGGTCGCCGCTGCGGATGTTGCGAAAGCTGGCGTGCAGTTTGTCCAGTTCGGGCTTCAAGCGGGCGAGGGTGGCAGCTGTTTGCTGGCGCTCGAGGGTAGTGGTGGCGGCCTTGATTACATCGCTACGGTCGATGTCGCGAAAGTAATACAGCGCCAGGCGCACGGGTTTTTGTTGGTCCCAGGCTTGTTTCGCCGGGATGGCCGCCGGCGCGTACAGCCCTGCCGCGTATACATCCGCCCAGAGGTAGACCAGCACCGTCTGGTTTTTCAGCGACAGTTCATGCAGTTGCGCGGGGAACGCCGCCTGCCGCAGACGATCGGCTTCACTGGCTTGCACCGCTACCGAAAAAATCAGCAATAAACAGAAAACGACATGCCGCATAATGGCTCATCCTGCAAAAGGTGCGTGTCAGCCAGTGTAATGCCAGTTTCCGGTTTCTGTAGTAAAGGCAAGACTGGCCTACGACGCGACCAAGGGTTAATGTGCGCGGGCTTGAGCCTTCTATAGACTGTGCCCCGGTTCACACACTTGAGCCAAAAATTTCCTTCATGCCCGCTGGCCGCGGCATGATTTAGCCAGGCGTCCAACCGTACGCCTGGCCTGTTCTGAGGAGTACGCATGGCTGTCTACAACTACGACGTGGTAGTACTGGGTTCCGGCCCGGCTGGAGAAGGTGCGGCGATGAACGCTGCCAAAGCGGGGCGCAAGGTGGCGATGGTCGATAGCCGTCGCCAGGTCGGCGGTAACTGCACCCACCTGGGTACCATCCCGTCCAAGGCCTTGCGTCACTCGGTGCGCCAGATCATGCAGTTCAACACCAACCCGATGTTTCGGGCCATTGGCGAGCCGCGCTGGTTCTCGTTCCCGGACGTGTTGAAAAGCGCCGAAAAAGTCATTTCCAAACAAGTCGCTTCGCGTACCGGCTACTACGCCCGTAACCGCGTCGACCTGTTCTTCGGCACCGGCAGCTTTGCCGACGAGCAAACCGTCGAAGTGGTGTGCGCCAACGGCGTGGTCGAAAAGCTGGTGGCCAAGCACATCATCATCGCCACCGGGTCGCGCCCGTATCGCCCGGCCGATATCGATTTCCACCACCCGCGTATCTACGATAGCGACACCATCCTGAGCCTGGGCCACACCCCGCGCAAACTGATCATCTATGGCGCCGGCGTGATCGGCTGTGAATACGCCTCGATCTTCAGCGGCCTGGGTGTATTGGTCGAGCTGGTGGACAACCGCGACCAGTTGCTGAGCTTCCTCGACTCGGAAATCTCCCAGGCGTTGAGCTACCACTTCAGCAACAACAACATCACCGTGCGCCACAACGAAGAGTACGAGCGGGTCGAAGGCCTGGACAACGGGGTGATCCTGCACCTCAAGTCCGGCAAGAAGATCAAGGCCGACGCCTTGCTGTGGTGCAACGGCCGTACCGGCAACACCGACAAGCTGGGCATGGAAAACATCGGGGTCAAGGTCAACAGCCGTGGCCAGATCGAAGTCGACGAGAACTACCGCACCTGTGTGCCGAACATCTACGGCGCCGGCGACGTGATCGGCTGGCCGAGCCTGGCGAGTGCCGCGCACGACCAGGGCCGTTCGGCGGCTGGCAGCATCGTCGACAATGGCAGCTGGCGGTATGTGAACGACGTGCCGACCGGGATCTACACGATTCCCGAGATCAGTTCGATCGGCAAGAACGAGCACGAACTGACCAAGGCCAAGGTGCCTTACGAAGTCGGCAAGGCGTTCTTCAAGAGCATGGCGCGTGCGCAGATCGCCGGTGAGCCGCAGGGCATGCTGAAGATTCTGTTCCACCGTGAAACCCTGGAAGTCCTCGGCGTGCATTGCTTCGGCTACCAGGCCTCGGAGATCGTGCACATCGGCCAGGCGATCATGAACCAGCCGGGCGAGCAAAATACCCTCAAGTATTTTGTAAACACCACGTTCAACTACCCGACCATGGCTGAGGCCTATCGGGTTGCGGCCTACGACGGCCTCAACCGGCTTTTTTGAGCGGCTCCGGCCGGTGGCCTGAGCCGGCCGGGGAGACCGATTTCAGTAATTCTCGAGGGTGGCAGTGGCCAAACCGGGAAAGTCTGTAATCAGGCTATCTACGCCGAAGTCGGCGAGCCTGCGCATCAGCGCAGGTTCGTTGACCGTCCACACCGACACGTGCAAACCCTGGCGCTGGGCTTTTTCCAGCCGCTCGGGGGTGCACAACGTCCAGTTCAATGCCAAATACTCACAGCCGTAGTTTTGCGCGACTTTCAACGGGTCGAGCCAGGCGTATTCGGCCACCAACCCGCGCGACAAGTCGGGGGTGAGTTCAATCGCGGCTTTCAGCACTTCCCGCGAACTTGAGGTGACGGTGACCTTGTCCATCAGGCCATGGCGCACGGCCATTTCACGAATCGCCAGCACAGTGGTTGCAGCGCGGGTGCGCGAAGCGCTTTTGACTTCAAGCTGCCAGTGATCGAAATTGCACTGTTCGAACAGCTCTTCCAGGCGCGGAATCGGGCACGGTTTGACCCAGCCGGGGCCGCCTTTGCGCGCGTCCATTTTCACCAGGTCCGCCGCCGAGTACTCGACAACCTTGCCGCGACGGTCGGCGGTGCGCTTGAGCGTCGGGTCGTGAATGACCATCAGCTCGCCGTCCATGGACAAGTGCAAGTCCAGTTCGCAACGGCGCACGCCGTGCTTGAGGCACTCCTGAAAGCTGGTCAGGGTGTTTTCCGGTGCTTCGCCTTTGGCACCGCGGTGGCCATAAATCAGGGTCACAGTTGCTCCTTTGCGCCAGGTGATCTGGCGGGATAATACGAATTCAGGTGTCTTGGGCGTCGCTTTGTTCGCGTGCCAGGCGTCGTTCCTGGGCTTGTTTTTGCAGGATATAGCGGGCCAGCAGTTGGCGTTGAGCATCGGTCATGGACTCGAACTCGGTGCCGACTTCAAAGCCGTCGCCCTTGGGCTCGCAGTGAGTCACCCGCGCGCGCAACAGCAGGCCGAGCGCTTGGGGCATCAGCACCAGCTTGACCGCCAGGTGCGTGTCGGGGGCCAGCGGGGCAGGGTGCTGGAAGTCGATACCGCCCTCGGAGATGATCACCGGCTGCGGTTCGCCGACCTCGCCCAACAGCCCGCGCGCCATGACTTGGCTGAGCAGGTCGATACGTTTGTTCTGGACTTTGAGGAAGGCCGCCAGGCTGCGATCTTTCTCGCTGATCTGGCGCAACAGGTGCTGGGCTTCGAATTCGCTGAGGTGCAATTCACTGAGCAGATTGAACAGTGGGGAATCATCCAGCAACACTTCCTTGCTCGCCGCGTCGGGCGCGCAAAGGCTGCTGATTTGGAGTGCGATCATGTCGTCGATACGGTAGTATTCGCGGCGCTCTTCTTCATCTAATGTCGACATGGCGAACCCCAGGTAACGGTAATGGTCAGAGTGTAAAGCTGCTTACCAGACCCCGCCACCGGGACGTCTTCTTTTCCTCCGAACAAGCCCCGACATGTTCAGACCTCTCTTCGTATTTATCGGCACGCGTTATACCCGTGCAAAGCGCCGCAATCATTTTGTGTCGTTCATTTCCCTGACCTCGATGATCGGGCTCGCCTTGGGCGTGGTCGTGATGATCGTGGTGCTGTCGGTGATGAACGGCTTCGATCATGAGATGCGCACCCGCGTGCTGGGCATGGTGCCCCACGCGACCATTGAGGGCGATGCGCCGATCAATGACTGGCAAAGCCTGGCCGACAAGGTCAAGCAGAACCCCAAGGTGTTGGCCGTCGCGCCCTTTACCCAGATGCAGGGCCTGCTGACCAATGACGGCAAGGTGCAGAAAGTCCTCCTCAACGGCATCGACCCGGCCCAGGAACGTAACGTGTCGATCATCGACAAGTTCATGTTGCAGGGCAAACTCGATGACCTGGCGCCCGGCAGCTTCGGCATCGTCATCGGCGACAAGGCAGCGGCCAAGCTCGGCGTGAACATCGGCGACAAGCTGACCTTCGTCGCGCCGGAAGTCACCGTAACCCCGGCCGGCATGTTCCCGCGCATGAAGCGCTTCACCGTGGTTGGCACCTTCCACGTGGGCGCTGGCGAAATCGACGGCTACCTCGGCCTGACCAACCTCACTGATCTCGCGCGCCTGCACCGCTGGAAGCCGGATCAGGTGCAGGGCCTGCGCCTGAAGTTCAACGACCTGTTCGACGCCCCGCGTGCCTCGTGGGAAATCGCCCAGCATCTTGGCGAATCCCAGTACTACGCCCGCGACTGGACCCGTACTCACGGCAACCTCTACCAGGCCATCCGCATGGAAAAAGCCATGATCGGCCTGCTGTTGCTGCTGATCGTTGCCGTGGCGGCGTTCAATATCATCTCCACGCTGGTGATGGTGGTGAACGACAAGAAGGGCGACATTGCCATCCTGCGCACCCTTGGCGCCACGCCGGGGCAGATCATGGCGATCTTCATGGTGCAGGGCACCGTGATCGGCGTGGTCGGCACCCTGATCGGCACCGCCGTCGGCATCCTGGCCGCGCTGAACGTCAGCGCCGCCATCGCCGCGCTGGAAAAAGTCATCGGCCACAAGTTTCTCAATGCTGACGTCTACTTCATCGACTACTTGCCGTCCCAGGTTCAGGCCCAGGACGTGTTGATGGTAGGCGGCGCCGCGTTGGTCTTGAGTTTCCTTGCCACCCTGTATCCAGCCTGGCGCGCGGCACGTACCCAGCCAGCACAGGCCTTACGTTATGAGTGAATCGGGCATGAGTGAAAAAGCAATCCTGAGCTGCCGCAACCTGGGCAAATCCTACGAGGAAGGCCCGGAATCGGTGGTGGTGCTGTCAAACCTGCAGCTTGAACTTCATCCTGGCGAGCGCGTGGCGATTGTCGGCAGTTCCGGTTCCGGCAAAAGTACCTTGCTGAACCTGTTGGGCGGCCTTGATACGCCGTCCCAGGGCAGCGTCTGGCTGGCTGGCGAAGAACTGTCGGCCCTCGGTGAAAAGGCCCGTGGCCAACTGCGCAACCGTTCACTCGGTTTCGTGTACCAGTTTCACCACCTGCTGCCGGAATTCACCGCGCTGGAAAACGTGTGCATGCCGCTGCTGATCGGCAAGACTGCGATCCCGGAAGCCCGCCAGCGTGCCAAGGCGTTGCTGGAGCGCGTTGGCCTCGGTCATCGCCTGGAACACAAACCGGCAGAACTGTCCGGCGGCGAGCGCCAGCGTGTGGCCATCGCCCGCGCCCTGGTCAACAACCCAGGGCTGGTGATGCTCGACGAGCCGACCGGCAACCTCGACTCCCACACCGCCCAGGGCATCAAGGACTTGATGCTGGAACTGAGCACCCAGATGCGCACCGCGTTCCTGGTGGTGACCCATGACATGAGCATGGCCCGCCAGATGGACCGCGTGTTGCACCTGCAGGAAGGTCACCTGGTCGCCATCTGACCCGTTTCAAGCCTGGCACTGTAGTGCCGGGCTTTTTCATTTTTTCAGGCGGTGCAAGCGAATGTTCAGACCGTTATCGATTTTCATCGGCACGCGCTATACCCGCGCCAAGCGCCGTAACCGTTTTGTTTCGTTTATCTCGATGACCTCGATGATCGGCCTCGCCCTCGGCGTGCTGGCGATGATCGTGGTGCTGTCGGTGATGAACGGCTTCCAGCGCGAAATGAGCTCGCGCATCCTCGGTATGGTGCCCCACGCGACCATCGTCGGCGTGAACCCTATCGACAATTGGCAGCCCGTGGCCGACGCCGCGATGAAAAACCCGGAAGTCACCGCCGCCGTGCCGTTCACCCAGATGGACGGCATGTTCTCCTACAAGGGCGCAATGCAGCCCATCGAGATCAGCGGTGTCGACCCGGCCCAGGAAGGCAAGGTGTCGATCGTGGCCCAGCACATCGTGCGCGGCAAACTCGATGACCTCAAACCCGGCGAGTTCGGCGTGGTAGTCGGCGACATCACCGCGCGGCGCTTTCGCCTGAACGTGGGCGACAAACTCACCTTGATCGTGCCCGAAGTCAGCAGCGCGCCCGGTGGCATCACCCCGCGCATGCAGCGTTTGAACGTGGTCGGTATTTTCAAGGTCGGCGCCGAATTGGATGGCTCCATGGCCCTGATCCACATGGCCGACGCCGCCGAAATTCAGCATTGGCAACCGAACCAGGTGCAAAGCGTGCGCCTCGCGGTGAAAGACCTGTACGCAGCGCCGAAGGTGTCAGCGGACATCGCCGCCAGCCTCGGCGCAGCCTACAAGCCTGACGACTGGACTCACACCCAGGGCAGCCTGTTCAGCGCGATGAAAATGGAAAAAACCATGATCGGCCTGCTGCTGCTGATGATCGTTGCTGTGGCCGCGTTCAACATCATCGCGACCTTGATCATGGTGGTGAACGACAAGGGCGCGGACATCGCGATTTTGCGCACCATCGGCGCCACGCCCCGGCAGATCATGGCGATCTTCATGGTGCAGGGCACGGTGATCGGTATCGTCGGCACCCTGATCGGCGGCGTGCTCGGCGTGATTGCGGCGCTGAACGTGAGTGAACTGGTGGGCTGGCTGGAGCGGGTGACCGGGCAGCATATCTTCAGTTCGGACGTGTATTTCGTCAGCAACCTGCCTTCGCAATTGCAGGGCGGTGACGTGGTGCTGATTTGCACGGCGGGGTTTGTGTTGAGCTTTTTGGCGACGCTGTACCCGGCGTATCGGGCGGCGAAGATTGAGCCGGCGCATGCGCTGAGGTATTCGTAACGTCTGAGACCGCCATCGCAGGCAAGCCAGCTCCCACAGTTTGAACTGTGAATGCAGTCAAAATGTGGGAGCGGGCTTGCTCGCGAAGGGGCCGGCCCGGCTTGCATCAAACTCCCTTCGGCAGCTCAATCACAAACCGCGTCCACCCCACTCTCGACTCACAAAAAATCCTCCCCCCGTGCGCCCGCACAATCGACTGGGTAATCGCCAACCCCAGCCCCGCATGCTCGCTGCTGCCTTCATGGCGCGCAGGGTCCGCCCGGTAAAAACGGTCAAACAGCCTCGGCAGTAACTCCGCTGGAATACCGTCCCCGGTGTTCTCAACCGTAAGCCTCACTCCGTCTTCGATCCGCACCCGCACTTCGCCACCCACCGGGGTAAACCGCAGCGCGTTATCCAGCAGGTTCGACAGCGCCCGGCGTAACATCCCGCGATCACCCATCGTCTGCGCCGTCCCCTCGCGGATCAGGCTGACCTGCGCGTCCTCCGCCAGCAGCGCAAAGAACTCCAGCAACGCATCCACGTCATCCTCCAGCGCCAACGGTTCGCGCTTGGGCATCAGCAAGCCGTGATCCGCCTTGGCCAGGTACAACATGTCATTCACCAATTGCGCCATCCATTGCAGCTCTTCCAGGTTGCTGTGCAGCGCCTCGCGGTAATCCTCCAGCGGGCGCGGCTGGGTAAGGATGACTTGGGTGTGGGTCAGCAGGTTCGACAGCGGCGTGCGCAGTTCGTGGGCGATGTCGGCAGAGAACGCCGAGAGGCGCTGAAAGGCGTCGTCCAGGCGACTCAACATGGCGTTGAAGGCCTGGGCCAATTCGGCCAGCTCCACCGGCATTTGCTGCTGGGGCAGGCGTTGCGTCAGCGAATGAGCCGACACACCGGCCGCCACTTCACCCATGCGCCGCAGCGGTCGCAGCCCGCTGCGCGCGGCCCAGGCACCGAGTAGCGCAGTTGCCAGCGCCGAGAGGCCGACGGTCAGCCAGATCAAATGCTGCATACGCTGCAGGAAGTGCTGGTGATGGGTGATGTCGAGCATCAGGCTCAGTTGCGGCGAATTCGGCTGGCCTGGCTGCAACGGCACGTTATACACACGGTATTCGGTGCCGGCGTTTTGCAGGCTGTGCAAGCCGGGCGCCTCGGGCAAGGTGACGCCGGGCGCCGCGTCGTACCAGCGTTGACCGGCGGCGGTGATGCGCAAGGCCAAGTCAGGCTGGCGATTGAGCTCGGCACGCAGTTGCGCTTCACGCTGGGCGAACAGCTGCGGCGTGTCGACACCCTGCAATGTACTGCGCAGCGCGAGCAATTTGCCGTCGAGCAACTGCTGGTCCAGCTCGACAAAATGCGCCTCGCTGGCGTGGTTGAACAACACTCCGGCGATCAGCGACACCACGGCGGTGCAGGCGGCAAACAGCAGCGCCAGACGGCTGGCCAGGGACAGGCGCTTGATCAATTGAAACGCTCCTCCAGCACGTAACCCATGCCGCGTACGGTGTGGATCAGTTTGTTAGGGTAGTTGTCGTCGACTTTCAGGCGCAGGCGGCGGATCGCCACTTCGATGATGTTGGTGTCGCTGTCGAAATTCACGTCCCACACCTGGGAGGCGATCAGCGACTTGGGCAGCACCTCGCCCTGGCGGCGCAGCAGCAGTTCCAGCAGGGAGAACTCCTTGGCGGTGAGGTCGATGCGCTGGCCGTCCCGTTCGACGCGGCGGCGGATAAGGTCCAGGCGCAGGTCGGCCAGTTGCAGCGCAGTTTCCTGCGGCGCGCTGCTGCCACGGCGCAACAGGCTGCGCACCCGGGCCAGCAGTTCAGAGAAGGCGAACGGTTTGACCAGGTAATCGTCGGCGCCCAGTTCCAGGCCGTGCACGCGGTCTTCCACCGCGTCGCGGGCGGTGAGGAACAGCACCGGGATGTCCAGGCCGGCGCCTCGTACCGCTTGCAGGATTTGCCAGCCATCGCGACCCGGCAGCATCACGTCGAGGATCAGCAAGTCGTAATCGCCCGTCAACGCGAGGTGCTGGCCCGTGCTGCCGTCGGCCACCAACTCAGTGGTAAAGCCAGCCTCGGCCAGGCCCTGGCGCAGGTAGTGGCCGGTTTTGGGTTGGTCTTCGACGATCAGCAATTTCATGGGCGGCTCTTGGCAACAGGTGACGAGGGGCTTTATACCGTGGGTATCGGCGGCAGGGCGCAAGCTGACAAAGTTGTAATCTAGCAGTCAGCTCGCTGGCAGCCGCGCAATCTTAGAGTGCTGCCAGAATTGATCCCACATTTTTGGAGAATAGAGATGGCGTTGCGTAAACCCCTGTTGCTGGCGGTGTGCCTGCTTGCGTTGAGTTTCGATGCAGTGGCGGACGCAGCGCACACTTACGCGTTCGGTCAGCCGGCACCGGCGAGCGAAGCCACGCGCACCGTGCAAGTGACGCTGCAGGACATTTCCTTTTCGCCCAAGTCCCTGGACGTCAAAGCCGGTGAGACCGTGCGCTTTGTGCTGGTGAACAAGGGCCAGTTGCTCCACGAATTCAACCTGGGCGATGCGGCGATGCACGCCGAACACCAGAAGGAAATGTTACAGATGCAGGCCAGCGGCATGCTCACCGCGACCGGCATGGGCCAGATGGACCACGCCGCCATAGGCCATGGCGCGATGAAACACGATGACCCCAACAGCGTATTGGTGGAGCCCGGCAAAACCGCCGAGCTGACCTGGACGTTTACCAAAGCCACCGGCCTGGAGTTTGCCTGCAACATTCCCGGGCATTATCAGGCGGGCATGGTCGGCAAGCTCAACGTCGATTGATCCGGCGGCGCTTAGGTGCGGGGGCAAAGGCTGGTAGACTGGCGCGGTTTATTTAGCCAGGTTTCCGCCATGCATCCCGCAGCCGAACATTCGCCGCTGGGCAAGTCCAGTGAATACATCTCCACTTACACCCCGTCGTTGTTGTTCCCGATCCCTCGCGCGGCCAAGTGGGCCGAACTCGGCCTGAGCGCCGAGACTCTGCCTTATAAAGGTGTGGATTTCTGGAACTGCTTCGAACTGTCCTGGCTGCTGCCATCGGGCAAGCCGGTGGTGGCCATCGGTGAATTCAGTATTCCGGCCGACTCGCCGAACATCATCGAGTCCAAGTCGTTCAAGCTGTACCTCAACTCGCTGAACCAGACCGCGTTCGCCGACGTCCAGAGCCTGGAAGCGACCCTGCGCACCGACCTCAGCGCCGCCGCCGGCAAGCCGGTGACCGTACGTATCCGCAGCCTCGCCGAGATTGAGGCTGACGGCGTGATGGCATTGCCGGGTGCGTGCATTGATGACCTGGACATCAGCGTCAGCAACTACGAGCACCCGCGCCCGGAATTGCTGCGTTGCGATGAGTCGCGCTGTGTGGAGGAGAGCGTGCACAGCCACCTGCTCAAATCCAATTGCCCGGTCACCAGCCAGCCGGATTGGGGCAGCGTGGTGGTTGAGTACCGTGGCCACGCGCTGGATCACGCCAGCTTGCTGGAATACATCGTGAGCTTTCGCCAGCATTCGGACTTTCATGAGCAGTGTGTAGAGCGCATCTTCCTGGACTTGCAGCGCCTGCTGAAGCCGGAGAAATTGACCGTGTATGCGCGGTATGTGCGGCGCGGCGGGCTGGATATCAACCCGTATCGCAGTACTGAGGATGTGGCGTTTCAAAACGTGCGTCTGGCCCGGCAGTAGCCTTCACACAAATCAAATGTGGGAGCTGGCCTGTGTGGGAGCTGGCTTGCCTGCGATGCAGACACCTCGGTTTTTCAGTTGCGCTGAGGTGATGCTATCGCAGGCAAGCCAGCTCCCACACAGACCAGCTCCCACATTGGTTTTTGTGATTGGCTTGGGCTCGGATTAGATCCCGATATTGCCCAAGGTGATCATGATATTGCGCAACGTCCCGGAAATGACCGGGTGCTCATCGTCGAACTCAATGGCTGCTTTATTCACATCGTCGGAGATGCTGGGCGTTTGAGTGGCCGGCTCAAGTTCAAGTTGCAGTTCAAACTTGGCAATCAAGGCTTCCAGCGCTACACGTTTTTCTTCCGAAAGCGGAGGTTCCTGTTGTAACTGCCCGCGCAGAATTTCGACCTGTTCTTCCAGTTTTTTGCGATCAGGCATAGCGTTCTTCCTTTTATCGATAGGCACTGGCATAGACCGCGGCACGCCGCGAAAGGTCTACGCGCTGACCTGTAGATTAATCTACCGGCGCCGACTGTGCATGATCTCTATCAGGGCTTCTCGCCTTTGAGCTGGCGCAGGCTGATGTCCGCCAGGCACGTGCCCAGCTCGCCAAGGTGGTCGATCACCGAATGCACCCCCAGCCCATACAGCGCCACCGTGGCTTTACCGCGCTTGTACTCGCGTTGTTGTTCGGTCAGCGCTTGCCATGGCTCGGGTGCCAGGCCGCACAGCGAACCGCAGGAGGCCAGGCCGATGGTCCACATCCCGGCGTTCAGGCCGGCTTGCAGTAAGCGCGGCTCACCGCTTACCAGTACGCAGCCTTCCAGGCGTTCGATGTTCAATTCCATCAGGGCTTGCCAGCAGGCATGCGGCGCCGGCCAGCGGATGGAGGAGGGTGAGGCCGCCTTGATCCAGTCCGGCAGCACAGCGGCGAGCGGGGTGGTGATCGAGGCGGGGAGTTCATCCAGCCAGGCGCAGGGCACGCCCTGATCCTTGAGGCTGCGCAGAATATTCAGCGCGCCCGGTGTGGGCTGGGCGTCGGGGGAGGGCGAATCGGTGCGCGCCAGGGAACCAAAATCCACCAGGCAGCCACTAAGGCCAAATAGCACGGCAGTCAAGGCGGGTGCGCTGGCGACGGCAGTTTCGGCGTTAGGCATCTCGACATCCCTGAAATAGCTCTGACGCTATCCGGCGGGTATGACAAGCAGATGACACTTGCGCTTAATTGTAGGAATTTTGTTCTTTTGACGCCTGACCTTTCCTTGCTGCTGCCTAATTTGATACTTCCGTCATATACTCTCGTTCTAATTCAGGGCATAGCGCCCATGACAGACCATTCAAGGAGCAAAAGCTATGCGCTGGAGCCACTATTTCGCTCAGCTATCTGTGTGTGCCACCGTCCTCATGGCGCCGTTCGCCGTTCAGGCAGCGTCGGAAGACGATCCATGGGAAAGCATCAACCGCCCGATCTTCACCTTCAACGATACCGTTGACACCTACGCCCTCAAGCCGTTGGCCCAGGGCTACCAGTTCGTCACCCCGCAATTCATGCAGGATGGCGTGCACAACTTCTTCCGCAACATCGGCGACGTCGGCAACTTTGCCAACGACGTGTTGCAGCTCAAGCCACACGCGGCCGGTGTCGACACCGCGCGCTTGCTGGTAAACACCACCCTTGGTGTGCTGGGCTTTGTTGATGTCGGCACCAAAATGGGCTTGCAGCGCAACGATGAAGACTTCGGTCAGACCCTCGGCCACTGGGGCGTGGACAGCGGTCCTTACGTGATGCTGCCGCTGCTTGGCCCAAGCACCTTGCGTGATGCGCCGTCCAAATACGTCGACAGCTACACCCAACCGTATCGCTACATGAACGATATCGGCTGGCGTAACAGCACCTTCGGCCTGAACATTGTTGATACCCGTGCCAGCCTGCTCGACAGCGAGAAGCTGATCACCGGCGACAAATACACCTTTATCCGTAACGCCTACCTGCAGAACCGTGAGTTCAAGGTTAAAGACGGCAAGGTTGTAGACGACTTTTAAGCCGTGACGTTTTGAAATGAAAAAAGGCGACCTCAGGGTCGCCTTTTTTATGCGTGCGATTTTTTAGTGCATTTTCAAGATCTTGAGGCCCAGGTGTTGGTCTTCTCCGCTGGCCTTGACCCACACCACTTCGGTGTCGGCCTCTAGGCCCTTAAGTGCAGCGTGCTCGGAGTCGATACGCACCGTCAGCTGGTCGCCCACCTGAAATTGGCGTGGGGCCTGTACTTGCATGCCGGAGCTGGAAAGGTCCACGCAAACCCCCGCAATCTCTTGCCCGGCGTGGATCAGCGATACATCGGCATCAACCCGCATGCGGATGAAATCGCGTTTTTCGGCGTAGTCGCGCTCGTGTTCGCTCACAGGTTTTATCCTCACTTTGCGTTGTGGTTGTGACTGTTCTTATAACTCCCGGTGATTTGCGGTGTAAAGACGCCCGGCGACCATCGGCATGAGCTTGAAACCCCTGACGGATGGGAGTACCGTCTGCGCCTTAGAAGGGCACCTCTGCTTTACCGTTGTGCGTGGGCAAAAAGCCCGTGCTTTGTAGGACAGAGAGGCTAGAAAGCGAATCCAGTACGTGAGTCCGGCCATTGCCGAGCCGCCTACGCCAACCTAATTCTGGCGCCGTTTGCCCACATGCAAAAAACCAGTGCCACGCTGCTGATAATCGATGACGACGAAGTAGTGCGCGCGAGCCTCGCGGCCTACTTGGAAGACAGTGGCTTCAGCGTCCTGCAGGCCAGCAATGGCCAACAGGGTCTCCAGGTATTCGAGCGCGACAAGCCCGACCTCGTGATCTGCGACCTGCGCATGCCCCAAATGGGCGGCCTGGAGCTGATTCGCCAGGTGACTGAGCTCGCCCCGCAGACGCCGGTGATTGTTGTGTCCGGTGCCGGCGTGATGAACGATGCCGTAGAGGCCCTGCGCCTGGGCGCCGCCGATTACCTGATCAAGCCTCTGGAAGACCTGGCAGTGCTGGAACATTCGGTGCGCCGCGCACTGGATCGTGCACGCCTGTTGAACGAGAACCAGCGTTACCGCGAAAAGCTCGAAACCGCCAACCGCGAACTCGAAGCCAGCCTCAACCTGCTCCAGGAAGACCAGAACGCCGGTCGCCAGGTGCAGATGAACATGCTCCCGGTGAGCCCGTGGACCATTGACGAGTTCAAGTTCGCCCACCAGATCATCCCGTCGTTGTACCTGTCGGGTGATTTTGTCGATTATTTCCGTGTAGACGAGCGCCGTGTGGCGTTCTACCTGGCCGACGTTTCCGGCCACGGCGCGTCTTCTGCTTTTGTCACCGTGTTGTTGAAATTCATGACCACACGGCTGCTGTTTGAATCCAAGCGCAATGGCACCTTGCCGGAGTTCACCCCCTCCGAGGTGCTGGGCCACATCAACCGGGGCTTGATCAGCTGCAAGCTGGGCAAGCACGTGACGATGGTCGGCGGCGTGATTGATGAAGAAACCGGTCTTTTGACCTACAGCATCGGCGGTCACCTGCCGATGCCGGTTTTATACACTCCAGACAGTGTGCGCTATCTGGAAGGGCGTGGTTTGCCGGTGGGCTTGTTCAATGAAGCCACCTACGAAGACCACATTCTGGAATTGCCGCCGACGTTCAGCCTTACGCTGATGTCCGACGGTATCCTGGACCTTCTCACAGAGCCTACACTCAAAGAGAAAGAAGCTGCCTTGCCCCAAAAGGTCAAGTCAGCGGGCGGCAGCCTGGATGGCCTGCGGCAGGTTTTTGGATTGGCCACGCTAGGGGAGATGCCGGATGATATCGCCCTATTGGTGTTGAGCAGGAATCTTTGATGAGTACCGGAAGAATCCAGTTCGCCGAGCAAGACGGGACCTTCGTCCTGAAATTTGTCGGTGAAGTGCGCCTGACCTTGTGTTCAGCGCTGGATGCGACGATTGAGCGGATCTTCACAGCGCTGAACTTCTCGGCGATCGTGATCGATCTGACCGAAACCCGCAGCATCGACAGCACCACCCTTGGGCTGTTGGCCAAGTTGTCCATTCTGTCTCGGCAGAAGGTCGGCCTGTTGCCGACTGTCGTCACCACCCACGAAGACATCACCCGGCTGTTGCAGTCCATGGGTTTTGACCAGGTGTTCAACATCGTTGACCGCCCGATCCCCTGCCCGGAATGCCTGACCGACCTGCCGTCGCAGGACCAGTCTGAAGAAGTGGTACGGGTGAAGGTGCTGGAAGCGCACAAAATCCTGATGGGCCTGAACGAGTCCAACCGCGAAGCCTTCCACGACCTCGTGAACGCCTTGGAACGTCACTGATCCCACTATTGGGACTACATTCCAACTGTGGGAGCTGGCTTGCCTGCGATAGCGGTATGTCAGCCACCCATTCATGACTGACCCACCGCCATCGCAGGCAAGCCAGCTCCCACCTGTTGAACGGTGACTGGCTTTAAGATCAGCGGGCACAAAAAAGGGCGGCACCCGCGAGGGTGCCGCCCTTTTTGCCATCGCCTGCCTTACAACTTGGCAGTCAACAGCGCCTCCAGCTTCTCCTGGTCCCGAGCAAACTGACGAATACCTTCCGCCAGCTTCTCAGTCGCCATCGCATCCTCGTTGGACTCCCAACGGAACTGCGCTTCAGTCAAATGCACCCGCGCTTCACCGGCTTGCCCTGGCGCCAACTTGCGTTCCAGCTTGCCTTCATCTGCCGCCAGCTTCTCCAGCAGGTCCGGGCTGATGGTCAGACGGTCACAGCCGGCCAGCTCTTCAATCTGGCTCAGGTTACGGAAGCTCGCGCCCATCACGACCGTCTTGTAGCCATTGGCCTTGTAGTAGTTGTAGATGCGCGTCACCGACTGCACGCCCGGATCATCGGAACCGGTGTAGTCGTTGCCATTGGCCTTCTTGTACCAGTCGTAGATACGGCCCACGAATGGCGAAATCAGGAACACACCCGCTTCAGCACAGGCCACAGCCTGGGCAAACGAGAACAGCAGCGTCAGGTTGGTCTGAATACCTTCTTTTTCCAGCTTCTCCGCCGCGCGGATGCCTTCCCAGGTGGAGGCGATCTTGATCAGCACGCGATCACGGCTCACGCCAGCTTTGTCGTACAGGTCGATCAGACGGTGCGCACGCTTGAGAATGGCGGCTTCATCGAACGACAGGCGGGCATCCACCTCAGTGGAAATACGGCCCGGCACCACTTTGAGGATCTCCTGGCCGACGGCTACCGCAAAACGGTCGCTGGCCAGGCCCACGTCACCGTTGCAGTCCTTTACGCACTCATCCAGCAGCTTGGCATAGCCCGAAATCGACGCGGCCTTGAGCAGCAGGGAAGGGTTGGTAGTAGCGTCTTGCGGCTTGAGCTTGGCGAGCGTAGAAAAGTCGCCGGTATCGGCTACGACGGTGGTGAATTGCTTGAGTTGTTCCAGCTTGGAAGTCATGGGCGTGCTCTGTCCTATGGGTCTGATGACATTACCCGAGCGCCGACAGGCGCTCAAGGGCGCAAATGCGTTCGATCGTTTGCGAGGGCAACATCCTGAAAACAGCCGTTTGAAAGCCCGGCCTACCTGCTCAATAGGAGGCCAAATCAGCCAGCAGGTTCAACCCAAGTTCCCCCGGACACATCAGCCCCCTGTGAGCGCTGGCTAGCCCGCAACGACGGCCCACCACCATCTCCCCGCCATACATAAATCCAATTGTGGGAGCTGGCTTGCCTGCGATGACGCCTCAACAGCCTCCACCATCTCCCTGACATACACCCATCCAACTGTGGGAGCGGGCTTGCTCGCGAAAGCGCTATATCAAACTCCAAATAACTGAACTGACCCCCAACCGCTCAATCACCGACCTTCCAGCAAAGCCCCAGCCTGATCCAGCAACGCCAACGGATCACTCGCCTTATGAATATCCACCGACAACAACTGCCGAAACCTGCGCGCCCCCGGAAAACCGGTCCCCAACCCCAACACATGCCGCGTAATGTGGTGCATCGTCCCGCCACTGGCCAAATGCTCAGCAATATAAGGCCGCAACTGCGCCAACGCCTCAGCCCGACTAATCACCGGCGCCTCACTGCCAAACAACCGCTGATCCACCTCCGCCAACACATACGGATTGTGATAAGCCTCCCGCCCCAGCATCACCCCATCAAACGTCTGCAAATGCGCCTCGCACTGCTCCAGCGTCTTGATCCCACCGTTAAGCACAATCTCCAACTCAGGAAAATCCTGCTTCAACTGCGCCGCCACGTCATAGCGCAACGGCGGAATGTCCCGATTCTCCTTCGGCGACAACCCCTCCAGAATCGCAATCCGCGCATGCACCGTAAAACTGGCACACCCCGCATCCCTCACCGTCCCGACAAAATCACACAGCTCGGCATAACTGTCCCGCCCATTGATCCCGATACGATGCTTCACCGTCACCGGAATCGACACCGCATCCCGCATCGCCTTCACGCAATCGGCCACTAATGCCGGGTGCGCCATCAAAATCGCGCCGATCATATTGTTCTGCACGCGGTCGCTCGGGCAACCGACGTTCAGGTTCACTTCGTCATAACCCGCAGCCTCAGCCATGCGCGCGCACGCGGCCAGGTCAGCGGGGACGCTGCCGCCCAGCTGCAACGCCAGCGGGTGTTCGGCTTCGCTGTGACGCAGGAAACGCTCGTGGTCGCCGTGCAGGATTGCGCCAGTGGTGACCATTTCTGTGTAGAGCAGGGCGTGTTTGGAGAGCAGACGCAGGAAGTAGCGGCAGTGGCGGTCGGTCCAATCCATCATGGGTGCAACGCTAAAGCGCCGAGACAATGCGGGGCTTGATCCTGCTGGGCTAAAGCTCTGTTTA
>NZ_JAFCTN010000029.1:0-75153 GCF_049896045.1 Pseudomonas sp. PWP3-1b2
GCGAAGACCTTTTGCTTACTTTTGGCTGGGCCGGCTTCCGGTCTTTCCAAAAGTGAGCCGCTGTAAGAGCGGAACCAATCCCAGCCGTTACCGCAACAACGGATATACACTCAAAAAGCCAAACCCCAGCCAAGCACAAACAACAACGCCCCGTCGAAACGGGGCGTTGTATGTGTCCAGCCGCTAATTACTTCTTGGCGGCAGGTGCAGCAGGTGCAGCCGGAGCGTCAGGAGCTTCAGCCTTGGCCGGGTCCTTGATCCCCAGCAGTTCCAGATCAAACACCAACACCGAGTTGGCTGGAATCGCCGGGCTCGGGCTCTGTGCGCCGTAGGCCAGATCAGACGGAATGTACAACTCAACCTTCTCGCCAACGTGCATCAGTTGCAGGCCTTCGACCCAACCTGGAATCACGCCGCTGACCGGCAGATCAATCGGGCTGCCACGATCCACGGAGCTGTCAAAGGTAGTGCCGTTGGTGAGCTTGCCGGTGTAGTGAACAGTCACTACGTCGGTAGGCTTGGGCTGAGGACCGTCGGCCTTCTTCACGATCTTGTACTGCAGACCGGAAGCAGTGGTGACTACGCCGTCTTTCTTGGCGTTCTCTTCGAGGAATTTCTTGCCGGCGGTTGCCGACTCTTCGCTCATTTTGGTCATGCGTTCTTCTGCACGCTTCTGCAGTGCGGCAAACGCTTCAACCAGCTCGTCGTCTTTCAGCTTCTGTTCTTTCTTGCCAACGGCATCTTCGATGCCTTGGGCTACCGCTTTGGAGTCCAGGTCATCCATGCCTTCTTGGGCAAGGCTTTTGCCCATGTTCAGGCCGATGCCGTAGGAAGCTTTCTGCGCCGGGGTTTTCAGCTCTACGCTGGTCTGCGAATCACAACCCGCAAGTACCAGGCTAACCAGGGCCACCGCCGCCGCCAACCGATGCTGTTTCATGCTATTTCCTTGTTCGTGCGCCAAAAGGGCATTCGAGTAAAGTCGCGAGCTTATCAGGCGGCCACGACCAATGGCTACCGGCATCTGAGGGGGAAACTGCTGATAAGTTCACGTGTTTAAAAGCAATTTCATTCATGATGGTAGCCCGCGATGGATCGCGGCACACCTCAAGACCAGCTTACTGGCCACTTGCCGCACTCGTGGTGCAATGGCATAAGAACGCAACAACTCGACAAGGACCGTTATCTTGCGCATTTTTTTTCGTGTATTACTTCTGATACTCATAGCCTGCGGCCTGCTACTGGCGGTGCTGCTCTATTACACCCTCAACCCCAAGCTGCCGGATTACACTCCGGTGGAGCAGGTGCACTACCAGGATCAATGGAGTGCCGCCGACCGCCAGACCTACTACTTCACGCCCCAGGGCACCCAGGTAAAAGGCCTGCATTACGACTGGTTCACCGCCCTCGAACTGCCGTTCTCGGAACAGCGTTTTGCCACGCCGCAGTACCTGGCGCGCTTTGGCTTTCTGGTCGACCCCAGGCAAGTTCCGACGGCGCAAAACCCCGGCAACCTGCCCGTGGGTTTTGCCCGGCACCAGAACGCCGGCAGCACCGTTGAATACCTGGACATCACCTGCGCCGCCTGCCACACCGGCGAACTGCATTTCAAAGGCCAGGCCCTGCGCATCGACGGCGGTTCGGCCCAACATGTGCTGCCGTCCAGCGTGCCGACCTTGCGCGGTGGCAGCTTTGGCCAGGCGCTGGTCGCAAGCCTTGCTGCCACCTATTACAACCCGTGGAAATTCGAGCGCTTCGCCCGCCAGGTACTCGGCGATCGCTACGATGCCGAGCACAGCCAACTGCGCCAGGACTTCAAGCAGTCGCTGAACCAGTTCCTCAAAGTTGCCTGGAACGATACCCACCGCGGCCTCTACCCCACCGAAGAGGGCCCTGGCCGCACGGACGCATTCGGCCGCATCGCCAACGCCAGTTTCGGCGACGCCATCTCCCCGCAGAATTACCGCGTCGCCAACGCGCCGGTGGATTACCCGCAACTGTGGGATATCTGGACCTTCGACTGGGTGCAATGGAACGGCTCGGCCCAGCAACCGATGGCGCGCAATATCGGCGAAGCCCTCGGCGTTGGCGCCACCCTGACCTTTTTCGACAGCGCCGGCCAACCCCTTCAAGGCGATGCGCGCTACCCGTCCAGCGTGCGCGTGCGCGACCTGAACTTGATCGAAGAAACCCTGCAACGCCTCAAACCGCCGACCTGGCCCGAAGACCTGTTCGGGGCCGTCGACAAACCCCTCGCTGCCAGCGGCCGCACATTGTTCGCCGAGAACTGCGCCGGTTGCCATGTTCCCACCGTCACCCAGGAAAATGGCCGCCCGGTGCAGCAGTTGAAAATGCTCCCGGTGGACTACATCGGCACAGACCCCAATGCCGCCAGCAATATCGCTGACCAGCGCTATGACCTCAGCGCCCTGCACTGGGACCCGGCGGAATTGGCAAGGCTCAACGTCGAATTGCACCCCACGCCGACCGAACCGCTGGACCTGACAAAAATGTCCGTGGCCAAGGGCCTGGCGTACGTCACCGCCTTCGTCGAGGACCGCGCTTACCGCGCCGCCGGGGTGACTCCCGTCGAGCGCCCGCGCCTGGACGGCTACGGCCTGCCCATCGGCGTGCGCGAGTTGCGCGCCTACAAGGCGCGGCCACTGGCCGGTGTGTGGGCCACCCCGCCGTTTCTGCACAACGGCTCGGTACCGACGATCTACCAACTGCTCTCGCCTCAGGACGAGCGCAGCACCACTTTCTATAAAGGCACTTTCGACTACGACCCGCGCCACCTGGGCTTCCAGACCGCCGCGTTCAAGAACGCCTTTATGTTCGACACACACCTCACCGGCAACCACAACAGCGGCCACGAATTCCGTGCCGGCAAACGTGGCAACGGCGTGATCGGCCGCAGCTTGCTGCCGCAGGAACGCCTGGCGCTGCTGGAATACCTCAAAGTGCTGGGCGGCCCGCTGGAGCAACAGTTGCCATGATTATTCGATCGCAATACAACGAACGTTCCCCCCTCGCACGCCTGTGGCTGGCCCTGGGCAGGTTTCTGGGCAAAACCCTGCTGTGGCTGGCGGGCCTGGGTTTACTCGGTTGGCTGGCGGCAACCGCCTGGTTCGCCTGGCAACACAGCGGCGCGGTGTCGCCGAATGAACAGGTCCCACCCGGCGAAGCGGCAATGACCCAAGGCATCATCCAGACCGCCGTGCGCATCGTCGATCAGCACCGCGAAGGCACCCGCTACCTGCGCGACGCTCACGCCAAGGCCCACGGCTGCGTAAAAGCCCAAGTCAGTGTGCTGGCAGACCTCGACCCGGCCCTGCGCCAAGGCGTGTTCGCCGAGCCTGGAAAAACCTGGCAAGCGATGATGCGGCTCTCCAACGGCAATGCCTACCAGCAGTTCGACAGCATCCGCGACGCGCGCGGCATGGCGCTCAAGCTGCTGGATGTGCCGGGCAAACAGCTGATGGCCGACCAACAAACGCGCACCGAACAAGACTTCGTGATGTTCAGCCACCCGAACTTCTTTGTCAGCGATGTAGCCGAGTACGCGCAAAACGTTGCCGCCCAGGCGGATGGCAAAAAAGTCCTGGCATTCTTCCCCGAGGCTGACCCACGCAGCTGGCAAGTACGCCACCTGTTTATCGCCCTGGCGACCCTGGCACCGGCACCCGCAAGCCCGACCCAGACCACCTACTTTTCAGTTTCGCCTTACAAGTTTGGCGCAGCCAATGCCAAGTTTCGTGTTGCCCCCGACCCGCAAAACTGCCCGCAATACACGTTGCCAAAACAGAACGAGGACCTGCCGAATTTCCTGCGCAGCGCCCTGAACCAGCAACTGTCCACCGACCGTGTACCCGCGTGTTTCGTGTTGCAGGTTCAGCGCCAGAACCCGCAGAAATTCATGCCGATCGAAGACACCAGCATTGAATGGAAGGAAAGTGACGCGCCTTACGAAACCGTGGCCACCGTGAAAATCCCGGCCCAGGACTTCGACACCCCGGCCCTGAACCTGGCTTGCGACAACCAGTCATTCAACCCCTGGTTCGGGCTGGAAGCGCATCGCCCCATTGGCGGCATCAACCGCTTGCGTAAAGCCGTGTATGAAGCAGTCAGCGATTACCGGCACAGCCGTAACTTGTAATAGCCGCGCGGCCCGTTCAGGGCCGCCAACCGCTGCCAGCGTAAAGAATGCGTATTGATAGCCCGTTCGCCATAACGTTTACGTCGTCCCTATTGAGCCACCAAGCCCGCACACTCTACCGTGACTTCCTACCCCAAACACCCGTAGGAAGTCATCGTGGAAAGTTCAACTTTAGGCATGGTCGTCCTGTCAATGATTGCGCTCTTCGGCACCGCCGCGTTTTGCTTCGAGCACCTCGCCACCCGTGACGAGAAGAAAAAGAAAATCAAATAAGCTGATCGTCCAAATCAGCGCAACCCCAGGTTTTAAAGGGATACCCCGGCAATGGGCTGTCCCTTTTTTTCGTGCGCCGGCCCTAACCTCATCTATATACCGTCTTAATACCGCCCCCACTAATCAGTGCCCGAGCTTGATACGCCAACGCTTAACCTCCCCGGCTTATTCATCAAGGGGAGTTACACCGTGCTCACACTGACCTTCATCTATATCGCCAGCGGTGCATGCGCCGTGGGGCTGTTCGCTTACTTGGGCTACGCCCTTGTTCGCGCCGAAAAGTTCTAGGGAGCCCGCCATGTACGACGTGATGTTTATGGGGCTTTCCCTGGTGTTTTTTGTTGCGACTTCCATGGCCATTGTCGCCATGGGCAAGCTTTGAACGGAGCCATGACATGTTAAGCACTTTGCTGGAATTTGCGCTGGTCCTGGGGTTGATGACCGGGCTTGCGGTGCTGATGGGCAAGTGGCTGACCCGGGTGTTTACCGGGGCCCGCCATGCCTTGCCGGAACGTTGCACTTACCGCCTGCTGGGCATCGACCCACTGGAGACCATGGGCTGGGCCCGCTACGGGTCGGCGTTGTTGCTGTCGAACGCAGCAATGATGCTGCTGGGCTATCTGGTGCTGCGCCTGCAAGCGCTGATGCCGATCAACCCGCTGGGGCTGGCCGCGCAAACCCCGGACCTGGCGTTCAATACCGCAGCCTCCTTTATTACCAACACCAACTGGCAGGCGTACTCGGGCGAAACCAGCCTGTCGAACTTCAGCCAGATGGCCGTCATCACGTTCCTGATGTTCGTCGGGGCCACCTCCGGTGTAGTGGCGGCAGCCGGTTTTATTCGTGGGTTGAGCCGTTCAGGCTCGGCGAATATCGGCAATTTCTGGGTCGACTTCGTCCGCACGCTTTACCGAGTGATGCTGCCACTGTGTGTGGGCATGGCACTGGTGTATGTGTGGCAGGGCATGCCGCAGACCTTTGCCTCGCAGGCGTTGGCGACAACCCTTGAAGGCGCGCAGCAGCAGTTGATAGTCGGCGCGGTCGCCAGCTTCGAGTCGATCAAGCATATCGGCACCAACGGCGGCGGTTTTTTCAGCATGAACGCCGCCCACCCGTTCGAAAACCCCACGCCGCTGACCAACATTTTGCACATCCTCAGCATGTTGCTGATCCCGTCGGCGCTGACCTACACCTTCGGCAGCATGCTGGTGCAACGCCGTCAGGGCTGGGTGTTTTTCGGCACCTTTGTGGTGATGTTCGTAGGCTTTTTCGCGCTGGTGTATGGCGCCGAGCAAAACGGCAACCCGCTGCTGACAGGGGTTGGCGCCAACCAGACGCTGTCGATCGAACAAAGCGGCGGCAACATGGAAGGCAAGGAGCTGCGCTTCGGCATCGCCGACAGCAGCCTGTTTGTTGCCACCACCACGGCGGCAACCACCGGTTCAGTCAACGCCATGCACGACTCGCTGACCCCCATGGGCGGCTTCGTACCCCTGGCGCAGATGATGCTCAATTGTGTGTTTGGCGGCGACGGCGTGGGCTTTATCAACCTGATCCAGTACGCCCTGCTCACGGTGTTCCTGGTGGGCATGATGATCGGCCGCAGCCCGGAATTTCTGGGCAAGAAAATCGAAGCCCGAGAGATGAAACTGGTGATGCTCTCGGTGCTCGCGCACCCCATCAGCATCCTCGGTTTCACCGCCCTCGCTGCCCTGTGGCCAGACACCCTGGCAAGCCTCAACAACCTCGGCCCCCACGGGTTCAGCGAGGTGCTGTACGCCTACACCTCCGGTACCGCCAACAACGGCTCGGCGTTTGCCGGCTTGAACGCCAATACGCCGTTCTTCAACACCACCATTGGCCTGGCGATGTTAATCGGGCGCTTCTTCACGATGCTGCCGATGCTGGCGGTAGCCGGTTCCCTGGCACTGAAAAAGACCGTGCCTGCAGGCGCCGGCACCATTCCCACTGCGACCCCGCTGTTCATGGTGTTGGTGGTATTCGTGGTGCTGGTGGTGGGCGGCCTGACCTTTTTACCGGCGCTCGCGCTCGGCCCGCTGGTGGAGCAACTGCAGTTGCTGTCCGGCCAGACGTATAACTGAGGACACGTTGATGACGACTCAATCGATATTCAAAGGCCTGCTGCGCCCGGTGCTGGTGTCGGCGGTGTTTTTCATGCTGCTGACAGGGCTGGCGTACCCGGCCTTTACCACCGTTGTTGCGCAATGGCTGTTTCCGTTTCAGGCACAAGGTTCGTTGATTGAACGTGATGGGAAGGTGATCGGCTCAACCCTGATCGGTCAGAACTTCACTCAGCCTGGGTACTTCCATGGCCGTCCCAGCATGACCCTCGGCGCCGACCCGCAAGACCCGAGTAAAAGCATTGCGCAGCCGTACAACGCAGGTTCCAGCGGCGCGAGCAACCTCGGCCCCACCAGCCAGAAACTGCTGGACCAGGTAGCCGCTCGCGTCCAGGCCTATCGCCAGGACAATGCACTGGCAGCGGACGCCCAGATTCCGGTGGACGCGGTGACCGCCTCGGCATCAGGCCTGGACCCGCACATCTCCGTCGCCAACGCGCGGCTGCAACTGGCGCGGGTCGCTCGCGTGCGGCAGATCCCCGAAACCGAACTGCTGCAACTGCTGGACGCCCATACCAGCGCGCGCACCCTCGGTTTGCTCGGCGAGCCACGGGTGAATGTGCTGCAACTCAACCTGGCGCTGGATGCCCGTCAGCCCGCCATTGCGCTCAGTGAGTAAGAGATTCCTTCATGAAAAATGCCCGTTTACCTCTGTTTGATCGACGCATCGTGCTCACTGCCGGCGTCGACGCGTTGAAGAAATTACTGCCACAGGCGCAATGGAAAAACCCGGTGATGTTCGTGGTGTACCTGGGCAGCCTGCTCACCACCCTGCTGTGGTTCCAGTCTCTGGGCGGCAAGGGTGAAGCGCCCAGCGGTTTTATCCTCAGCATCACACTGTGGCTGTGGTTCACCGTGCTCTTCGCCAACTTCGCCGAGGCACTGGCTGAGGGCCGCAGCCGTGCCCAGGCCGCAAGCCTGCGCGGCATGAAACGCCAGACCCTGGCCAAGTTACTGCAACAACCCCGCTACGGCGCCGCCTGGTTACCGCTGGAAGCCAGCCTGCTGCGCAAAGACGTCGTGGTGCTGGTGGAAGCCGGCGACCTGGTGCCGCTGGACGGCGTGGTGATCGAGGGCGTGGCCTCGGTGGATGAAAGCGCGATCACCGGCGAGTCGGCCCCGGTGATTCGTGAGGCTGGCGGCGATTTTTCGTCGGTCACCGGCGGCACGCGCGTGCTGTCGGATTGGCTGGTGGTGCGCATCAGCGTCAATCCCGGTGAATCATTCCTCGACCGCATGATCTCGATGGTGGAGTCGGCCAAGCGTCAGAAAACCCCGAATGAAGTCGCGCTGACGATTTTGCTGGTGGGCCTCACCCTGCTCTTTCTGCTGGTGATCGCCACCCTGAGCCCCTACTCGATCTTTGCGGTGGCCATGAGCGGCAGCGGCAGCGTGATCAGTGCCACGGTGCTGGTGGCGTTGCTGGTGTGCCTGATCCCCACCACCATCGGTGGCCTGCTCTCGGCCATCGGCGTGGCGGGCATGAGCCGGATGATGTCGGCCAACGTCATCGCCACCTCGGGCCGCGCCGTTGAGGCAGCGGGCGATGTGGATGTGTTGCTGCTCGACAAGACCGGCACCATTACGTTGGGCAATCGCCAGGCCAGCAGCTTTTTGCCCGCGCCGGGCGTGAAGGAAGCCGAGTTGGCCGACGCGGCACAACTCGCCTCGCTTGCCGACGAAACCCCGGAAGGCCGCAGCATTGTGGTCCTGGCCAAGCAAAAATTCGACATCCGCGCGCGTGACATCAACGCCCTCGGCGCAGGGTTTGTGCACTTCACCGCGCAAACCCGCATGAGCGGCGTGGACCTGCCCGAAGGTCGGGCGATTCGCAAGGGTGCGGCGGACGCGATTCGCAGCCATATCGAGGCCTTGGGCGGAAGCTTTCCGGCAGCCCTGCAGGCCAAGGTCGATGAAGTTTCAAGGCGCGGCAGCACACCGCTGGTGGTGTGCGACGGCGCCAGGGCGCTGGGCGTGGTGGAACTCAAGGACGTGGTCAAAGGCGGCATCAAGGAACGCTTCGCCGAGTTGCGCCGCATGGGCATCAAGACCGTGATGATCACCGGCGACAACCGCCTGACCGCCGCCGCGATTGCGGTGGAAGCAGGTGTGGATGACTTCCTCGCCGAAGCTCGTCCGGAAGACAAACTGCAACTGATCCGGGACTACCAGGCCCAGGGCAAGCTCGTGGCCATGACCGGCGACGGCACCAACGACGCGCCGGCACTGGCCCAGGCTGACGTCGCGGTGGCGATGAACAGCGGCACCCAGGCGGCAAAAGAGGCCGGCAACATGGTCGATCTGGACAGCAACCCGACCAAGTTGATCGAAGTGGTCGAGGTGGGCAAACAGATGCTGATGACCCGTGGTGCCCTCACCACGTTCAGCGTGGCAAATGACGTGGCGAAGTACTTCGCGATCATTCCGGCCGCGTTTGTCGCCACCTACCCACAGCTCGGCGCATTGAATGTGATGCACCTCGGCAGCCCCAACTCGGCGATTCTCAGCGCGGTAATTTTCAACGCATTGATCATTGTCGCGTTGATTCCGCTGGCGCTGCGCGGCGTGAAGTACCGGGCGATCGGCGCGGCCGCGCTGCTCAATCGCAACCTGCTGATCTATGGCCTGGGCGGCGTGCTGGTGCCGTTTGCCGGGATCAAGCTGATCGACATGCTGTTGACCGGAGTGGGCCTGGTGTAGGCCACACCCTCAACCCAGGGTGGGAGCTGGCTTGCCTGCGACAGCGGTGAGTCAGCTACACACCGTTCAACGGGCAGACCGCCATCGCTGACAAGCCAGCGCCTCCACTGACCAGGAATGACATGCCCGCATTACACGACGAACGCCCCGACCCCGACGCCCTCCTGGCTCGGGTACAGCAAGAAGAACAGGCCGCCTTGCGCGGCAAACTGCGTATCTACTTCGGCTCGAACGCCGGGGTGGGCAAAACCTGCGCCATGCTCAGCGCGGCCCAACGCGAAGTCGCGCTGGGCCGTGACGTGCTTGCCGGCGTGGTAGAAACCCACGGCCGCAGGGAAACCGCCGAGCTGCTCGACGGCCTTGAACAACTGCCACGCGCAGCCCTGTTACACCGCGAATTCGCCCTCAACGAATTCGACCTCGACGCCGCCCTGCACCGGCACCCGGCCGTGGTGCTGGTGGACGAATTGGCCCACAGCAACGTGCCCGGTTCGCGCCACCCCAAACGCTGGCAAGACGTCGAAGAACTGCTCAGCGCGGGTATCGACGTGTGGACCACCCTCAACGTCCAGCACCTGGAAAGTTTGAATGACCTGGTCAGCGGGATCATCGGCATTCGCGTGCGCGAAACCGTGCCGGACCATGTGTTCGATAACGCCCACGACGTGGTGGTAATCGACCTGCCGCCCGACGACCTGCTGCAACGCCTCAAGGACGGCAAGGTGTACCTGGGGCCACAGGCCGAGCGTGCGTCACAGCACTTTTTCCGTAAGGGCAACCTGCTGGCGTTGCGGGAGCTGGCCTTGCGGCGCACCGCCGACCGGGTCGATGCGCAAATGCGCGTGTACCGCCGCGAGCGTTCGATCAGTACGCTATGGCCGGCCCGCGAACGTTTGCTTGTCGGTGTGGCGGGCGACTCGGGTGATGAGCGCCTGGTGCGTGAAGCTGCACGCCTGGCGCAGAAACTCGAAGCCGACTGGATC
Organism: Pseudomonas sp. PWP3-1b2; assembly: GCF_049896045.1. Taxonomy (NCBI): domain Bacteria; kingdom Pseudomonadati; phylum Pseudomonadota; class Gammaproteobacteria; order Pseudomonadales; family Pseudomonadaceae; genus Pseudomonas; species Pseudomonas sp. PWP3-1b2. Next base: position 10,251 of record NZ_JAFCTN010000029.1, read on the forward strand.
GTGGTCCACGTCGCCGCCCATCAGGGTCGCGGCGCCAAGTGTTACCTGGCCGCGATGAAAACCCTGGCGCTGGCCAGCGAATTCGGCGCCGATACCGCGACGCTACCCGGCCTGGACGTGGCCGAAGCCCTGGCCGCCTGTGCCCGTGAGCACAACGCCAATCGCCTGGTGCTCGGCCACCATCCGCGCCAGGCGTGGCGGTTTTGGCATCAGTCGGTGAGCGACCGCATCAGCCGGCATCACCCGCAAATCGACCAGATCGTGATTGCCCACGGGTTGCTGCCGGGCAAGCCTGCGGTGAGCGAAAAAACCACGCCGACCACCGCTACAAAGCTTGCTTATCTGTGGTCCAGTCTCGCCTGTTTCGCCGCCACGGCCGTCGCCGCCCTGCTGCTGCAAGTGTTCGATTTGGCCAACGTGGTCATGCTGTTTTTACTCACGGTGGTGCTGGTGGCTTTGCGCTATGGACGCGGCCCCGGCGTGTGGGCGGCGATGCTCGCGGTGCTGTGTTTCGACTTCTTTTTCGTGCAGCCGCGCTACTCGTTTACCGTCAATGACACCCAATATTTCTTCACCTTTGCACTGATGCTCGGCATCGCTTTGATCACCGGGCAACTCACTGCCCGCCTGCGCCATGAAGCGCGCACCGCCGCCGCGCGCGAACGGCGCGCCACGTCGCTGGCACGGCTGGCCCGCGATCTGTCGGCGGCGCTGACCGTGGAGCAGATCAGCGAAGTCGCGCTGCGTACTTTCAGCGGCGTGTTCGAGGCGCGGGTCGGCCTGGCGCTGCCCGACGCGGCCGACGGCGTGCACAGCGTCGGCCCGGGCGGCTTGCCGATTGACGAGAGCATCGCCCAATGGAGCTACGACCACGGCAGGACTGCCGGCCAGGGCACCGACACCCTGTCAGCCGCCAAAGGGTGCTACTTGCCACTCAAAGCGCCGATGCGCGTACGCGGTGTGCTGGTGCTCGAACTGGCCCAGGCCGAGCGCCTGAACGATCCCCAGGAACGCCGCCTGCTGGAAGCCTGCATGAGCCAATTGGCGATCGCCCTGGAGCGCGTGCATTTTGTTGAAGTGGCGCAAAGCACCCTGGTGCAGATGGAAGGCGAGAAAATGCGCAACACCTTGCTGGCGGCCATTTCCCACGACCTGCGCACGCCGCTGACAACCTTGATCGGCGCCGCCGACACCGCGCTGCCTCACGCCCCGCCAGGCCCGCTGACCGAATTGCTCAAGGGCATTCACGAACAAGCCACGTCGATGCAGCGGCTGATCGAAAACCTGTTGGACATGGCCCGCATGCAAGAGCGCGGCGTGCGCTTGAACAAGCAATGGCATTCGCTGGAAGAAATCGTCGGCAGCGCCCTGCGCCAATTACGTGAGCCGTTGGCGCAGCACCGCGTGCACACCGCGTTGGACCCGCAGCTGCCGTTGGTGAACATCGACGCGCTGTTGATCGAACGCGTGCTGGTCAACCTGCTCGACAACGCCGCCAAGTACACCCCTGCGGGCACGCTTATCACCGTGGCCGCCGCGTCAACCGCCGCCAACATTGTGCTGGAGGTCAGCGATAACGGCCCCGGCAGCACATCGGCCAACCTGTTTGAACCCTTCGCGCGCGGCCAGCAGGAGTCGTCCGTCGCCGGCATTGGCCTGGGCCTGGCACTGGCAAAACGCATCGTCGAGGCCCACGGCGGGCGCATCGAGGCGAACCCCGGCCAACCCGGCGGCATGCATTTCACCCTCACTTTACCGGCAGGCACACCGCCGCCCATGGACGCCCTATGAGCACCGCACGTATTTTGATTGTTGAAGATGAAGCCAATATCCGTCGCTTCGTCGGCATCGCCCTGCAAGATGAGGGTTTTCAGGTGTTCGAGGCCGACAGCGTCAAGCGCGCCTTGATTCATGCCTCCAGCCGCCAGCCGGACCTGGTGATCGTCGACCTCGGTTTGCCGGACGGCGATGGCAAACAGCTGATCAGCGAACTGCGCGGCTGGCTGGCGGTGCCGATTCTGGTGCTCTCGGCGCGAGACCGTGAAGAGGAAAAAGTCGCCGCCCTGGACGCCGGCGCCGACGACTACCTGACCAAACCTTTTGGGGTGCCCGAGCTGCTGGCACGCATCCGCGCCCAACTGCGCCGACATGGGCAGACTGGCAACATGACAGCCACCAGCAAGGTGGCGTTTGGCGAAATTGAAGTCGACCTCGCGACCCATGAGGTATGGCGCCAGGGGCAGTCGGTGCACCTCACGCCCATCGAATATCGCCTGCTCTGCGCGATGATTCGCGGCCAGAGCCGAGTGCTGACCCACCGCCAATTACTGTTGGAAGTCTGGGGCCTGGACTACGTGGACCGCGCCCATTACTTACGGGTGCACATGGCGCATTTGCGCCAAAAACTCGAAGCAGACCCTGCGCAACCGCAGCACTTCATCACTGAATTGCAGGTGGGCTACCGGCTGATGGGCGTGTAGACACATGGCCGGCCGCAAGGTCGGCAAACATGCGGATTTCGGTGGAGATCACGACTGCAAGGCCACATTGCGGGCAAAAAAAAGCCCGCTCAGTGAGCGGGCTTTCTGTGGTGACCTGGCGTTCAGTGTTCCAGGTTACCGAATATGGCGCAGCGGACGGGACTCGAACCCGCGACCCCCGGCGTGACAGGCCGGTATTCTAACCGACTGAACTACCGCTGCGCGTAACACATGAAGCGAATGGTGGGTGATGACGGGATCGAACCGCCGACATTCTGCTTGTAAGGCAGACGCTCTCCCAGCTGAGCTAATCACCCTTCGTTTCGGTGTGGCGCGCATTCTACGGAGCGACCCTATGTCTGGCAAGCACTTTTTTAAATCTTTTTTTTGAGGCCTTCCAATGGCTTAGGCAGGGTTGGCCTCAGGCGTTATCAAGAGAATAATGCCCCCCTTTGTATAAAGGAGAGACTCACCCCATGTGGTTCAAGAACCTGCTTATCTATCGCCTGACCCAAGATCTGCCTGTTGATGCCGAGGCGTTGGAAACTGCAATGGCCACCAAACTGGCGCGCCCTTGTGCAAGCCAGGAGTTGACCACTTACGGTTTCGTCGCACCTTTTGGTAAAGGTGAAGACGCTCCCCTGGTTCACGTCAGCGGGGACTTCCTGCTGATCGCCGCGCGCAAGGAAGAACGCATCCTGCCAGGTAGCGTGGTGCGTGACGCACTGAAAGAGAAGGTCGAAGAGATCGAGGCCGAGCAAATGCGCAAGGTCTATAAAAAGGAACGCGACCAGATCAAGGATGAAATCATCCAGGCCTTCCTGCCGCGCGCGTTTATTCGTCGCTCGTCGACCTTCGCCGCCATCGCGCCAAAACAGGGCCTGATTCTGGTGAACTCGGCCAGCCCGAAACGCGCTGAAGACCTGCTGTCGACCCTGCGTGAAGTGATCGGCACCTTGCCGGTACGCCCACTCACCGTGAAAACCGCGCCAACTGCAATCATGACCGACTGGGTCACCACCCAGAAACCGGCCGATGATTTCTTCGTCCTCGACGAATGCGAACTGCGCGACACCCACGAAGACGGCGGCATCGTGCGTTGCAAACGCCAGGACCTGACCGGCGAAGAAATCCAGCTGCACCTGACCACCGGCAAAGTCGTGACCCAACTGTCGCTGGCCTGGCAGGACAAGCTTTCCTTCATGCTCGACGACAAGATGACCGTCAAGCGCCTGAAGTTCGAAGACCTACTGCAGGATCAGGCGGAACAGGACGGTGGTGAAGAGGCCTTGGGCCAACTGGATGCCAGCTTCACACTGATGATGCTGACCTTCGGCGATTTCATCCCGGCGCTGGTGGAAGCCCTGGGCGGCGAAGAAACCCCACAGGGTATTTGATAGCCCCCTCTGTCTTGTGTGGGCACGGTCAGTGTGGGAGCTGGCTTGCCTGCGATAGCATCACCTCGATTCAGATGAAGACCGAGGTGCCTGCATCGCGGGCAAGCCCGGCTCCCACACAAGCCCGCTCCCACATTTGATCGCGTTTACAATTTCAAAATTCCAATAACAAAGGCCATTTCCCATGCGCGCACTCGCCGCCCTGAGCCGCTTTGTCGGCAATACCTTCGCCTACTGGGTGTTGATCTTCGCAGTGCTCGCGTTCCTGGGGCCCGGCTGGTTCATCGGCCTCAAGGGCGCCATCGTGCCACTGTTGGGCCTGGTGATGTTCGGCATGGGGCTGACCCTCAAACTTGAAGACTTCGCCGAAGTCGCGCGCCATCCGTGGCGCGTGGCACTGGGCGTGGTCGCACACTTCGTGATCATGCCGGGCGTGGCGTGGCTGCTCTGCCAGGCCTTCCACCTGCCACCGGAAATTGCCGTGGGCGTGATCCTCGTCGGTTGCTGCCCGAGCGGCACTTCGTCCAACGTGATGACGTGGCTGGCCCGAGGTGACCTCGCGCTGTCGGTGGCGATTGCCGCCGTCACCACCCTCCTCGCCCCGCTGCTCACCCCGGCGCTGATATGGCTGTTGGCGTCGGCCTGGTTGCCGGTGTCGTTCATGGAGTTGTTCTGGTCAATTCTGCAAGTGGTGCTGTTGCCCATCGTGCTGGGTGTGGTCGCGCAACGCGTGCTTGGCGCTCGGGTGCGCCATGCCGTCGAGGTGCTGCCGCTGGTGTCGGTGGTCAGCATTGTGATCATCGTCGCCGCCGTGGTTGCGGCGAGCCAGGCGAAGATCGCCGAGTCAGGCCTTTTGATCATGGCCGTGGTGATGCTGCACAACAGCTTTGGTTATTTGCTGGGCTACTTCACCGGTCGACTGTTCAAGCTGCCGTTGGCACAGCGCAAGTCGCTGGCGCTGGAAGTGGGCATGCAAAATTCCGGGCTGGGCGCCGCACTGGCGAGTGCGCACTTTTCGCCACTGGCGGCGGTGCCAAGTGCGCTGTTCAGCGTTTGGCACAATATTTCCGGGGCATTGCTGTCGACTTACTTCCGCCGCATGAGCGAAAAGGAAGACCGTCGCGCATTGGAAACCACGCCGTAAACTTGATCGTATGATCAATATTTGCCACTCTACCGAGCTTCGCGGGGACGACCCTGCGACGCTCTCAAGCGCTTAATCCGGGGACGGCCCCACTTCTGGAAGGAGGGTCAGCATGTCCTGGATCATTCTGTTTTTTGCCGGGTTGTTTGAAGTTGGCTGGGCGGTTGGTTTGAAGTACACCGACGGTTTCAGCAAACCACTGCCCACCGCCCTGACAATCGCCGCCATGGCTATCAGCCTTGGGCTGCTGGGGCTGGCGATGAAAGAACTGCCGCTGGGCACCGCCTATGCGATTTGGACGGGTGTGGGAGCCGTGGGCACGGTGATTGCCGGGATTGTCCTGTTTGGGGAATCCATGGCGCTGTTTCGGTTGGCGAGTGTGGCGTTGATCATTTGCGGGCTCATTGGGCTCAAGATCAGCGCTTAGGCGGGTACCGCTATCGCAGGCAAGCCAGCTCCCACAGTTGACCGAGTTGTTTAAAGCAACATGGTCTAATGTGGGAGCTGGCTTGCCTGCGATGAGGCCCTTAAAGCCTGCAAAAAACTACCTGACACTGCCCCGCAAACCAGCCACCACCACCTGCAACTGCGCAGGCGTCGCAGCGTCCATCGCCACCGGCGCACCCGCCACCAGCACCACACGCGACCAGATCCGATGGAAAATCCCCTTGTTCGGATCGCGGCTGAAAAAGCTTCCCCACAACCCCTGCAAGGCCAGCGGAATCACCGGCACCGGCGTCTCCTCCAGAATCCGCGTCAACCCGCCACGAAACTCATTCATCTCGCCATCGGCCGTCAACTTGCCTTCCGGGAAGATGCACACCAACTCCCCTTCCTTCAGGTAGTGCGCAATGCGCGTGAAGGCCTTTTCGTAAATCTGAATGTCCTCATGGCGCCCGGCAATCGGAATAGCCCCTGCGGTGCGGAAGATAAAGTTCAGCACCGGCAAACGGTAGATCTTGTAGTACATGACAAAGCGAATCGGCCGACGCACCGCGCCGCCAATCAACAATGCATCGACAAACGACACGTGGTTGCACACCAGCAAAGCTGCGCCTTCGTCCGGGATCAGTTCCAGGTTGCGGTGCTCCACGCGGTACATGGAATGGCTGAGCAGCCAGATCATGAAGCGCATGGTGAACTCGGGGACGATCTTGAAGATGTAGGTGTTGACCGCGATATTGAGCAGCGACACCACCAGGAACAATTCGGGGATCGACAGCTTGGCCACGCTCAGCAGCAGGATCGACACAATGGCCGAGACCACCATGAACAGCGCGTTGAGAATATTGTTGGCTGCGATTACCCGCGCGCGCTCATTTTCGGCGGTGCGTGACTGGATCAGCGCGTACAGCGGCACAATATAAAAGCCGCCGAATACGCCCAGGCCAAGGATATCGAACAGCACCCACCAGGCCTGGCCATAGCTGAGTACCGCGAGCCAGTCGTTGGCCTGGACGTTCTGCGGGAAGCCGCCGGAATGCCACCACAGCAGCAGTCCAAACACGGTCAGGCCAAACGAGCCGAACGGCACCAGGCCGATTTCGACTTTACGCCCGGAGAGCTTTTCGCACAGCATCGAGCCGAGCGCGATGCCCACCGAGAACACGGTGAGGATCAGCGTCACCACGGTTTCATCGCCGTACAACCATTCCTTGGCGTAAGCCGGGATTTGCGTCAGGTAGATCGCGCCGACAAACCAGAACCACGAGTTGCCGACGATGGAACGCGACACGGCTGGCGTCTGTCCCAGGCCCAGGCGCAAGGTGGCCCAGGACTCACTGAAGATATTCCAGTTCAGGCGCAACCCTGGCGTCGAAGCTGCCGCGCGGGGAATGCTGCGACTGGCCAGATAACCCAGCACCGCCACGCCGATAATCGCCACCGCCACCACTGGCGCGTAATGGGTGGATGACATGATGATGCCGGCGCCGATGGTGCCGGCCAGAATCGCCAGGAACGTACCCATTTCCACCAGGCCGTTGCCGCCGACCAGCTCATCATCGTGCAGCGCCTGCGGCATGATCGAATACTTCACCGGGCCAAACAGCGCCGAGTGCGTGCCCATGGCAAACAGCGCCAGCAGCATCAGCTCAAGGTGATTGAACAGGAAGCCTGCGGCGCCCACGGACATGATCACAATCTCGCCGACCTTGATCGCGCGGATCAGTGCGTCCTTGTTGAATTTTTCGCCAAACTGCCCGGCCAGCGCCGAGAACAGGAAGAACGGCAGGATAAACAGCAGCGCACACAGGTTGACCCAAATGGAGCGGTCGCCGTCGATGGTGAGCTTGTAGAGGATCGCCAGGATCAGCGATTGCTTGAAGATGTTGTCGTTGAAGGCGCCCAGCAACTGGGTGATGAAAAACGGCAAGAAGCGCCGCGTGCGCAGCAAGGTGAATTGTGAGGGGTGGCTCATCGTCCGTGTTCCTGCGTGGCCTGAAGGCTTATAAATTGTCAGGCCACGACTTTACCTAATCCTGATTACTTATTCGCTAGCCCTGCAATGCAAGGTGAAACAAAAAGCTCACCTTTGTAGGCGCCCTGCACGGTGCGCCTGGCGACGACCAGCCACATCAGCGCCAGCGCCAGCACCAACACGCTGCCGAGCACGCTGAAGAACCCAAGATGCAACACGTTCGCCAGCTTCAACGTAGCCAGCGCATACACCCCCAACGGGAACGTAAAGCCCCACCAGCCAAGGTTGAACGGGATGCCGGCGCGCAGATAACGCAGGGTGATCAACACCGCGATCAGCATCCACCACAACCCAAAGCCCCACAGGGTAATACCGGCTATCAGCCCCAGGCCGTTGGCTATCTCACCGACACCGGGTAAGCCATTGGCGGCGAAGATCGCAGGCGCATCGCCGCCCAGCAGCAACATGCCCAGGGCGCCGGTGCCGATGGGGCCTAGAGCCAGCCAGCTCGAGGCGGCCATATTGGCGTGAGGCAGTTTGTGCAGGGCCATGCGCAACATCAGGATGGTGAGAATGCTGAACGCCACCGGCAGCGAGAAGGCCCACAGCACATAGCTGGTCACCAACATCACCAGTTGCGAATGCGCGCCCACCAAGTGCGGCGCGAGCAGGCCACCGCTGGCAGCAGCCACTTCGGCTGCGACCACCGGCAACAGCCATACGGCGGTCATCTGGTCGATGCTGTGCTCCTGGCGGGTAAACATCATGAACGGGATCAACACACCGCAAGCCAGGGCCATTGCCACGTCCAGCCACCACAAAACCTCGGCCAGCGGCACCACGCCACTGCCCCAGCGCGGCAGGCCGAACAACAGCAAGCCATTGAGGATCGTTGCCAGGCCCATGGGAATGGTGCCGAAGAACATCGAAACCGTGGAGTGCCCGAAGATCCGCCGCGCTTCGTGGAAGAACATCACCCAGCGGGCGGCGTACAGAACGCTGAACACCACAAACAGCCCAACGGTGAACAACCACAGCCCTTCGGCAACGGCGTGCACGCCGGGCAGATTGACCGGCAACTGCGCCAAAGCCAGCGCCAACACGCCGGTGCCCATGGTTGCGGCGAACCAGTTGGGGGTGAACTGGCGAATCACTTCCCGTGGACGGGTCAGGTGACTGAAAGGTTTGTAACTGTTGGTATTCGAGCAGGTCATGATGGCAATCCTCTTCCTCGCATGAGGTTGGGACCATGGTAGAACTCCATCGAATATCTATATAACGGGTAATATCTCTAACTGTTATCTGTTTTGCCTATATAAGCGGTTAAGTCGCTGTTTTGACGCTCGCCGAACGCTGCAACAGCAACCCGCCGAGAGCGCCAAGGGCGAGCAGGATCAGTACCGCGCCGTAGCCGTCCGTGGTAGCAATCAAGCCAAAAACCCGGCTCAGGTTGCCTGCCAACAAGGCTGGCAGGCAGAACGCAAGGTAGCTCAGCACGTAGAACGCCGACATCAAACCGGCCCGTTCATGGGGCAACGCCAAGCCCACGATGCTGCGAATACTGCCCATGAAGCCACCGCCGAAACCAAAACCTGCAACCACACTGGCCACAAAGAACAGCGGCAGGCTGGCGCTCTGCACGGCGACCAGCAACAAGGCCACACCCGATGCCAACAGTGCCGCCGACAGGCGCATAACCTTATCCGCTGGCCGATTGCGCAGGCTGTAGATCATCACGGCGCCGCTCAATGTCACCACCGCTATCAGGACGCCGCCGATCAGGTGAGAGGCCGAACCGGTGGCCGCCTTCACCAAAGACGGCGCCAGGGATGAAAAGAACCCGCCCAGCGCCCACACCGCCACGTTCAGCGGCATGGCCAGCCACAAGGCGCGGCGCGCTTGCACGGGCACATGCAGGGTCGGCGCCAGTGATTTCAAGGCACCCGGAATGCGGTTGACGGTTTCTGGCAAGCGCCATACATACAGCGCTTGCAGCACCATCAACCCGAGCATTGCGAAGTAGATCAACTGCGTCGGCCGGGGTGCGAATTCCACCAGCAACCCGCTGCCCAAGCCGCCCGCGGCCATGCCCAGCAGCGGCGCAAGGCTATTGAGCATAGGGCCGCGCACCCGGTCGGTGTCGAGCAGCGTTGCGCTCAGCACCGCCGTCGCCATCCCCGTGGCGAACCCTTGCAGGGCACGCGCGGCGATCAGGTGGGCGGTAGAATCCGCGGTGATAAACAGCAGCATCGCCACAATGTTCAGCAGTAACGCGACGAAGATCACCGGTTTGCGGCCGACGTAATCCGACAGCGAACCCACGGTGAGCAGCGCCGCCAGCAGGCTCACGGCGTAGACGCCAAAGATCACCGTCAGCATTGCTGCGGAAAAATGCAGGTTGTCCTGATAGACCTGATACAGCGGCGTCGGCGCGCTGGACGCGGCGAGGAAGGTCAGCACGGTGATTACCAGGAACGCCAGGCTGGACCGTTGGGAAGTGACGCTGGACATGGGCAGACTCCGCTAAAGCTAATATTTCGCTTTTGCGGAGTGTGCAACCTGAATGCGCTTAAAGCAAATTCTTTGTGTTAAGGTTTTGTGCATGGCAATTAAAGAAGGCCTTCGCCCGGGGGGCCGCAGTGCCCGGGTCCAGGAATCAGTGCACAACGCCGCGCGCGAACTGCTGGAAGCCCACGAGCGTTCCAGTGTCACTGTGCCGATGATCGCTGCACGCGCGGGGGTTACGCCCTCCACCATTTATCGACGGTGGGGCGACTTGTCTGCGCTGCTGGCGGATGTGGCGCTGGAGCGTTTGCGCCCGGACAGTGAGCCAGCCAACACCGGCAGCCTGCGCGGTGACTTGCGGGCCTGGGCCGAGCAATATCTGGATGAGATGAGTTCAGAGCCGGGCCGCAACATGATGCGCGATGTGCAATGCAGCCTGACACCGGGGTATTGCGTGACACTGCTTGGCGGGCAGTTGCAGGCCATCCTTGATCGATATGCCGACAACGGTCAGCCCCTGCCCCAGGTTGATCGGCTGATCAACCTGGTGGCGGCGCCAACGGTATTCAGGATTCTGTTTGCCAGCGCGCCGCTGCAGGTGGAAGAGCTGCATGAGCTGATCGAATTGGCGCTGAAGGCCTGAGAACGTAGCTCAATCCAATGTGGGAGCTGGCTTGCCTGCGATAGCGATGGATCAGTGACCTATGGGGTGCTGACCCGCCGCCATCGCAGGCAAGCCAGCTCCCACATTCGTCTTGTGTTACGTACGCATCCCGCGCCCACTTACCAGCAACCGCGCGCAGCCGATATACAGCACCACGGTGGCCACCAGCATGAAGGTAATCGCCACGCTGATCTTGATGTCCGACACACCCAAAATGCCATACCGGAAGGCGTTAACCATGTGCAGCACCGGGTTGGCCAGCGACACCGTCTGCCAGAACGGCGGCAGCAAAGTGATCGAGTAGAACACCCCGCCCAGGTACGTCAGCGGCGTGAGTACAAAAGTCGGAATGATCGAAATATCATCAAAGTTGCGCGCAAACACGGCGTTGATGAACCCCAGCAGCGAGAAGATCGTCGCCGTCAGCACCACCACCAGAATGGTGACCCCAAGGTGATGCACCTGCAGGTGGGTAAAGAACAGCGACAGCAGGGTCACGATCACACCGACCATCAAGCCACGCAGCACGCCGCCGGCGGTGTAGCCGATCAAAATGGTGTGCGGCGATACCGGCGACACCATCAGTTCTTCGATAGAGCGCTGGAACTTGCTGCCGAAGAAGCTCGAGACCACGTTGCCGTAGGAGTTGGTAATCACCGACATCATGATCAGGCCCGGCACGATGTATTCCATATAGGTGAAACCACCCATATCACCGATCTGGCGGCCGATCAGGTTACCGAAGATCACAAAGTACAAGACCATGGTGATCGCCGGCGGCAGCAACGTTTGCGGCCAGATCCGGGTAAAGCGTTTCACTTCACGGTAGACGATGGTCTGCAGCGCGACGAGGTTGGGTTGCAGTTCGGAACTCATACCGCCACCTTCGCCAGATTTTTCTCCACCAGGGACACAAACAACTCCTCAAGGCGATTGGTTTTGTTACGCAAGCTCAGCACTTCGATGTTCTGGGCCGCCAATTGGGTAAACAACGCAGTGATGCCCATGGCTTTGTCCACCTGGACTTCCAGCGTGTGGCTGTCGACCAAGCGGCTCGGGTAACCGAGCAACTGCGGTGCCACTGACAGGTTGTTTTTCAGGTCGAGCAAAAAGGTTTCCACATGCAACTGACCCAGCAGGTTACGCATGCTGGTGTTCTCGACGATGGTGCCATGGTCGATGATGCCGATGTTGCGGCACAGCTGCTCAGCCTCTTCCAGGTAGTGGGTGGTGAGGATGATGGTGATGCCCTTCTCGTTCAGCTCGGTGAGAAAGGTCCACATCGAGCGACGCAGCTCGATATCCACACCGGCCGTTGGCTCATCGAGGATCAGCAGGCGCGGTTCATGCACCAGCGCACGGGCGATCATCAAACGCCGCTTCATGCCGCCGGACAGCGAGCGCGAGGGCACATCACGTTTATCCCACAGACCCAGTTGGGTCAGGTATTGCTCGGCGCGTTCCTTGGCGACTTTCGCCGGGATGCCGTAGTAACCGGCCTGGGTCACGACGATGTCGAAGGTCTTTTCAAACTGGTTGAAGTTGAATTCCTGGGGCACCACGCCGATGGAACGCTTGAGCGCCGCCGGGGATTTGTCCAGGTCATGACCAAAGATATTTACCGAGCCGCTGGACTTGTTGACCAGGGTCGAGAGGATGCCGATGGTGGTGGATTTGCCAGCGCCGTTGGGGCCAAGCAAGGCGAAGAAATCACCTTCGGCAACGTCCAGATCGATACCACTCAGGGCCTGGAAACCGTTGCCGTAGGTTTTGGTTAGCTGCCGGATGGACAGAGCGGAACTCATATCGGAATACGCACCAAAGAAGGGAATAGAAAGAGTAGATGAGGGCGCAGCGCTCGTAGTTCAACGGCGGCGCATGACAAGCATGGTGCTTGCCCGCGCCGCACAAGTACAGTCGCCTGTATTAATAGTGGGTATTAAGTCAACGCGGTCATAACCGCTTTTTGATAGGCCGGGCGCTGTTGCAGGCGCTGGTACCAGGCCTCTAGATGGGGCATTGCAGGCCGTTCGATGGGCATTTCAAACCAGGCGTAGATAAAGCAGCCCAGCGGGATATCACCCATGCCGATCTCGTTTCCGGACAAGTAAGGCTGTTCGGCAAGGGCCTTGTCGACGGTGCCGAGTGCATCAATGCAGGCTTGGCGACCGGCGTTGATACTGTCCCAGTTCTGCTTTTCAGGCGGGGTGCGCAAAATGCCCCAGAACACCGCCTTGAAGGGTTCGGCGAGGGTCGAGGTGGTCCAGTCCATCCACTTCTCGGCGTTGGCGCGAGCCTTCAGGTCACTCGGGTACCAGCTCGATGCCTGTTTGGCGCAGAGGTAGCGCACGATGGTGTTGGACTCCCACAGCACAAAGTCGCCGTCTTCGATCATCGGTACCCGGCCATTGGGGTTCAACGCTCGGTATTGCGGCGTGTCGACCACACCAAAAGCCCCGCCCGCATCAATTGCTTCATAGTCCAGGCCGAGTTCCTCGGCGCACCACAGTGCTTTCCTGACATTTGATGAATTTTTACGACCCCAGATCTTCAGCATGACCGCGCCTTATTGTTGATGAACATGGCTTGATGAACGCAGGAGCATACGCCGGTTCACCCGCGGCTTAAACCACTCTGCGAAGGTGTATGGGTTTTAGCCAATCGCCTCACGCACCGGGTAATAAAGACTGACTGCCTGGTCACGTAGATCCGTACCGCCACCGCGATGTTTTTCGTCGAACTCCACCACCGCAGGGGTGTCACTATCGATGAAGCGGCTGGGACTCAGGTACGTGTCCATGAGCTTTATCTCCGAAGGAAGCCTTGAGTGTTACGACAGGCCGGCCGGGGAGATAACGACGATTCGGCCAAATCTCGTTACACCCTGATCACCGCGCCTGTTCGGATGACGACTAAGCTGCATGGTGATTTCGCCCCTGGTTTCACGGAGGATTGAATATGCTGTTGTTGTGGATACTGGTTCTGGTGGTCGGCATTGCCTACCTGGCACACCGCCGCACCGCGCCCCTGCCCGCCCTGGGCGTGGTCGCCGTTTACCTGCTGGCGATGGGTGCCTGGAGCCACGCACCGGGGTGGCTGCTGCTGATTTTCTGGTTGTTGATCGCGGCCGTGGCCCTGCCTTTGCTGCTGCCCGACCTGCGCCGCCAATACTTCACCAAGCCGCTGTTCAGCTGGTTCCAGAAAGTCCTGCCGCCGATGTCCGAAACCGAGCGCGACGCCATCGACGCCGGCACTGTGTGGTGGGACGGCGAACTGTTCAGCGGTCGCCCCGACTGGGACAAGTTGCTGGCCTATCCCAAGGTGCAACTGACCGAAGAAGAGCAGGCGTTTATCGACGGCCCTGCCGAAGAGCTCTGCGCGATGGTCAGCGACTGGGAAATCGGCCAGGCCATGGACTTGCCGCCCGCCGCCTGGGAGCACATCAAGACCCACGGCTTTTTCGCCCTGATCATCCCCAAGGAATACGGCGGCAAGGGCTTCTCCGCCTATGCCCATTCCCAGATCGCGATGAAACTTGCGACCCGCAGCGGAGATCTGGCATCCACCGTAATGGTGCCCAACTCCCTCGGCCCGGCCGAATTGCTGCTGCATTACGGCACCGATGTACAACGCAACCACTACCTGCCGCGCCTGGCGCGTGGCGACGATGTCCCGTGCTTTGCCCTGACCGGCCCGCTGGCCGGTTCCGACGCCGGCGCCATGCCCGACACTGGCGTGATTTGCAAAGGCGAATGGGAAGGAAAGGAAACCCTCGGCCTGCGCTTGAACTGGGAAAAACGCTACATCACCCTCGGCCCGGTCGCGACCTTGCTTGGCCTTGCGTTCAAGGCGCATGACCCGGACCATTTGCTGGGTGATGAAGAAGACTTGGGCATCAGCCTCGCGCTGATCCCAACAGACACCCCTGGCGTGGAAATCGGCCGCCGTCACCTACCGCTGGGCGCCGCGTTCATGAACGGCCCCAACTCGGGCAAGGACGTGTTCATTCCGCTGGAATTCCTTATCGGCGGCCAGGAAATGCTCGGCAAGGGCTGGATGATGCTGATGAACTGCCTGTCGGTCGGCCGTTCGATTTCGCTGCCTGCCGTCGGCACCGGCGCGGCCAAGTTCACCAGCCTGGTTACCGGCCAATACGCTCAGGTGCGCGAACAGTTCAACGTGCCGCTGTCGGCCTTCGAAGGCATTCAGGAAGCCCTGGCGCGCATCGGCGGCAACGCCTGGCTGATGGACAGCGCGCGCATGCTCACCGCTAACGCCGTAGACCTGGGGGAAAAGCCCTCGGTGCTGTCGGCGATTCTCAAGTACCACCTCACCGAACGCGGCCGCGAGTGCATCAGCCACGCCATGGACGTGCACGGTGGCAAGGGCATCATCATGGGCCCGAACAACTACCTGGGCCGCAGCTGGCAAGGCGCGCCGATTTTCATCACCGTGGAAGGCGCGAACATTCTGTCGCGCAACCTGATGATCTTTGGTCAGGGCGCCATCCGCTGCCATCCGTTTGTACTTAAGGAAATGGCCCTGGCCGGGCGCGAAGACCGCGATCAAGCACTGAAAGAGTTCGACGGCCTGCTGATGCAACACATCGGTTTCGCCGTGAGTAACGCCGCCAGCACGCTGGTGCTGAACCTGGGCATTGGCCGCTTCGAGCAAGCGCCGGGCAACCGCTTGAGCCAGGGTTATTTCCGTGCGCTGAACCGTCAGGCTGCCGCGTTCGCCCTGCTGGCTGACCTGAGCATGATGCTGCTCGGCGGCGAGTTGAAACGTCGCGAACGCCTGTCGGCACGCCTCGGGGATGTGCTGAGCCACATGTACCTGGCGTCGGCGGCGCTCAAGCGCTATCACGACCTGGATTCGCCGGACCACCTGGAACCGCTGTTCGCCTGGGCCATGGAAGAAAGCCTTGGCGAGTCGGAGCGCGCGCTGGATGAGCTGCTGAGCAACTTCCCCAACAGGATCCTCGGTTGCTTGCTGCGGGTAATCGTGTTCCCGTTCGGTCGCCGTCATACCGGGCCGTCCGATGCACTGGACGCACGAGTGGCCGAAGTGATCGGCCGTGCCAAGGGCGATCCGACCCTGGAAGAACTGCTGGCCGGCTGCTACCGCCCGCAATCGGCGGAGGATCCGGTGGGCGCGCTGCAACATGCCTACGACCTGCTCGGCGCCAGCCACCCACTGCAGAAAAAACTGCACGGCGCGCTGAAAAGCGGCCAGGTCAAACCGACTGCCGGCGAGCATGCTATTGATGCCGCGCTGCACGCCGGAGTGCTGCAACCGGCCGAAGCGCAGACCTTGCGTGACGCCGAAGCGGCGCGGCGCAAGGTGATCGACGTGGATGACTTCAGCAAGGAAGAACTCACCCAGGCTGAAGGTAAGGTCCGCTGATACCCGCGGTCATATAAATACGGGCGCGAGAGGCATATACTCTCGCGCCCGTTTTTGCTTTAGAGGACTTATCTCGTGTCCAACGTCGTTGCCGATCATCTCGTCTTGCTCGACCACCTGCGCAGCATCCTGGTTGCCGTCGGCGAAGCCGAACAGGTTCCCGAGGAAAGCCACACGCTGTTTCTGGAGCGTTTCGACGAATTGCGCGCCCTGCTCCCGATCGACCCGATCGAAAGTCAGTACCTGGGCCAGGACCTGATGAGTCAGGTCATCCTGCGCTACCCGCAAATTGCCCACCTGGTGCCGCGCGATCTGCTGTGGTTCTTCGGCGGAGACTGCCTGCACTTCATGCCCGACGAAGAACTCGACCTGTACCAGGCCCTGGAAGAGCGCCGGTATGAAGCCGAACAGAACGACGAACCGTTTGACTGGAACCAGGAAAAGCAACTGCTGGCGATGCCTCTGGACCAGAGCAAGCACTGATCTTTCAGACCGGCACAGCATTCAATGTGGGAGCTGGCTCGCCTGCGATAGCATCACCTCGGTTCACCTGAAAGATCGAGTTGCCTGCATCGCAGGCAAGCCAGCGCCCACATTTGCACCGCATTGCAACCCTACCGTCGGCGCAATGTCGGCTCCTTCGCCATACACGCCACCAGGTAATCAATAAACACCCGCAACTTCGGCGGCAGATACCGCGTCGGCGAATGCAGCAGCCACGCCTCGCCACTGTATGACGCAATAAAGTCCCACTCCGGCAACACCTGCACCAAGCGGCCCTCCTCCAGGGCATGGCGCGCGGTGAAATACGGCAGGCTGCCAATGCCCACATTCTGAAGCACCGCATCCAGCCGCACGCCCGTGTGGTTCGCCGCATACCGCCCGCGCACGCCCACCGTCACAGTCTTGCCGCCCTGGCGAAATTTCCAGCGTGAATCCCCCGGGGTTTCGCCGAGGTAGATGCAACTGTGCTCGAGCAAATCATGGGGATGACTCGGCGCGCCCTGCTCGGCCAGGTACTGCGGTGTGGCACACAGCAGATGCTCAATCGGTAACAACTGCCGCCCTACCAAACCGGGCGGCGGGCTGTCGGTGATGCGGATGCTCAGGTCGACGTTGTCGTCAATCAGGTCCACTTGCCGGTCCTCAAGGATCAACTGCACATCGACCTTGGGGTAGCGCCGCAAGAACTCGGGCATATGCGGATGCACCACAAACCGCCCTACCGCCTTGGGCACGCTGACCCGCACCAGGCCTTCGGCTTCATGGTTGAACTGGCCGCTGATCTCCATCACCGAGCGCGCCGCGTTGACCATCTCCTGGCAGCGCTTGAACACTTCTTCACCGCCCTCACTCAACCGCAACTTGCGCGTGGTACGTTGCAGCAAACGCGTGGCCAGGGCCTGTTCCAGGCGCGAGATACTGCGGCTCACCGCTGAAGGTGAAACGCTCAGCTGCCGCGCCGCTTCGGAGAAGCTGCCGGTTTCCACCACTTTGACGAAAATCGCCATTTCACCCAGCAGCGGTAAAGGAAGATTGATGCTCATAGCGCACAGGTCCATTGATAGTTGAATGGATTATCACCCATCCACGCACAACTTATACTGCCCGCAGAACCCTGATGCGGATGTAACTATGACCGAGCGCCTGTTTTTTACCCACGACCACCTGACTGCCGAACTTGAAGTGCTGAGCTGCACGCCGCATGAGGAGCAGTTCGCGGTGACGCTGCGATCAACCATCTTCCATCCTCAGGGCGGTGGCCAGCCGTTTGACACAGGCTGGCTAGGTGATAGCCAGGTTTTGCGCGTCACCCAAGAGGCGGACCGCGTGGTGCACTACGTGGATAAACCCGTGGAGCCCGGCCTGATAACGGCCCGAGTCGATGAGCATCGGCGCGCGCTGCATACGCGCCTGCACTCGGCCGGGCATTTAATCGGTAGCGCCGGCGAAGCGCTGGGCTGGATGCCGATCAAGGCCCATCACTGGCCGGGTGAAGGCAAAGTCACGTTCATTCGCGGGGAGGCTCCACAGGTTATGGATGCCGAGGCAATTCAAACGCAAGTTGACCAATGGATTGCGGCCGACTACCGCCGGCATATGGTGCTGGACGATGGCGTGCGTAAAGTCGGGTTCGGCCAGTTGGCGGCCTATGCATGCGGTGGAACGCACGTGCAGGCATTAAGCGAGTTGGGCCGGGTGACGATTCTGGCGCTGTCGGAGAAGAAAGGCGCACTGTCGGTGCGTTATGAAATTGACTGACTTGAGGTAATGGCCTCGACGGAACCAGCTCACACAGAGAGGCAGACTTGTGAAAATCTTGAAGCCTTGCTCGGTCAAAACTGTGGGAGCGGGCTTGCCTGCGAATGCGGTGGGTCAGTCACCAAATTCATCAACTGACCCACCGCATTCGCAGGCAAGCCAGCTCCCACAGTTGGATCTCCATACAGTTTGGATATGCATTACTTCTGGGAGATCGCAATCTGCTTTAGAAAAAAACAGCGCCTTTGATCCAACCACTCAGGTCGGCTACCAGGCCGCCGTGCTTTTGCTTTTGATCTTGCTTGTGATCTCAGGCGCCCCGTAAACCACGATGGCCGCACGCAGGCATGCCGAGCCTAAGCGAGGCACCGAGTGGTGGGGCGAAGACCTTTTGGTTACTTTTGGCTGGGCCGGCTTCCGGGCGTTTGCCAAAAGTGACCCGCTGTAAAAGCGGAACCATAAGCGGCCGTTACCACAACAACGGATATGCCCCCTCACCAGCCCCCCCTTAAACCGCAAAAGCCCCCGCCCTCCCCGACTCCACCACAAACGACTTAAGCGTAGAAACCGTAGCCAACCGATCACGCGGATCCGTAATCACGCGAAAGCGCGTGAGCATCTTCCCCTCATCCACATCCACCGACACATACCCCCGCTGGCGGCTGTCAAAAAACTTCACATGGGGGTTAAGCGGCAACATCTGCGAAAAGGCGTCAAAGGGCGGCCCATCCGACGTCACCGACGACCCCACAAACTCAGTGGCAACCACCTGCGAGCCAGGATCATTGGCATCCGCATGCAAATCCGTGGTCCAGAACGAATGAATATCCCCGCCCCAGAACACCGGATTCTTCAACCGCCGACGCTGAATCGACGCCAGCATCCGCTCGCGATTTGCCATGTACCCATCCCAACCATCCGTCCAACGCCCCGGCAAGTGAGTGGTGAGGTCACGCTGGTTCAACGGCGCTACCAGCAAGTCCTGAGCGATCACATTCCATTGCGCCCGCGATTCGGCAAACCCGCGATAAAGCCAGGCCTCCTGCTTCCAGCCCAGCATCGTGCGGCTCGGGTCGCGCAGGTCGGCACAGCTATTGGCGGCGATATGCCCCTGATGACTGCCATTGGCCAAAATACACGGCTGCTCAGAGCGGTATTGCCGCCCGTCCAGCACATGAAAACGCGCCAACCGCCCGTAATCCAGACGCCGATAAATGCGCATGTCCGGGCCCTTCGGCAGGCTGCTCGCGCGCAACGGCATGTGCTCATAAAACGCCTGATACGCCGCTGCCCGCTGCCTGAGAAACTGCGCTACCGGAATTTTGGGGTCCTGGGACCAGCGATTGGCGTAGTCGTTTTGCACTTCGTGATCGTCCCAGGTCGCCACACTGGGGGCGGCGGCGTGCAAGGCCTGTAAATCCGGATCGGTTTTGTACAGGGCATACCGGTTGCGGTAGTCACTCAAACTCACCGCATTGCCGCTGCCGTGAGGCCGGATAATCTTGCCCGAGTCCAGTGCGTAAGAGCTGTCGTAGATATAGTCGCCGAGGAAAAACACCAGGTCGGGCTGCTCTGCCGCAAGGTGGCGATACGCGCTGAAATAACCGCGCTCCCAATGCGAGCAGGACACAAACCCCAATCGCGCCGACGCCATGGCCTGCACCGGCGGCGTCGTGCGCGCCTGGCCCACCGGGCTCTGTGCGCCCAGGCCGTCAAACTGATACCAATACGGCCTGCCTGCTTCTAGCCCTGCGACCTCGACATGCACCGAATGGGCAAAACGCTCAGTCGCCGTGACCTCACCGTGGCGCACGATGCGCGTCATCGCCGCATCGCTGGCCACCCGCCAACGCACCGGCACCGCGCGGCTCAACCCGCCGCGCCCGTCTGCGGCATTGAACAAGGGCGCCAGGCGCGTCCAGATCACAAAGCCGTCAGGCAATGGATCGCCCGAGGCCACACCGAGGGTGAACGGATAATCAACCCCCGCACTGCGCGCAAACGGGCTGAGGATTGAAAACGCCGTGGCCACCGCCAGCCCGCTGAGGATGCGCCGCCGGCCAAGGTCCACTGCGTCGCTCACAGGCAACGCTCCCAGTCTTCACGCACAGTGGCAAAGCCGAGCAAATCTTCGTAAACACCCATTTTGAAGAATGCCTGACGCATGCAGCCTTCAAAGCGCAGGCCGATTTTCTCCATGACCCGCGCCGATTCCTTGTTGCGGCCAAAGCATTGGCTACCCACGCGCTGCAGCCCCAACTCGGTGAACCCGAAATCCATCATCGCGCTCGCCGCTTCCGCGGCGAATCCCTGATTGCGACAGTGCGCCGCCACCCAACCGCCGAGGTGACCATAGTGATGACGGGCGTTAATCCGCAGGCTGACCATACCAATCAACTCACCGGTTTCACGCACATGCATTCCCAGGTTCAGCAGGTCACCTGTGCGGTATTTTTCCGCGATTGAAGCGATAAACGTCTGCGCCGTTTCCAGGGTATAGGGCGACGGAATATTCGCCGTGTTATCCGCAATGTCCGGCCCGTTGGCGAGGGTAAACAGCGTCTCCGCCTGGTCGCTCTCCAGTGCCCTCAACAGCAGTCGCGCGGTGGTCAATCGAGGCAATGCAGTCGGCATAGGAGGTGGCCCTGAAAATAAATTGCCAAGGATGTACGCACTTTGTGTCAATTTCACTACGTCACAAAACTGCACAATCAATTCACTGAAAGACACGCCCTAGAGCCTTCAAATCGTAAATTAAAGTTAACCAATCGGTCATTTTTGGTTGTTAGCGTGTCGCCCCTAATTCAATAACGGGGCAACGGAATGAGAACCTGGGACGAACCCAAGAAACGCAAGGCGCACATCGAACTGATCCCGATGATCGACGTGATGATGTTCCTCCTGGTGTTTTTCGTGCTGGTCAGCCTGAACGTGATTCCGGCACTCGGCATGAAGACTCAATTGCCTAGCGCCAGCAGTGCACAACAGCTCAAACCGCAGAATAAATTCATCCTGACCCTGGGCCTCGAAGGCCAGTTGCAACTGGATGGCAAAGACCTTTCGGTCGACGCATTGGTACCCGCGCTGAAGGCGGCCGAGAAGCCGGATACCAAGTCGACGATCATCGTCAACAGTGACAAAGGCGTGGAGGTTTCGCGCCTGGTGGAAGTGATGGACACCCTGCGCCTGGGTGGCTTCACCTCCGTGTCCATCGCTACGCGTAAGTCCTGATCATGTACGCCTTGTTTCGTGCGCGGCAGCTGCTGGGGAGTGTCCCGGCCGTGATCGCCCTGGTGCTGATTGCGATGGGCATCCAGTCACAAACGCTGAAGGTCACACCGGTGTATGACGAGTCGGCGGTGGAGCTGGCGTTGGTCGAGCCGGAGCCGGAAGTGATCCCGGAACCGGTGGTGGAGCAAGAGCCGCCACCGCCGGTGATTGAGGATGAAGAGGCCGAACCGGCCCCGCCGCCTCCGCCGCCCAAGCCCTTGCCAAAACCCGAGCCCAAGCCCAAACCGGTGCCCAAACCAAAACCCGTCGTGGCCGCCAAGCCGACGCCGACACCAACGCCAGCGCCCCCCGTCCCGGCCAAGCCGGTGCAAGCCGCTGTCGCCCCGACACCGGCGCCACCCGCACCGCCAGCACCGCCGAAGGTCGATGGCCAAGCCCTCGAAGGCGGTTACCTCAAGGGGCTGCGCAACGAGTTGGACACCTACAAGCAATACCCCACCGGGCGCCAGGCCTCCCTCGAACGCCCCAGCGGCGAGGTGGTGGTGTGGTTGCTGGTAGACCGCCAGGGCCGCGTTCTGGATTCCGGCGTGCAAACCCAGGCCTCGAGCATGTTGCTCAACCGGGCCGCCACCACCAGCTTGCGTCGCATCAAGCAAGTCAAGCCGTTCCCCGAGCAAGCCTTCGGGGGGCGCAATGAGCAGCGCTTCACCGCCACCTTCAACTACAGCGTGCAATAAGCACCGACACCAGGACGACAGTGATGAGGTTCACACGGATTCATCTGGCACTCGTTGCCGCAAGCATGGGCCATGGGATGGCCATGGCAGATACCGGCGACAGTGACGTCGGCACGATTGGCGTGCAGGGCAAAGCCACTGCAGGTGGCGGCTACATGGTGCAGGAAGAAAGCATCAAGGGCCGCTCCACCGTGACCAAGGAAGCGCTGGATAAACAGACCGCCACCGGCAACGCGATCGACAAGCTCAAGTACACCCCGGGCCTGAACATCTCCAGCGAAGACAACACCGGGCTGTCGGGCTTTCGCTTCACCATGCGCGGGCTCAACTCCGACCAGGTGGGGATGTCGGTGGACGGCATGCCGATCAACGACTCCGGCAACTACGCGCTGTACTCCAACTTGCTGGGTGACCCGGAAAACATCGACCAGATCTTCGTGACCCAGGGCGCGTCCGAAGCCGACGGCCCGCACATCGGTTCCAGCGGCGGCAACATCGGCATCGTGACCATCCGCCCGACCAAGGAAACCGGCGCGTTCGTCAAACAGATCGTCGGCAGCAACGCCACCCGCAAGACCTTCGCACGGCTCAACACCGGCGAGGTCAATGGCCTGAGCAACTGGCTGTCGGCGTCCCACACCGAAGGCGATATGTGGCGTGGTTCGGGCGCCGTGCGTGCGGACAAGGTCGAGTGGAACAGCTTCTTCGACGCCGGCAACGGCAACACCGCCAACCTGATCCTCAAGTACCACGAGCAGGACAACAACAGTTACAGCCAACTGACCAAGGCGCAGTTCCAGCAGTTGGGCCGCAAGTACGACCCCTACCCTGCCAACCCGACCGTGGGCAGCAACGGCAAGCTCAACAGTTACTACGCGTTGGCGCAGAACCCGTTCCAGACGTTTACCGGCGTACTCAACACCCAATTCAAACTGGCCGACAACCTGGCGCTGTCGGTCATCCCGTATTACTACTGGGGCAACGGCAGCGGCGTGGGCTCGTCCAGCTATGCGCTGAACCGTGGCTCAAACCAGGGTGGCGTTTTTGACCTGGGCAACTTGCCGACCGCCGCGCAGTACAACGCCGACGGTTCCTCGACCACCGGCGTCTACTACCGCCCTTCGCGCACCCAGACCTGGCGCCCGGGCATCACCACCAAACTGAACTGGGACCTGGGCGACCACAGCCTGCAGTTCGGCTACTGGTACGAGCGCGCGCGCCAAAGCCAGACCCAACCATTCATAGCCCTGAAGAACAGCGGCAAGCCGACCGACACCTGGCCAGACGGTGATTCGGTGGTCGATGCCAACGGCAACACCGTGCAGGGCCGCGACCGCTTCACCATCACCCCGGCGCAAAAAGTCTGGGCCCAGGACACCTGGTACATCAACCCGGACTGGACGCTGGTGGCCGGCCTGGCCTACATGAACGTCAAGCGTGACGGCACCAACAACGGCAGCCTTACCGAACAACCGGAAAAGCGTAACCAGACCTATAACAAGCTGCTGCCCAACGTTGGCCTGAAATATCAGCTGGATGAGCGTGACCAGTTGTTCTACAGCCTGTCGCGCAACATGCGCATCCCGCAGAACTACGTGCTGTACGACAAGGGCGTGGACTCGATCAACTCCAAGCCGGAAACCAGCTGGAACCACGAGTTGGGCTGGCGCTTCACCGATGAAGACATGACCGTGGCGGCCACTTTGTTCTACATGCAGTTCAAGGATCGCCAAGTCTCGTCCAAAGACGTCAACGGTGACTTCGCCGACATCAACGCCGGCTCTGTCAACAACAGTGGCCTGGAACTGGAGTGGAGCGGCCTGCTGCCCAATCACTTCAACTACTACACCTCCTACACCTACACCAAGGCTGAGCAACAGGACGATTTGACCGTCTACAACGCCGGCAAAGCCATCGTGTTGCCCACCAGCGGCAAGCAATTTGCCAACGTGCCGAAGAACATGCTGGCGGCGAATATCGGCTACGACGACGGCCGCTTCTACGGCACCTTCGGCGGCAAATACACCAGCGAACTGTTTGGTGACCTGACCAATGACGAGGCGATTTCCGGCCGTACCATCTTCAACCTCGGCGCCGGTATTTACCTGCCAGTGGACAAGAAAGTGATCAAGGACGCGACCCTGCGCCTGAACGTCGACAACCTGTTCGACAAGAAGTACCTGGACGGCGTGTACACCACCAAGACCAACGCGGCCACCTACAGCGGTTTCAAGGACGGCGACCCGGCCTACATCGTTGGCCTGGACCGCACCGTCACGGTTTCCCTGGAAGCGAATTTCTAACTACGAGGCTTGAGAATCATGGACATGAATCTGCTTCACGACATCACCTTCTATGTGATGTATGCCGCGATGGCCATCGCCATCTTTATCGCCATCGAGCGCGGCATCTACTTCGCCTACGTGCGCCGTCAGGCCCGTGCCTTGACCGAGGTGCTGGGCGCCAACGTACACAGCGAACGCGACTTGCCTGAAAGCCTGACCCGCCGCGACAGCCTGCCGCTGAACATGGTGTTGTCGGTACTGGCGCAGAAGGCCTCCCACGGTTCACGCAAGGACCTGGACGATGAAATCGAAACCCAGTACCTGAAGACCCGCGCACCGCTGTCGCGCAGCCTGTGGATTATCGAGACCATCACCACCGCCGCGCCGCTGCTCGGGCTGTTGGGTACGATCCTCGGCATTATCGACACCTTCAAGGCGCTGGCGACCGCGGGCGTGTCCGACCCAGGGCAGATCTCCGGTGGTATCGGAACGGCCTTGTTCGCCACTGGCCTGGGTATCGCCATTGCGCTGTTTTGCGTGGTGTTCCACAACTTCTTCCAGGACAGCCTGGAGCGCATCAATGATCAGTTGAAGATCCTGCTGATCCGCGCCGCCACCGGTGCCCGCGTGCAAAGCGAAGTACCGCACCTGGTGCCAGCGCCGCTGCACAGCCGCACGGCATAACCTTCGAAGCGGGCTCGCTTGTTGTGGCGAGCGGGCTTGCCCCGCGTTGGGCTGCGAAGCGGCCCTAGAAACTGACGACGCGGTGTATCAGTTACACCGCGTCGTTTGAATTGGGAGCGCTTCGCACTCCAACGCGGGGCAAGCCCGCTCGCCACGACAAGCCCGCTCGGCACACCAAGCCCGCTTGCCACATCAAGCCCGCTTGCCACAGGTATAGCGCCAGCCTTTCCCTTTGCGCCCGCCTTTTTTACCCGATGAGACGCCCATGCCCCTCTCGATGAAGTTGTGTATTGCAGGCCTCGCCGCCTCTCTCCTCAGTCCGCTGGCCCAGGCGGACTTTTCAATTCCAGGCTTTGAACTGGTGCACACCGTGCCGGTGGACACTGCGTTGGGCAGCGCCGATTTGCGCCAGCCCGGCCCGGTGTGGATTGAGCTGTTTGATGGCGCCAAAACCCGTATTGATATCGGCCAGTTCTATGCCGCCGACCATCCCGGCTCGGTGATGGACACGGTCATCGAACACCTGGAAGCCGCCGGCAAACGCGGTGTGAAGATTCGCTTTTTGCTGGAAGAAAAAGGCATCAAGTTGTCGGAAGCCTCCACGCTGGAACGCTTGCGCGCGATCCCCAACCTGACCTTTCGCGTACTGCCTTACGGGCAATTGAGCGGCGGGATCATTCACGCCAAATACATGGTAGTGGATGGAGAGCAGGCATTTATCGGCAGCCAGAATTTCGACTGGCGCTCGCTGGAGCACATCCACGAAACCGGGCTGCGCATCAGCGATGCAACCGTGGTCAGCCAGGTGCAGGCGATCTTCGATCAGGACTGGGGAGCCCAGGCCGCCTTGACCGAACACACAACGGTGCCGCTGCCGACCGCCGGCCAGGCGCCTGCGCGCACCGGCAATTACCTGGTCGCCAGCCCGCAACGCTACAACCCGCCGGGCGTGGGCGACTCGCAGCTGGAACTGCCGCGCCTGTTGGGCGAAGCAAAAAAAGAAGTGCGCGTGCAGTTGCTCGATTATGCGCCGCTGTCCTACGGACCGGACCGAACCCGGCCCTACTACGCAGTGATCGACAACGCCGTACGCGCCGCCGCTGCACGCGGGGTGTCGGTCAAGCTGATGGTGTCAAACTGGAACACCGACAAGCTGGAACTGCCCTACCTCAAAAGCCTGGCGGTATTGCCGAACGTCGAGGTCAAAATCGTCACCCTGCCCGAAGCCAGGCAAGGGTTTATCCCGTATGCGCGGGTGATCCACAGCAAGACCATGGAGATCGATGGCCAGGTGGCGTGGGTCGGCACCAGCAACTGGCTCGGCGGTTACCTGGATAACTCGCGCAACCTCGAGGTGGTGATGCGCAGCGAAGCGATGGCCAAGCGTGTAGGGCAATTGCATGAGCAGTTGTGGGATGGGCCGTATGCCAAATCGCTGGATGTAGCGGCGGAATATCCGGAGCCCCATCCCGGCAAGCCATAACCCCACAAATCCCCTGTGGGAGCCTTTGTGGCGAGGGAGCTTGCTCCCGCTGGGGTGCGCAGCGCCCCCAAAAACCTGCGACCGCTACGCAGTCGAGCGGGAGCAAGCTCCCTCGCCACAACAAGCCCACACACATTTTCAAATTCGGCATTCCTGGCATTTGAGTGCGACATTTCCCACGCCAACGTCTCCCAATCCAGAGCGTGGTGATGGTAGTGTGTGGAAATGTTTCTGACTTATCGATCAGAAACCTCTTACTTACTCCCTGCAAAGGAATGCCTTCACCCATGCACTTTCCACTGAAAAAAATCGTGGCGGCCACCCTGTTTGCCGCCAGTTTGTCGGCCGTCGCTACACCCGCTTTCGCCAACCTCACCGAGCAACAAAACGCCGCCATTCTGAAAAGTTTCAGCGAAACATCGGTCACTGATTTCCGTGGTTTCCTCGGCACGCTCGCCAAAGACGACCTGGCAAAAACCGCCGACGCAGGCCCGGCCATCAGCGCCTTTCTCGACAACAAAACCCTGAGCGCCGACCAGGAGAACGAAATCAATCGCCTCCTCGGTCTCTACACCCGCATCAAATACGGCAAGGCCGCCCTCGAAACTCTGCGCGAGCTGGTAGAGATTCCGACGTTTAACGTCGACGGCGTTCCGCAGTACAAGAACCCGGAATTCCTCAAGATCGCCGGCAAGATCCAGGACCTGGCACAGTCCTTTAACCTGAACTTCCGCAACATTGACAACCGTGTCTACGAAATCAGCCTGGAAGGCCCCGGCGATGAAGTGGTGGGCATCCATGCCCATGCCGACGTGGTACCGGTGACGCCTGAGAACTGGGTGCTCAAGGACGGCACCCGGCTCGATCCGTTCAAGGTCACGCTGATCGGCGACCGCATGTACGGCCGTGGCACCGAGGATGACAAGAACGGCATCGTCGTGGCCCTGTACGCCATGAAGGTGATCAAGGAAGAAAAGCTGCCGCTGGCGCGCACGTTCAAACTGCTGGTGGACACCACCGAAGAAACCTCCGGTGACGCGATCCCCTATTACTTCGAACACAACCCGACGCCGCAATACAACCTGGCGCTGGACGGCGGCTACCCGGTGGTGATCGCCGAGAAAGGCTACGGCACCGTGATGGCTAGCTTTCCGGTGCGCAAGGGCGAGGGCAAAGGCGCGGAAATCATTTCGATGACCGGCGGCATGGCTACCAACCAGATCCCTTCGGTCTCTGTTGCGACCTTGGTCAGCGACACACCCGTCGAGCTGGCGGCCAGCCTGCAAAAAGCCGGCGCAGACTATGCCAAGGCCAACGGTGGCGACTTTGAAGTGACTGCCACGGTGGTCGGCAAGGACGTCAAATTGACGGTGACCGGCGTGTCTGCGCACTCGTCCGAGCCGCAAGCGGGCGTCAACCCGGTGGCGCGCATGCTCGAGCTGATCCACAGCGTCGATGGCAAGATCGCCCTCAAGCACAACCACATCACCGACGCTGCGCGTTATGCGTCCGACAATTGGGGCCTGGATTATCTGGGTGGCAAATTGGGTGTGGGCTTCGCCGATGAGTTCATGGGGCCGCTGACCACCTCGCTGACCTTTGTCGGCCTGGATGACAAAGCCTTCAAACTGGCCGTGAACCTGCGCATACCGAAAGGCAAATCGCCCGAGACACTCAAAGCGCAAATCGCCGACAAGCTCAGCGCCTGGGACAAGACGTCCAAGATCAACGTCGGCTTCACCTACTCGGTGGCCGCGCCGATGTACCGCAACCCCGAAGGTGAATGGGTGAAAGCGCTGCTGGCCGTCGCCACTGAAAACCTCGGCATGGAGCACACGTTCGGTACTTCCGCCGGCGCGACCTCTGTGCATGAACTGCCCAATGGCGTTCAATTCGGCCTGGCACGCCCGGAAGTGAAGTACACCGGGCATACCGACGGTGAGTTCAAGACCGTCGACCAGTTCCTGCTGGACTTGCAGATCGTCACTGAAATGATGGGCCGCGTCGGGCAGCTACCCAAGCTTTAACGCCACGTGAGCCCGCCGCAATGGCGGGCTCATCGCATCAGGGTATCGTCGAAAAATCCGCACAAACAAAAACGCCGATCATCTCTGATCGGCGTTTTCGTTGAATATGGAGCGGGAAACGAGACTCGAACTCGCGACCCCGACCTTGGCAAGGTCGTGCTCTACCAACTGAGCTATTCCCGCAAATGGCGTCCCCTAGGGGACTCGAACCCCTGTTACCGCCGTGAAAGGGCGGTGTCCTAGGCCACTAGACGAAGGGGACACGCTACTGAAACACATGGTGTGTATTTCAGTGCCCAGAGGTTAAATCCGAAGATTTTGCCCTGGTTTCACTCAGTGCCGCCCGAGAGCAACACTGCTTAAAAATTGGAGCGGGAAACGAGACTCGAACTCGCGACCCCGACCTTGGCAAGGTCGTGCTCTACCAACTGAGCTATTCCCGCTTATTGGCGTCCCCTAGGGGACTCGAACCCCTGTTACCGCCGTGAAAGGGCGGTGTCCTAGGCCACTAGACGAAGGGGACACACGTACAACATTCACTCCCTACCGCGTTTCGCTGTGTGCTTTACGCTGTAAGTGGCGCGCATTCTATG
Source organism: Pseudomonas sp. PWP3-1b2 (assembly GCF_049896045.1). NCBI lineage: Bacteria > Pseudomonadati > Pseudomonadota > Gammaproteobacteria > Pseudomonadales > Pseudomonadaceae > Pseudomonas > Pseudomonas sp. PWP3-1b2. Next base: position 39,568 of record NZ_JAFCTN010000029.1, read on the forward strand.
GATGGATTGAAAGGTCGTCAACCCCCAAGGATAAATTTATTTAAATCAATGACTTCGCCCCTCTTTCCAGGCCTTTGCCGCGGGTTGGCCCGTGCGGGCCCTGGCGCCTATATTCTGGCGCCCGACAAGGCGCTATAGTTCACCCAGGCAAATGATGGCAATGTGCATCTATGCACAGCGCCCTCACCGGCAAGATTACCTATATAGAAGAAACTACCTGGGCAACTGGTCGAACAATCCTATCCGCCGGATGGCCCAGTCACTACACTCCACAGCAAACCCTATAAAAGAGGTCACACCGGTGACACCACTCATGATCACCCTGCTGGTAATAGCCGGGATCGTAATACTGATCGCCATTGGCTACATGAACAACATGGTGGAAAACAACAAGCTGGAAAAAAAGCGCACCGAGATCGAGCTCAATGATCGGCTGCGCCGTTGCGGTGAAATCACCGAAACCTTCCCCGGCCAGTTGATGACCCCGGCGCTCAAACTGTTACTGACCCGCCTTGAACTCAACGTAAACACGCGCCTGTTGCACCTCAACAAATCCAGTGCAGCGCTCAAGGCGCGCATCGCCGAGCTCAATGCGCTGGTGGCCCAGGGTGAATCGATCCCGGTGACCAACCCGCCCGCCCCGATCCAGACCGAAGCCAAGGCCAAGGACGTGCGTTTCCTGCTCGAAGCCCTGCATGGCCAAGTGACCCGTGCTGCACAGGACGGCTTCCTGCCGACCAACGAAGCCAAGCACTGGATCAAGGAAATTCGTCACATTCTGGTACTGCTGCACATCGAGTTCTTCAACAACCTCGGCCAGCACGCCCTGCAACAAGGCCAGCCGGGCCAGGCGCGCCTGGCGTTCGAGCGTGGCGTGCAATACCTGCGCAAGCAGGCGGAGCCAGTGCTCTATAGTGCGCAACTGCAATTGCTGGAAAACCAATTGGCCCGCGCCAACTCGACCGTGCTGACTAACAGCAAGCCCGCCGAAGACGAAGTCAACGAACTGACTGAAGGCCTCAAAGAGGTCGACGCCGACGCCGAGTGGAAAAAGAAAGCGATCTACGACTGATCGCCCTCCTCCCATGGGGCGAGTCTGCGGTGAGCGGGCCCGCCCCGCTCGCTGCAATGCCATCAATTTGCACCTATCCACCCGCCGCAGAAAAGCGTAAAAACGTGCCCCTCACTCCGTGAAGTTAGAGGCCTGCTATGCCTGTTGCCGTGATTGATGGACAACCTTTGCATTACCTGGACCAGGGCACCGGCCCGGTCGTTGTTCTGGGTTCGAGCTACCTGTGGGACCGCGACATGTGGGCCCCGCAAATCGAGGCCCTGTCGAACCAGTATCGCGTGATCGTTCCTGAACTATGGGGTCATGGCGAATCGGGTGCGATGCCTGCGTCTACCCGCTCCCTGGATGACCTCGCGCGACAGGCCCTGGCCTTGCTCGACCAACTGGACATTGCCAGCTGCAACCTCGTGGGCCTGTCGGTCGGCGGTATGTGGGGCGCTCGCCTGGCGTTGCTGGCCCCTGAGCGCGTCAACAGCCTGGTGCTGATGGACACCCACCTCGGCGCAGAGCCCGAGGCGACGCGTCAGTATTACTTCTCGCTGTTCAAGATGATCGAAGACGCCGGCGCCATCCCCGAGCCGTTGCTGGACGTGGTTGCACCGATCTTCTTCCGCGCTGGAATCGATCGCGAATCGGCGCTGTATCAGGATTACCGCAAGGCGTTGCAGGGTTTTTCGCGCGACCGCCTGCTGGACAGCATCGTGCCTCTGGGCCGCTTAATTTTCAGCCGCGCCGATATCCTCGACCAACTGCCACGCCTGGACGCCGACACCACCCTGGTGATGTGCGGCGAGCAAGACAAACCCCGCCCACCCGCCGAATCCCGGGAAATGGCCGAGCTGATTGGCTGCAGCTTGATCCTGATTCCAGACGCGGGGCATATCTCCAGCCGTGAGAATCCGGAATTCGTCAACGAAGCGCTGCTGACCTTCCTCGCCAACAACGCCTGACGCTCTGCCCTTTGATCGCCGCCCTCAGCGGCGATCAAAGGCGGAAGTGCCCCACCATGCCTTTGAGCTCTGCCCCCAACTGCGCCAGCTGAATGCTCGACGCGGCATTGCCCTGCATGCTCAACGCCGACTGGTCGGCGCTCGCCCGAATGCTGGTGACGCTACGGTTGATCTCTTCGGCCACCGAGCTTTGTTCTTCGGCGGCCGCAGCGATCTGCTGGTTCATTTGCTGGATCAACGACACGGCGGCCGCAATGCTGCCCAGGGCGCTTTCGGTTTCCAGCGCGTCGCTGACGGCCAGTTTCACCAGTTCGCCGCTTTGCTGAATCTGCTCGACCGAGGATTGCGCAGCACTGCGCAGGGTACTGACCAGCCGCTCGATTTCTTCCGTCGATTGCTGGGTCCGCTTGGCCAGCGCGCGCACTTCATCGGCCACCACCGCAAAGCCGCGGCCTTGCTCCCCCGCGCGGGCGGCTTCGATGGCGGCGTTGAGGGCCAGCAAGTTGGTTTGTTCGGCCACGCTTTTGATCACACTCAACACGGTGCCGATATTCTGGATTTCGGCACTCAGGCTTTCGATGCTGGCGCTGGCACTGGTGCTCGAACTGGCGAGCAATTCGATGCGCTGCAGGCTTTGGCGCACCACCTGCTGGCCGCTGTCGACCTTGTCGTCCGCCGTCTGCGCGGCGTGCGCGGCCTCTTCTGCGTTGCGCGCTACGTCGTGCACGGTGGCGGTCATCTGGTTCATCGCCGTGGCGACTTGCTCGGTTTCTTCTTTCTGGCTGCTGACTTCGACGTTGGTCTGCTCCGTCACGCTGGACAGCGACTGCGCGGAGCTGGCCAATTGCTCAATACCCGCCTGCAGCCCGCTGACCATATGGCTCAGGCCACTGCTCATCTGCTGCATGGCGTGCATCAACTGGCCGATTTCATCACGACGCGTGACCTCCATGCGCCCGCTCAGGTCGCCGGCAGCAATCTGCTGGGCCACCGCAATGACGCTGCGCAGGGGCGTGACGATCAAGCGGGTGATGACCCACGCCGCGATCAGGCCCACCAGCAAGGCCAGGGCTGAAGAGCCCATGATAAACAAAGCGCTTTTTTTCAGTTGCGCCTGCATCGATTCATCTTCGGCGGCATACGCCTGGTTGACTCGGCTGACCACCTCGTCGGCGCGGTCATGCAGTTGTTTGTAGACCACCTTTTCCTGGGCCAGCAGCCCGGTGTATTCGCCAAGCTTTTCGCTGAACGCGGCGATATGCCCGGACACTTCGTTGAGCACGGTCTGGTAACCCGGATCCTTGACCGAAGTTTTCAGTTGTTCGACCTGCGCCAGGGCTTGGTCGGCCTGTTCGATCTTGCCCTGCTCGGCGTCGTCAGCATCAGCTTTGCGGCTTTGATCCAGGCGCACCCGCGCTTCGTTCATGGCTTGCAACATCAGGCGTGACACTTGGCTGACCTGACCTGCCTGCTCGATAAATTCAGCGCCGTCCTTGCCCTGACTTTCCTTGAGGCCATAGGCACCATCGTCGGCCAGGCCGGCCTGCAACACGTCGAGGTTATTGGCCACGCTGGACACCGACCAACTGGCCATTTCCAGGGCCAGGTCTTTGGTCTGGGTCAATTCGACAAACTCGTCGAACGCTTTGCGATACGCCGCCAGCGCCTGCTCTACGTCGGTCATCAGCGGCACATTGGCAGCGGACTGCGCTTTGAGGCGCTGTGCCAGGGCGGTCAGGGCATCCACACTTGCGTGCAGGGCATCGACGGCTTTGGGGTCGGCGTGCAGGGCATAGTCCTGCTCGATCAAGCGCACGTTGAGCAGGCCACTGTTGAGCGAGGACATCGTCTTGAGGCCTTCGAAACGCTGGCCAACGGTTTGCAGGGACCACACGCCAATGGCCGCCACCAACGCCGTCAGCAGCAGCACGAGAATGAAGCCAAAGCCCAGTTTTTTCGCCATACCAAGGTTGGCGAAACGTCGTTGCACGGCCGAAATCATTGCGCTTGAGTCCTCATGCAATGGCAAATGCCATCGAGCCCGGTTTCCATGAGGCGAGATTCGCAACCACAAGCCATGGACACAAGGGATTGACGCCACAATAATGGCAAAAAGCTACATGCCCGTCGTTTTCAGAATGGTCGAGGTCGATCTGGCAGGCCCCATGGCGCGAAACAGCGCCAGCGCCCGTTGATCGTCCGCATACGCCACATTAATGCGCAACCAGTCACTGGGCTCGCCCTTCGGGCTGAACAGCGCACCCGGCGACACCAATACGCAAAGGCGGCGGGCGCACGCCTGCAAGCGTGAACGGTCGCCCACGCCTGGCCGGGCCCACACAAACATGCCCCCGGCCGGCACGGCGAACACCTCCCACTCCTCATCCTCCAGCACTTGCAGGGTCGCGGCCATTTGCACGCTCAAGCGCTTGCGCAGGCGTTGCACCCACTTGCGGTAAGTGCCATTGGCCAGCAGCGTCGCCACCACGGCCTCGGCGAACCGCGACGTCCCGATGCCCGTCAGCGTCTTGAGGCTGGCCATTTGCGCGATGAGGGTGGCACTGGCGCTGAGATAGCCCACGCGCAAGCCGCTGCTGAGGGTCTTGGAGAAACTCGAAATATAGATAACCCGCCCTTCATGGGGCAGCGCCGACAGCCGCGTGCAACTGGCGTGTTGCAGGTCACCGTAAACGTCTTCTTCAACGATCAGGAAGTCTTCGCTGCGGGCCAGTTGCACCAGCCGCTCGGCCACTGCGCGACACAGGCTGGTACCGGTGGGGTTGTGATACAGACTGTTGATGAACAGGCACTTGGGGCGGTGGTTCTTGAGCAGAGCTTCCAGCGCCGCAAGGTCGGGGCCGCCCGGGTTACGCGGGACTTCCAGCAGCATGACGCCATGGCGCTCCAACTGGCGATAGAGGTTGGCATACCCCGGAGTCTCGACCACCACCGTATCGCCGGGCTTGAGCAGGGTACGTATCAACAAGTCCTGTGCATGGCTGGCGCCGTGGGTGGTGAGGATGCGATCCAGGCTGGTCACGATTTTCATCTGGGTCAGGCGCTTGAGCAGTTGCTCGCGCAATGCCGGCAACCCCAACGGCGTGCTGTAGCTGAACAGGGCCGCGGTGTCGGTGCGGCTGATTTCGCGGATGGCGTAACAGATGTCATCGCTTTCACGCCAGGCATCCGGCAACCAGCCGCAGCCCAGTTTCAACTCGCCCAGCGGGCTGTCGAGGTAGGCGCCCCACCCCAGCTCTGCGCCTTCATACCAGTGGCTTTCCCGGCAAACCGGTGGCTGGGCCACCACAAACCCCGAGCCCTGTTTTGCTTCCAACACCCCCTGGGCCACCATTCGCTCGAACGCCTCAATCACGGCGGACTGGCTGAGCAGGTTGTCGAGGGCCAACTGCCGGATGGACGGCAAGCGCGTGCCGGGCCCTGCCCCGCTGTTGCGAATCCAGTGCGCCACCGCGCTGACGATTTGCTGCACCACCGGTACAAGGGCTTGTCGATCGATCCCTAAATCCATGAGCCACTCACTTCAACTGTCTGTTATTCAACCCCAAACAGTTAAGCACAGAAGCCTGGCACAGCCGCCCTTTAACATTTATTAAAGTATTGATTTTATTGACTTATTTACCTGCTGATACACATTCTGACGAGGCCTTGTGCCAGCCATGGAAACGCCCCACAGCCGCCCTATCCTTTTCGAATAGGGAGTGACGCAGAGTCCTAGATAGCGGTCGCGCCACCATCCACCGCCAGCGCCTGGCCGGTGGTAAAGGCGGCGCCGTCGCTGCATAGGTACAGCACGGCACTGGCGATTTCCTCAACTTTGCCGATGCGCCCGACCGGGTGCATGGCCGCCGCAAACTCTGCCTTGCGCGGGTCGGCTTCATAAGCACGGCGGAACATGTCGGTGTCGATCACGGCCGGGCAGACCGCGTTGACACGGATTTTCTTCTTCGCGTATTCAATGGCTGCCGATTTGGTCAGGCCGATAACGGCGTGCTTGGACGCCGCATAAATGCTCATCTTCGGCGCCGCGCCCAACCCCGCGACCGACGCGGTGTTGACGATCGCCCCGCCGCCCTGGGCCAGCAGCAGCGGCAACTGGTGCTTCATGCACAGCCACACGCCTTTGACGTTAACGCCCATGATCGCGTCGAACTCGTCCAGGCTACCGTCGGCCAATTTGCCCTTCTCGATCTCGATCCCGGCATTGTTGAAGGCATAGTCCAGGCGACCATAGGCGGCGATGGTCTGCGCCATCAATTGCTGCACATCCGCTTCCAGCGTGACGTTGCAGCGCACGAACAGCGCCTCGCCACCGGCTTGCTGAATCAGCGCGACCGTGCCCTCACCGCCCGCCACGTCCAGGTCAGCGACCACTACTTTCAAGCCTTCGGCGGCAAACGCCAGCGCGGTGGCGCGGCCAATACCGGCGGCGGCACCGGTCACCAGGGCAACCTGGCCGGAAAATGTCATGCTCATGGGGGATGTCCTTCGGGGGAAATGGCCGTGGGTCGAGTCTAGCCAACCCCGGGAGCGGCGCGTCAGCACTATCAAAAGCCCGGTTGGCTTCTCATGATTTGCAGTGATAAAGCGCCCCTCCTCATTATCAGCCATGGCTATCGGTGGGCATTCGCACTCCCTGCACAACCTTGCTCCCGGTTCATTGTGGGTTTATCACTCTGGGTTCATTTCTAACGAGTCTCTGCCATGACCTCCCAGACCAACCGCCAATTCCTGCTCGCCAAACGTCCGGTCGGCGCGGCCACGCGGGAGACGTTCACCTACCAGGAAGTGCCGGTGGGCACGCCTGGCGATGGGCAAGTGCTGGTGCGTAACGAATACCTGTCCCTCGACCCGGCCATGCGCGGCTGGATGAATGAGGGCAAGTCCTATATTCCTCCGGTCGGCATTGGCGAAGTGATGCGCGCGCTGGGCGTTGGCAAAGTGATCGCGTCAAACACGCCGAAATTTGCAGTGGGGGACTACGTCAACGGCGCCTTGGGCGTGCAGGACTATTTCCTCGGTGAGCCACGCGGCTTCTACAAGGTCGACCCGACACTGGCGCCACTGCCGCGTTACCTGTCAGCCCTTGGCATGACCGGCATGACTGCCTACTTCGCCCTGCTCGACACCGGCGCGCCCAAAGCCGGTGAAACCGTCGTGATCTCCGGCGCTGCCGGTGCGGTGGGCAGCATTGCCGGGCAAATTGCCAGGATCAAAGGCTGCCGCGTGGTGGGCATCGCCGGTGGCGCCGACAAATGCAAATTCCTGGTGGACGAGTTGGGTTTCGATGCGGCCATCGACTACAAAAATGAAGACGTGCCTGCCGCGCTCAAGCGCGAATGCCCGAAAGGCGTGGACGTGTATTTCGATAACGTGGGCGGCGATATTCTCGACGCCGTGCTCAGCCGCCTGGCGCTGAAAGCGCGCGTGGTGATCTGCGGTGCGATCAGCCAGTACAACAACAAGGAAGCGGTGAAAGGCCCGGCCAATTATTTATCGTTGCTGGTCAATCGCGCGCGCATGGAAGGCTTTGTGGTGATGGACCATGCGGCAAACTTTGCGGCAGCCGGGCAGGAAATGGCTGGCTGGATGGCGCAGGGTACGCTCAAGAGCAAGGAAGATATCGTCGACGGGCTGGAGACATTCCCGGAGACGCTGATGAAGCTGTTCAACGGCGAGAACTTTGGGAAGTTGGTGCTGAAGGTCAGCTGATACCGCTCAACCTACTATCAATAGGGGAGCTGGCAAGCCAGCTCCCCTGTTTTTTCCCCTGCACACTCGGGGCTCAGGCGATCTCGGCAACCACGGCTGCCAACGCCTGCGCCGGGTCGGCCGCTTGGCTGATCGGGCGACCGATCACCAAATAGTCGGAGCCCGCGTCCAGCGCCTGGCGCGGGGTCAGGATACGGCGTTGATCGTCCACCGCACTGCCCGCCGGGCGAATCCCCGGAGTGACCAACTGCAGCGACGGGTGCGCAGCCTTCAGGGCCTGAGCTTCCAGCGCCGAGCAAACCAACCCATCCAGCCCGGCCTTCTGCGCCAACGCAGCCAGGCGCAACACCTGCTCCTGAGGCTCGATATCCAGGCCAATGCCGGCCAGGTCTTCGCGTTCCATGCTGGTCAGCACGGTCACGCCGATCAGCAGCGGTTTCGGGCCGCTTCGCTGTTCCAGCACTTCGCGGCACGCGTTCATCATGCGCAGGCCACCGGAGCAGTGCACATTGACCATCCACACGCCCATCTCGGCCGCTGCCTTGACCGCCATCGCGGTGGTGTTGGGGATGTCGTGGAATTTCAGGTCCAGGAACACTTCGAAACCCTTGTCACGCAGGGTGCCGACGATTTCCGCAGCGCAGCTGGTGAACAGCTCCTTGCCGACTTTGACTCGGCAAAGCTTCGGATCCAACCTGTCAGCCAGCTTCAGTGCGGCGTCACGGGTGGGGTAATCCAGGGCGACGATGATAGGCGTCTGGCAAACGGACATTGGAATGGGCTCTCAGGCAAGTCGAAATCGGCGCGGATTGTAGCGCAAGCGGCGCCGTTGCGGGATCCGATGATCGGTAAATACTCACAGGCCGCCCTGCGGCGGCCATTACAGGCAATTGTATCGGCAACGATACATTCACGACATGCCAGCAACACGCCCCGCCGCTAGCCTCGCGCACATGACCGACCGTCCAGCACTTCCAGCCATGGGGCTGGGCGCCTATGCTGACAGCAACAACCAGGCAGATTATCGCACTATGCATACTTCTTCAGTCTCTGTGAACGACGAGCAAAAAGGCGCATTGATCGCCGATGAGAAGCGCTGGAACACGCGCGCGCTGATCGTTGACGACGATGTGCCGATCCGCGAGCTGCTGATCGATTACCTGGCGCGCTTCAATATCCTCGCTGTCGGCGTAACCGACGGCGCTGCCATGCGCGTGGCCATGCAAGCGGAGACCTTCGATGTGGTGGTGCTCGACCTGATGCTGCCGGGCGAAGACGGCCTCACGCTGTGCCGCTGGCTGCGCGGCGAATCGGACATTCCGATCCTGATGCTCACTGCGCGTTGCGAACCGACCGACCGCATCATCGGCCTTGAGCTGGGCGCCGATGACTATATGTCCAAGCCGTTCGAGCCGCGCGAACTGGTGGCGCGCATCCAGACCATCCTGCGCCGGGTGCGCGATGACCGCACCGAGCAGCGCGCCAACATCCGTTTCGACAACTGGCGTCTCAACAGCGTGCTGCGCCAATTGGTCGCCGATGATGGCCTGGTCGTGCCGCTGTCCAACGCCGAATTTCGTCTGTTGTGGGTATTCATCGAACGCCCGCGCCGCGTGCTGAGCCGTGAACAACTGCTCGACGCTGCCCGTGGCCGCTCCATCGAGGCGTTTGATCGCAGTATCGACTTGCTGGTGTCGCGCCTGCGGCAGAAGTTGGGGGATGACCCCAAGGCACCGCAGTTGATCAAAACCGTACGTGGCGAAGGCTACCTGTTCGACGCGCGGGATATTGGCTGATGCGCAACGCCTTCAATACGCTGTTCGGAAGGCTGTTCGGCGTATTGCTGGTGGCCATTGTGCTGGCTCATGCGCTGGCTTTTTTCTGGTTCCACCATTACGGGCCGCCACCGCCGCCGCCCCACGAAACCTTCATCGAGCAACCTGACGGCACGCTGACGCCGATGCACAAGGAGCATCGGCGCCCCTGGTTCGGCGGCCCGGTGGTGCCCCTGACGTTTCAATTTATCTCGCTGATCATTGCTGCCTGGTATGGCGCCAAGTTGCTGAGCCGCCCGATCCAGCGCCTCAGCGCAGCGGCTGAACGCTTGAGCCTCGACCTCGACAGCCCACCGCTCAATGAGTCCGGGCCTCGGGAAGCGCGGCAAGCGGCGTCGACGTTCAACCTGATGCAAAAGCGTATCCGCGAACAGGTCAGCCAGCGTGCACGCATGCTTGGCGCGGTCTCCCATGACCTGCGCACCCCGCTGTCGCGCCTCAAGCTGCGCCTGGAACAGATCGAAGACACCAAACTGCAAGGCCAGATGCGTCAGGATCTGGACGACATGATCGGCATGCTCGACGCAACCCTGAGCTACCTGCACGAACAGCGCACCAGCGAGACCCGGCATTGGCTCGACGTGCAGGCGCTGGTCGAATCCCTCAGCGAAAACGCCCAGGATCAGGGCTCCGACGTGCAGTTTTCCGGCACGTGCGTGCCCTTGCAGGTGCAGCCGATGGCGCTGCGTTCCTGCCTTAACAACCTGATCGACAATGCCCTGCGCTATGCCGGCACCGCGCGCATAGAGCTGGCGGACAGCCGTGGCGCGCTGGTCATTCGCGTGATCGACCACGGGCCGGGCATTGCGGCGGATAAACGCGAGGCGGTGTTTGAGCCGTTCTTTCGCCTCGAAGGCTCCCGCAACCGCAACTCCGGCGGCGTCGGCCTGGGCATGACGATCTCCAAGGAAGCCGTCGAGCGCCTCGGCGGCCACCTCAGCCTGGAAGAAACCCCAGGCGGCGGCTTGACCGCCGTGATGTGGCTGCCGAGGGCTTAAAGCGGTTTGTCTTCGCGGCGGACTTGCGCCTGGGTGGCGCTCCAGTCCGTCAGCAAGCTGTAGGCCACAGCCAGCAACGTCGGGCCGATAAACAGACCGATAAAGCCGAACGCAATCAAGCCGCCGAATACCCCCAACAACACGATCACCAGCGGCAGATTGCCGCCTCGGCTGATGAGGTAGGGTTTGAGTACGTTGTCCACGCCGCTGATGATGAACGTGCCCCACACCCCGAGGAACACCGCGTAGGTGTAATCGCCCTTCCAGGCCAGCCAGGCCGTGGCCGGGATCCACACCAGCGGCGGGCCCATGGGGATCAGGCTGAGCAGGAAGGTAACGATGCCCAGCACCAGCGCGCCCGGCACACCGGCGATCAAAAAGCCGATCAGCGCCAGCACGGCCTGGGCGGCGGCGGTGCCGATCACGCCGTTGACCACACGCTGCACGGTACCGGCGACCAGTTCGATGTAGTAACCGGCGCGCTCGCCGATCAGCCGCTCCAGCAGGCGATGCACAAAGGTCGCCAGGCGTGGCCCGTCACGGTAGAAGAAAAACACGAAGACCAGGCTCAGGGTCAGTTCGAGGATACCGCCGCCGATTTGCGCACTGCGCGCCAACAGCCAATTACCCACCTGCCCCAGATACGGCTTGATGCTGACCATCAGCGCTGCGCCCTGTTGGTCGATGCTGTCCCACGTCGCCACCAGCCGCTCGCCAACAAAGGGGATAGAGCCCAGCCAGGTCGGCGCGGCCGGCAAGCCGTCGACCTGAATATCCTTGATCAGGCCCACCGCATCGCGCACATGGTCCGCCAGGTTGAAGCCCAGCCACACCAGCGGCACTGCCACCAGCAACATCCAGCCCAAGGTCAGGATGCCAGCGGCCAGTGATTCGCGGCCGCCCAGCGCGCGGGTTAGCAAGCGCATCAGCGGCCAGCTGGCGAATGCCAGCACCGCGCCCCAGAACAGCGCCGACCAGAACGGCGCCATCACCCAGAAGCTCGCACCAAACAGCACCAGCAGCAGGATTTGCACCAGCAGGCGATCGTTATTGAGCATCGGGTATCTCGAAAAAAAGGCTGTAGGAAGAAGAGAGCTTAGGCGAACGGCACGGGTCCGTTCGCCTTGGAGTGCCTAGCGTATCAGATGCAGGTGCAGGCCTTTGGCTGCATCGGTGCCGGTTTCCAGGCGAGCGGCCCGCACGCCACTGTCGATCAGGCCCTGCCGCCAGGCTTCGGCAGTCGGCCCGGTCAGGCTGACGCGCAACGTGGTGTCGAGGTTCAGCCCACGGGAAATCAGGGTCAACCAGGTAGCGTCTGGTTCAGCGCCGAGTGCCGGGAAGTCCAGCTCGCCGGTGCTTTTCAATTCACGCAGCAGGGTCGCCGAAGTCGGCAGCAGGTCGCCCAATGGTGAGCTGGCATCCAGTTGCTCTACGTGCAGATAGGCGCGGCGGTTGCCTCGCGTGATGCCGTACAGCGCCACCAGGGAATTGTCCTGAGGTGCGGCCAGACGCAACAGCAGGTATTCCTGCTGGCCGTCGGCGCCAACCAGCTTGGCGTTGCCGAATACCTCGTTGGCCCACAGGCTGCTTTCACCGCAATCGCGGGCCTGGCACCAGAACAACAGCTGCGCGCCCTTGGCCTGCAACGCTTCGCGCGTTGAGGTAAAAGCGGCGCTGGAGGTGTGTTCGGCGGGCAGTTCGTAGGTAATCGCGGTGGCTTGACCGCGCGCGGTGGCTTGGCCTTCGTAGCGCAACTGGCCGCTGATCTTGCGGATCGCGCCCATGGGGTAGATGCGTTCTTTTTCTTCAGCGGGGCGGTAATCGACGATCTGTGCGTCGACCTGGCGCGACACGGCGGGTAAATCCTGGCTTCCCGGCAGGTCTGCGGCGAACACCAAGGGGCTCAAACAGCAGAGCCCGAGGGCACGTATACATCCTTTACGCAGGCTCATCGGATGGGTGAGCCCTGGCCATTGGAGGTCGCAGCAGTTTCAAGATGGTTCATGGTTGACTCCCTTTCAATCCGCCCAGCCTCGGCAGTTGACCCCGCCAAGTCAAGGCGTGGAGAAGAACCGATTGAAACAGTCTGCAACAAGAGCGGCGCCGGGCTCATCATTCAGGTGCAAATGATGGCCACCAGGCAGCGTGGTCACCGTGAACGGTAGCTGAGAAAGCAATTCGGGATGTTTCGCCAGCATGCCGTCAGCCGCGACCACCAACTGCGTAGGGCAGCCCACGCGCCGCACGAACGCCATGGCCTGTTCGTCGGTGAGGCGCATCGGCGACGCCAGGGTCAAGCGGCTGTCCGTACGCCACGTGTAACCGCCCGGCACTGGCATCAAACCACGCTGGGCCAGCAGTTCGGCGGCTTCGCGGCTCACGGCCACCACGCCTTTCATGCGCGCCTCTACCGCGCGATCAAGGGTGCCATAGACCGGCTTGCTTTTCTCCCGCAGGTTCAATTGCGCCTGCAACGCCATGCCCAGACGCTCGGCAGCGTTCTCGCCGGCAGCGGTCGGCGGGATCACGCCGTCGATTAATCCCAGGTGCGTAATGCGTTCCGGCAAGGCGCCGGCCAGCACCAGAGAAACGATGGCGCCGAGAGAGTGGCCAAGTAATGCAAAACGTTTCCAGCCCAGCTGTTCAGCGACCTGCAGCACGTCAGAGACGTAATCCCACAAGGCATAACCCGCCCCCGCAGGACGGTGCGCCGAATGCCCATGCCCGGCCATGTCCAGCGCGACAATGCGCAAACCCGCCAGTTTGGGCGCCAGCCGCGCAAAGCTGTTGGCGTTGTCCAGCCAGCCATGCAGGGCGATCACCGGCAAACCGTCTTCAGGGCCAAACAGATGTGCAGCCAATTCAATGTGCGGCAAGCTCAAGCGCACTTCTTCGACTGGCGTATTCATACGCAGCTGCGCTCGCGGGCTTCCCAGCGGGAGAACAGGTTTTTGATCAAGGTCGCGGTGTCCTGAGGGCGTTCCAGGGGGAACATGTGGCCGCCGGGCAGGGTGAGCATTTCGCCCATGGGCAGGCGGTCGATGCCGCTGACATGGTGACGCATCACCACGCGGCTCTGGCGACCGCGCACCACCGCCAGCGGCACTTTCAACTGGCGCACCTGACCGGGGCTGGTGTGGGGCACGCCCCGGTAAATGCTGATTTCGGTGGCCGGATCGAAACGCAGGCGCAGACGGTCGCCCACTTGATATAGGCCGTGTTGCAGGTAAGCGTCAAAACACTCGGGGTCAAACCCGCGAAACAGGGTTTTGCCGGCAAAATAACTGCGCGCGGCGGCCAGGTCGGTGAATTCCTCACGACGGCCCAGGGTGCGCCCGGCCGGGGTGAGCCGGTCGATAAAGCCAAAGCGTTTGGCGGCGCGGATCACCCAGCGGTCGGCGCGGGTCAACACCGGCGAATCCAGCATCACCACGCCACGGTAGAGCTGCGGGCAGCGCATGGCCGCGTGCAGATGCAGCACGCCGCCCAAAGAATGGCCCACGCCCCACACCGGCTCCGGTTGTTGTTCCAGGTGGTGGATCAACTCGTCCACCAGGTTCTGCCAGTTATCGTCCACCGGAAACCTGGGGTCGTGACCGTGCTGCGGCAGGTGAGCCACTGTGTATTCCGGGGCCAGGGCGGCAAACAGCTTGCCGTAGGTCGCCGAAGGGAAGCCATTGGCGTGGGCAAAAAACACATGCTGCGACATACCGGATCCACCATCAAAAACAGAAGTGGATTGTCTCCAGCTCCAGGCAGCACAGCAATGACTGTAACTGCCAGGAATGATGACACTCCCGCCACACCTATCGGGCCGGCGGGTTCTCGCCCAGAGGCACCACGGCCATGGTCAGGCGCGACACGCAGCTGGCCTTGCCGTCATCACTGGTCAGGCGGATGTCCCAGACCTGAGTCGTGCGGCCGATATGAATCGCCCGCGCCACCGCCGTCACCCGCCCACTGCGCACACCTCGCAGGTGGTTGGCGTTGACCTCCAGCCCCACGCAGTAAAACTTCTTGGCGTCGATGCACAGGTAGGCCGCCATGGAGCCGACGCTTTCGGCCAGCACCACCGACGCGCCGCCATGCAGCAGGCCGTAAGGCTGATGGGTACGCTGGTCAACCACCATGCTGGCGGTCAGGGATTCGTCGTCGAAGCTCTCGAAGCGGATATCCAGCAATTCACCGATGGTGTTTTTCTGAATCGCATTGAGTTGCTCGATATTCGGTTGGGTGCGCCACAGGCTCATTCGCGTGTCCTTTATTGGTTTTATTACGGCCCTAATCCTGCCACAGAATAGCTTGCTGCGCTGAATCTTCAGGGCCGGCGTCAAAAAGCCGCGCGTGGCGGCAAACCCAGGGCACCGAACGTTTGCATCACGCCCTTGGGCAAGGCGATCGTTACTAGGGGTTTTTCACACTCACCAGGCTCATCAGCCCGGCCAGCGGAAAATCTCCTTCCAGCTCCGCCAGGCTGGCGGTGTACATCGGCTGCGGCTGGCGCAAGTGACCATGCTGCAAAAAGCTGATCAGGCTGCCCACCAGAGGCTGGTGGCTGACTAACAGCACGTTGTCATCGGTGTCGAGCTCTTCCAGCACTTGCAACGGGCTGCTGTCGGGCGTCAACCACGAGACTGTGCGGATTTCTGGGTCGAACCCCAACGCCTCGCGGACCAACTGCGCGGTTTGCTGTGCCCGCGCATAGGGGCTGGCGATGATCGCGCTGATGGGCTGGCCGATCAGGTTCGCGGCGCTGCGCAACGCTTCGCCCCGTCCGTGTTCAGTGAGGTTGCGCTGGGCGTCGGAGGGCGCATGGGCTTCGGCTTCACCGTGACGCAAAATCCACAGCTTCACAGTTTTGGCTCCTCATCACGCACCGGGTGCGGCGCCGGCGGCACGCTATGAGCGGCTTCGCCTTCAGGTGCGCGCGGGGTCGGCCAGTCGGCGAAAGGCCAGGGTTTTTGATCGCTGTGGAAGCTGCCGAAACGGCCGATCTGCGCGAGGAACTGGCTAAGGCTGTCACCAAAATTCATCAAGCCCAGGTTCGGTGCGCCGTAGATCAGGCGGTAAATCAACTGCACCAGCACCAGCGCGCCGAGCAGGAACTGCGCCACTTGCCACACCAGGGCAAACACCAGCATCCACAGAATGCGCAGCAGGATGGACTCGTATTTGGGGGCTGCTTTCGGATCGTTCATGGCGCGTTCCTCAGTTGAAACCACTGGTGGAAATAAAATCGACATCGGTTTTCGGCTCGGCACGCATCAGCAGCTCGATCACCTGATTCAACGTGCGCCCTTCAAACAGGATCGCGTGCAAGCCGGCGACCAGCGGCATGTACACGCCAACTTCCTGGGCCTTGGCCTTCAGTACTTTGAGGGTGTTGACGCCTTCGGCCACTTCGCCCAGGCGCGTCACCGCGTCTTCCAGGCTCAGGCCCTGGCCCAGGGCGAAACCGACCTGGTAGTTACGGCTTTTCGGCGACGAGCAGGTAACGATCAAGTCGCCCACGCCCGCCAGCCCCAGGAAAGTCATCGGGTTGGCGCCCTGATTCACCGCAAAGCGGGTCATTTCGGCCAGCGCGCGGGTGATCAGCATGCTCTTGGTGTTTTCGCCCATGCCCAACGCCACCGCCATACCGGCAATGATCGCGTAGACGTTTTTCAACGCGCCGCCCAACTCGACACCAAAACGATCGTTGCTGGCATACACGCGAAACGTACGGCCATGCAGCACCGCCTGGACGCGCTCGCAGAGCGCTTCGTCTTCGCTGGCGACCACGGTGGCAGTGAGCGCGTGCTCGGCGACTTCGCGCGCCAGGTTCGGCCCGGACAGCACGCCAATGCGCGCCTGAGGGGCGATCTCTTCAAGGATTTCGCTCATCAACTTGAAGGTCTGCGGCTCAATGCCTTTGGTCAGACTGACCAGCATTTTGCCCGCCAAACGCTCGGCGTGGGGCGCCAGCACCGAGCGCAGAGCGCTGGAGGGCAGCGCGACAAAGCACAGGTCGCACGCGTCAAGGGTGGCCAGCAGGTCGGTAACCGGCTCGACTGCCAGGTGAATTTTGATGCCTTTCAGGTAACGCGGGTTTTCCCGGTGGACGCGAATGGCCTCGGCCTGTTCGGGGTCACGCATCCACTGGCGAACCGCGTGGCCGTTCTCAGCCAGCAGGTTAGCCACGGCGGTACCGAAACTTCCGCCTCCCAGGACCGCAATAGGGCGCTGTTCAGTCATATGCAATCCGTTAATCCATACCAGTGGCGATGGCCGCATTATACGGAGCGACCCGCTTGCGGCCAGCCCCCCTGTCAATTCACACGTTTGTCGGAAAATGCCGCGATTGTGTGACGCAATTGCAGGTGCGACGACTGGCAAATGGCCGCGCCTCAGTTAACATGGCCGGCTATTCGTAATGATCAAGGCCGTGCCGTGTACCTGGGCCCTCCTCCCCGCTCATCTTTGTGGCTGATGCTGCTGTGCAGTGCACCGGCGTTGTCCGACGACCTGTTCCTGGACAGCCAGCCCCTGCCGCAAGTGCTGACCGCCACGCGCCTCAAGCAATCGGCCGCCGCCGTGCCGGGCAGCATGACCGTCATCGACAGCGAGCTGATCAAGGCCAGCGGCGCGCGGGACATCGCCGAGCTGCTGCGGCTGGTGCCGGGGATGATGGTCGGCTACACCACCGGCAACCAGGCGGCCGTGAACTATCACGGCACCAGCGCCAGCGATGCGCGGCGCATGCAGGTGCTGATCGACGGGCGCTCGGTGTACCGCGCGGGCCTGGCGACCGTGGACTGGAGCGACATTCCAGTGGCCATGGAAGATATCGAGCGGATCGAAGTGTTCCGTGGCCCCAATACCGTCAGTTATGGCGCCAATGCGCTGATGGCGGTGGTCAATATCCTCACGCGCTCGCCGGCCAACAGCCAGGGCTCGCGGGTCAAAGTCATTCGGGGCGCGCGCGGGATAGACGACTTTTATGCCAGCCAGGGCGTGGGTTGGGACACCGGCGATTTGCGCTTGTCGCTGTCCGGGCAACAGGACAGCGGGTTCGACAGCGACGCCGCCGGTGCCGATCGCCGTGACAGCCGCCGCCTCAGCCGTTTCAGCCTGGCGGTGAGCCAGACCCTGAACGCGCAGCAGAGCCTCGACTGGCAATTCGATGCCAAGGAAGGCAGCAATCAGCGTCCTTATACCTACATGCCCGTGTTCGCCGGTATTACTGAGGGCGGTACCAATTCCGACGTCTCCGCCAAGGACTACGCCGGCTCCCTGCGCTGGAACTATGAGTTCAGTCCGGAACACAGCCTGTACGTCCAGGGTTCGGCTCAGCAATGGGACCGCCAGCAAGTGTGGAAGGCCTGCGATGCCAAGGTGTCGTTCAGCCCGGAACTGACCCAGCTGTGGCAGATCAACCCCAACTACGCCGAATTGCTCGCCCGGCACATGGACACCTTCAGCCAGAGCACCGCCCCGCCCGGCAGCGCCACCGAACAGGCGCTGGGCAATCAGGTGCTCGACCAATGGCGCCAGGGCGCCAGCCAGAGCGTGTGCGGTGACATCGACCAGAGCACCCGAGAAAGCCGCTACGACCTGGAGATTCAAGACACCCTCAGCCTGTCCGACAGCCTGCGCCTGGTCAGCGGCATGAATTATCGCTATGACCGTGCGGACTCCGACACCTACTTCAACGGCACCCTCGACGACACCACCTGGCGCCTGTTCGGCCACCTGGAATGGCGCGCCAGCGAGCACTGGCTGCTGCAAGGCGGCGCGATGTACGAAGACACCCACCTGAGCGGCAACTCGCTGACGCCGCGGGTGGCAGTCAACTATTTGATCAACCCGCGCCATGGCCTGCGCGCGGTGTATTCCGAAGCGATTCGCTCACCGGACATGTTCGAGAACAACGTCAACTGGAGCTATCGCGTCACCAACCTCAGCTCGCCGGCCTACGGGCAGAATTCCGGGCAATATTTTGTGGTGACACGCGGCCCCGGTAACCTCGATAAAGAGTTGATGCGCTCACGGGAGCTGGGCTACAACGGCTTCTTTGCCGACCTTGGGCTGAACGTCGACGTGAAACTGTTCTACGACGAAATCACCGACATGATCAGCTCGCCGCTGCGCAATAACCAATACATTGCCAGCAATGCCAACAGCTCGCGGTTTACCGGGGCCGAGTCGCAGTTCGACTGGCGCATGAGCAACGCCGACCGCCTGCGGCTGACCTATGCTTACGTCGACGCCACCGCCAGCAACCCCAGGGACAAGGCGCAAACTGCGCGCAACAGCGGCTCGGCCGGTTGGCTGCGCGAATGGGGCCACGGCTGGTCCAGCGCGCTGTTCTACTACGGCGACGACGCACTCAACAAGTATCGCTTCGAACGGGTCGACCTGCGGGTGGCCAAGCGCATTGCCCTGGGCAAAGCCAACGTGGAGCTGGCCGGCATGTTGCAACAACGCCTTGATAACCAGCCCACTACCTGGGCCGACAACAATTACGACAGTCGCCACGTCCTCTACTTCAGCGCGGAGCTGGAATTCTGACATGGGCGATCAGTCACGGATGACCCTCCTTTATATCGCTCGCCTCTGGCGACGCGGCCTGCTGCTGGTGTGCCTGCTGTTGACGGCGCCGGCATGGAGCGCCGATATCCTGTTGACCGCCGCCGAAGACGGTACCGGTGTGCAAGCCTTCGCGCTCGCACTGGCCAAGCAGCGCCCCCAGGACCACGTCACCTTTACCCCACTCAAAGACCTGCCCGCGCCGAGCCAATTGCCCGCCAGCACCCGCTTGATCCTGCTGGACCTGCCCGGCCTCGACTGGCGCCTGCAGGATGCCCAGGGCCCGCCGACCCTGGTGCTGCGCATCAGCCGCCTGCAAGCCCGCCAGCGCCTGGGCAATGCGCACCCGGCGAAAATCAGCTTGCTGTGGAGCGACCCGCCGCTGGAGCGCCAACTGAACCTGATCGCCAGCATCCTGCCCCAGGCCCGACGCATCGGCGTGCTTTACGGCATCGACAGTGAATTCCTGCTGCCGGAGCTGCGCCAATATGCGCAACCGTTGGGCCTTGAGATCGTGCCGCAGCGTTGGGACAACATTAATGACAGTCGCCCGCTGCAGAACCTGTTCAAGAACAGTGACGTGCTGCTCGGCCTTGACGACCCGCTTCTGTACAACCCGAAAACCGTGAAGAACCTGTTGCTCAGCAGCTATGCCCAGCAACTGCCGCTGGTAGGCCCCAATGCCGGGTTCGTCAAGGCCGGCAGCCTGGCCAGCACCTACAGCGATCAAGCGGACTGGCTCAATGTACTTGACCGTTTGCTCGACCATTCGCCGGCCACCTGGCCACGCACCTTGTACCCGGAATACTTCAAAGTCGTGGGCAACCCGCAAGTCGCGCGCTCACTGGGGATCGAACAGGTTGACGAAGTCGCCGTCGCCGCCCGATTGGCCGAAGGAGAAAAACGTCCATGACCTTGCGTCGTCGTTGGGACATCAACACCCGCACCCAGCTCATCACCCTGGGCCCGGCGCTGTTGCTGACGTTGCTGTTGATCAGCTTCTTTACCTTCGTGCGCATCCAGGACCTGCG
This sequence comes from Pseudomonas sp. PWP3-1b2, assembly GCF_049896045.1. NCBI lineage: Bacteria > Pseudomonadati > Pseudomonadota > Gammaproteobacteria > Pseudomonadales > Pseudomonadaceae > Pseudomonas > Pseudomonas sp. PWP3-1b2. The sequence goes on from NZ_JAFCTN010000029.1 coordinate 59,752, forward strand.
CCAGGAACTCGACCACACCGGCCAGTTGATCGCCAACCAGCTGGCACCCGCCACCGAATACGGGGTTATTTCCGGCAACAACGACGTGCTCGACAGCCTGCTGCGCGCGACCCTGGCCACGCCTCACGTGCGCTTTTTGGAGATTCAGGACAGTTCCGAAAACATCCTGGTGTACGTCGAGCAACCGTCGGAGAAACATGATCGCTCGCTGTCGGTGAAAGTGTTCCAGGCGCCGATCCGCCTGCAGCATATTCAGCTGGGCAATGACTTTTTTCAGGACAACCTCAACGAGCCCAAAGCCCCGCGCGCGGATTACCTGGGCCGGGTGATCGTCGGCATGTCCAACGATGCCTTCAGCCAGCGCCAGCAAGAGATTTTGTTCAAGGCCGGCATCCTGGCGCTGTTCGCCTTGCTGTTTACCTTCCTGCTGGCGCGGCGCCTGGCGGCCAGCCTGTCGAAGCCGATCAGCGCGATGGGCAACGCGGTGAAGGCCATCCAGCAGGGCGACTACAAGACGCCACTGCCGATTGTGGATGACTCGGAATTGGGCGACCTGTCGCGGCACATCAACAACCTTGCCGCAGGCCTTAACCAGGCCAGTCGCGAACAGCATCAAGCCATGGCCCAACTGATCCAGACCCGCGAAGAAGCCGAACGGGCGAACAATGCCAAGTCGGACTTCCTGGCCATGATGAGCCACGAGTTGCGCACGCCCATGAACGGCGTGCTGGGCATGTTGCAGTTGCTTGAAACCACCGAGATGACCGACGAGCAAACCGAGTACGCGGCGCTGGCTTCGGAGTCCACCGAGCACCTGCTCAAGGTGATCAACGACATCCTCGATTTTTCGCGCATCGAACGCGCGGCGCTGGAGCTGGAAAATATTTCGTTCAACCTGGCCGACTTGATCAGCAGTTGCGCCCAGGCCTTCCAGCACAGCGCCCAACAGCGCGGGCTGGCGCTGGAACTGCCGATTCCGGCCGGTATGGATGCGCTGCGGGTACAGGGCGACCCGACGCGTATCCGGCAGATTCTGGTGAACCTGATTGGCAACGCGCTCAAATTCACCGAGCAAGGCACGGTCATCGTCGAGCCCCACTGGCAAACCCTGGACCATGAACTGGTGTGGTTTACCTGCACTGTGCGCGACAGTGGCATCGGTATTTCCGCCGAGCGCCTCGAGTTAATGTTCGATGCGTTCCAGCAGGCCGACAGTTCCATTTCAAGACGTTACGGCGGCACCGGTTTGGGCCTGCCCATCGCCCGCACGCTGGCCGAACGCATGGGCGGCACCTTGCGCGCGCAGAGCGAAGAAGGCCGCGGCTCGGTGTTTACCCTGGAAATTCCCTTGGCCATCGACCAGCAAAGCCTACCGACGATTGCCCAGGACACCGACGGCAAAACCGGCGCTGGCAATGGCCGCCATGTGTTGCTGGTGGAGGACAACCCGGTCAACCGCACCGTGGTCGAAGCCATGCTGCGCAGCCTGGGCTTTGAAGTGAGCCTGGCCACGGATGGCGCCGAGGCAATCCGCAGTGCCGAGAGCCTGATTTTCACCGCGATCCTGATGGACTGCCGCCTGCCGTTGATCGATGGTTACGAAGCCACGCGCCAGATCCGGCAACTGCCCGGCTGCGCCGACTTGCCAATTATCGCGCTGACTGCCAACGCGCTGCAGGGTGACCGCGAAGCCTGTCTTGCAGCCGGAATGAACGATTACCTGGCCAAGCCGTTCAAACGCACGGACTTGCAGCAAATACTGCAGCGTTGGGTGCAATAGCGCCACGCCATCAACCAACTCCGACTGGCGTGAAAGACGAAAGTGCGGCAGTCTTAGGCACCCGAACGGGCCGATAAACAGGCCCGGTTTAAAATTTCAGTGAACAAGTGTACATTGAGTGCCTTGACGCTGTGACTTTCACTACAACGCAATAGTCTATGTGTAGGCTGCTGACCTGAGGCATGAACGCTTCAGTCGGATCGGGAAGATTTACCCTACCCCGCCGCATGGGATTATTGAGGAGCTCGCATGACCAAACAAAACGCCTTTACTCGGGAAGACCTGCTGCGCTGCAGTCGCGGTGAGCTGTTCGGCCCAGGTAACGCGCAACTGCCCGCGCCGAACATGCTGATGGTGGATCGCATCACCCATATCAGCGAAGAAGGTGGCAAGTACGGCAAAGGTGAATTGGTCGCCGAGCTGGATATCACCCCTGACCTGTGGTTCTTCGCCTGCCATTTCGAAGGTGATCCGGTGATGCCGGGCTGCCTGGGCCTTGACGCCATGTGGCAACTGGTCGGCTTCTACCTGGGCTGGCAAGGCCTGCCGGGCCGTGGCCGTGCGCTGGGTTCGGGCGAAGTGAAGTTCTTCGGCCAGGTCCTTCCGACCGCCAAGAAAGTCACCTACAACATTCAAATCAAGCGCGTCCTCAAGGGCAAGCTGAACCTGGCCATCGCCGACGGTTCGGTCACCGTCGACGGTCGCGAGATCTATACTGCCGAAGGCCTTCGGGTCGGCGTATTCACTTCCACTGACAACTTTTAAGGGTTATCCGCATGCGCCGCGTCGTTATCACTGGTCTGGGCATCGTTTCTTGCCTGGGCAATGACAAAGAGACCGTCACCGCTAACCTGCGTGCAAGTCGCCCTGGCATCCGCTTCAACCCGGAATATGCCGAAATGGGTCTGCGTAGCCAGGTTTCCGGCTCCATCGACCTGCCCCTCGAAGAACTGATTGATCGCAAGATCTACCGCTTCGTCGGCCACGCTGCCGCCTACGCCTACCTGGCCATGAAAGACGCCATCGCCGACTCCGGCCTGGCCGAAGACCAGGTATCGAACGTGCGCACCGGCCTGATTGCCGGCTCCGGCGGCGCATCAACCCTGAACCAGATGGAAGCGTTGGACATCCTGCGCGAAAAAGGCGTAAAGCGCGTTGGCCCGTACCGTGTAACCCGGACCATGGGCAGCACCGTTTCGGCCTGCCTGGCCACGCCGTTCCAGATCAAGGGCGTGAACTACTCGATCTCCTCGGCTTGCGCCACCAGTGCTCACTGCATCGGTACTGCGGTTGAGCAGATCCAGCTGGGCAAGCAGGACATCGTCTTCGCCGGCGGCGGTGAAGAAGAACATTGGAGCCAGTCGTTCCTGTTCGACGCCATGGGCGCGCTGTCCACCCAGTACAATGAAACCCCGGAAAAGGCTTCCCGTGCCTACGATGCCAAGCGTGACGGTTTCGTCATCGCCGGCGGTGGCGGCATGGTCGTGGTTGAAGAGCTGGAACACGCTCTGGCCCGTGGCGCGAAAATCTATGCCGAAATCGTTGGCTACGGCGCGACGTCCGACGGCTACGACATGGTTGCACCAAGCGGTGAAGGCGCCATCCGTTGCATGCAGATGGCAATGTCCACCGTTGATACCCCAATCGACTACCTGAACACCCACGGCACCTCGACTCCGGTCGGCGACGCCAAGGAAATGGAAGGCGTGCGTGCGGTATTCGGCGACAAGGCGCCGGCCATCAGCTCTACCAAGAGCCTGTCGGGTCACTCCCTGGGCGCCGCTGGCGTGCATGAAGCGATCTACTGCTTGCTGATGATGGAAGGCAACTTCATGGCAGGTTCGGCCAACATTGACGAGATTGATCCGGTTGTGGCTGATATGCCGATCCTGACCAAGACAGTTGAGAACGTTAAGATCGATACGGTGATGAGCAACAGCTTCGGCTTTGGTGGCACTAACGCCACGCTCGTGCTGAAGCGCTGGCAGGGTCAGTAAGACCTGTAGGTTGATCGCGTGAAAAAGCCCCGACTGGTTCGGGGCTTTTTTGTGGGAGCTGTCTTTTGTGGGAGCTGGCTTGCCTGCGATGGCATCAACTCGGTTTGCCTGATGTACCGAGGAGTCTGCATCGCAGCGGTGCGACGATTCGACAAGCCCGCTCCCACAGTGGATATCCATTTTGTCTGAAGGATCGCAATCTGCTTTAGACAAAACAGCGCCTTTGATTCAACCACTCAGGTCGGCTCAAGGCCGCCATGCTGTTGTTTGATCTGATGTGCCCCGCTCGATGTCTGATCCGCCAAATTCAATGCGCCCGCTCATCGCGAGCGGCTTTCGGCAGAATCGCCAAGAAGTTATCCCGCGCCACCTTGCGGGCGACGTCCTCAGGCAACGCATCGAGGAACGGGTCAAAGCGGTGCATTTCCTTACCCAACTTGTTGAAACGCCCTACCACGTCCGATCCCAGCATGAAACGCTCCGGGAAGCGCTCCACCAGCTTCAGCCACTGCGCGCGGGGTTTGCCTGCATCATCGAGCAAATACGGCGTGAGCATGCTCCAGGAGAGGTCGATGTACAGATTAGGGTAGGCCTCCAGCATGCGGGTCAGGGTGGGCAGCAAAAAGTCCATCTGCACCTGATGGCGGTGAATCTCCTTGCTGGTGCCAGCATGGGCCCAGATAAAGCGGGTGTGCGGATGGTTGCGCAGTGGCTCTTCCACTTCGGCCAGATACAGCGGGTTGCGCTCGCGTTTGGACGTGATGTTGGAATGCAGCATCACCGGCAGGTCGTTTTCCGCCGCCAGGTGATAGATCAGCGTCATGGCTTCGTTGTTGGCGCGCGGGGTGTCGCCAGCCGTCAAGGCGGTCAGGTCATCGTGGCGGGTGAACACCTCGCCAATGCCCTGCCACAGCCCGGGGTTGAGGTCGAGCATGCGCTGGACATGGGCGGCGGAGTTCTTGTCGTTGGGGTTGAACCCGGACAAAAACGGGTGAAAGTGCTGGCGCTGCTCGGGCGTGAGTTTATTGAGCGCTGCCGCAACGATCACATCGGTGGCGCTGTACCAGTAGGCATCGGCGTCATCACCGGCGTAATAGCGTGGGCGCTTGAGTTCGTCTTCGTGCCATTTTTTCGCCACGGGAATACCGGAAATCATCACATGGTCGATGCGCGCATCGGCCATGGCCTTCAGCAGTTTGTCCATGCCCGCGGTTTCCTGAAAAAAGTCGACGTAATGCAGGTGCGCATCGCTGTAGACATAGTCACGGGCCTGCACAGCAAGGCTGCTGGCAGCGAATAACACGGCAAGACTCAGGCGGCTCCAGGGCACGGTACAACCTCAACGGGGGCTAATACCGATAGACCGTGTGATGCCTGCCGGGGTTCAGCGGGCAAATTACGCGGAACACCAGAGTGCCAGCATGCTCTATAACTGCATGACCTTCTTCCTGCCGACGTGTGAGGTTTGCCATGCCTGTTACCGTGAATACCCTGAACCACGACAACTTTCGCCACAGCGTGAATATCAATAACCACGAACTGTTCACCGACCTGCCCAAGAGCCTGGGCGGCGATGACTCGGCGCCCTCCCCCCATGACTATTTCGATGCCGCCCTGGCCTCGTGCAAGGCGCTGACCGTCAAGCTCTACGCCCAGAAGAAAGACATTCCCCTCACCGGCGTGACGGTCGAAGTGACCCACGACAGCACCGAGGAGCAAAAGGGCAAGTACACGCTCAACGTCAAGCTGACCCTCAAGGGCGTGCTCACCGACGAGCAGCGCGATGAACTGCACCGCGTGGCGGACCGCTGCCCGGTGCACAAGCTGATGACCACCGCCGAGGTCACTATCGAAACCACACTGTCTGAAGGCGCCTTCAGCCAATAGCGCCAACCTCCCGTCGAGCGGGTTATGCTCAGCCCTCTCTAACCCGCTCCGACAGGGATGCCCCATGACCATCGTGATCCGTCCTCGCCCCGAAGAGGTCGAAGGCCAGCCGATCCTGCGCCCGCTGCCCTCGCGCGAATGCCGCAGCGTCGGGCCCTTTGTGTTTTTCGACCACATGTTGCTCACCCGCTATGCGCCGGGCACAGGCATGAATATCCGCCAGCACCCGCATATCGGGCTGTCGACCCTGACGTACCTGTTCGAAGGCGCGTTGCAGCACAAAGACAGCCTGGGCTCGGACCAAGTGGTCGAGGCCGGCGATGTGAGCTGGATGACTGCCGGCAGCGCGATTGCCCACGTGGAACGCACACCCGAGCCGCTCAAGGCCAGTGGTTTCAGCCTGCACGGGTTGCAAGTGTGGCTGGCCTCGCCCATGGACCATGAAACTGGACCTGGGCACTACAGCCATCATCCGGCGGCCAGCCTGCCGGTCAGCGACAGTCTGGGCGTGCAGATCCGCCTGATCGCAGGCAGTGGTTTTTGCCTCAAATCCCCGGTGCCAGTGCTGTCGCCCACGCTGTATGCCGAGGTGCGCATGCAGACGGCCACCACGCTGCTGATCCCGGATGAGCATGAGGAACGGGCGGTGTATGTGCTGGAGGGCGAAGCGCAGCTGGACGGTGAGGCACTGGAGGTGCACAGCCTGGTGGTGTTGCCCGCCGGGCAGGAAATGACACTGTTCGCCGAGAGTGATTGCCACGTGGTGATTATTGGCGGCGCGCCGCTGGATGGGCCGCGACGGATCAACTGGAATTTTGTTGCGAGTGATCCCGCGGTGATTGAACAGGCGAGGCAACGCTGGGCGGCCGGGGATTGGCCGGCGGTGCCGGGGGAGTCTGAAAGGATTGAGTTACCGGTCAGATAGTCATCGCGGGCAAACCCGCTCCCACAGTTTGAATTGTGAATACGTTCAAGTGTGGGAGCTGGCTTGCCTGCGATGGGGCCATCAGGCCTTGAACACTTCATCCAGCAAATCATGCATGGACTTGAACGCCCGCTTCGCGGTCTTCTCGTCATACATCATCTTGCCCGGCACATTGGCGTGCGGGTCGGTGAAGGAATGCACCGCACCGCCGTAGCTCAGCAATTGCCAATCCACACCGGCCGCATTCATTTCATCTTCAAATGCTGGCAGTTGCTCTTTCGGCACTAACGGATCGGATGCGCCGTGCAGCACCAACACCGAACCCTTCACGTGCTTGGCGCCCGCCGGGTTTTGCGTGTCGATAGTGCCGTGGAACGATACGGCAGCCTTCAACGGTGCACCGGTACGTGCGAGTTCCAAAGAGCAGAAACCACCGAAGCAGAAGCCAAAGGTCGCCAGCTTCGAGGTATCCACTGCGGCTTCGGTCTGGCCTTGCAGTTGCTCAAAGGCTGCCTGCATGCGTTTGAGCAGCAACGGGTTGTCGTTCTTCAACGGCATCATTGCAGCACCGGCTTCATCGCCATTCGACGGACGCACGTTTTGCCCGTACAGGTCGGCGATCAACACCACGTAGCCTTTGCTGGCCACGCTTTTGGCAATGTCTTCAGCACCCGCACTCACACCCATCCAGTTCGGCGCCATCAACAGCCCCGGCAGCGGGCCCTTGTGGCTGGCATCGAACGCGAGGCGGCTTTCATAAGACTGGCCATCAAGCTGATAGACCACGGAACGCACAGTGACTTGGCTCATCATTTACTCCAGTTGAGGTGCACTAGAACGAAAAAACCCGCCGAAGCGGGTTTTTCTACAACGGTGTTAAACCGACAGTTCAACCAACAGCTTGTTCAGTCGGCGCACGTAAGCGGCCGGGTCTTTGAGGCTGTCGCCAGCCGCCAGGGCCGCCTGGTCGAAGAGAATGTGCGACAGGTCGCCAAAACGCTCTTCACTTTGCTCGCCGTCGAGTTTCTCGATCAGCGGGTGAGCCGGGTTGAATTCGAAGATCGGCTTGGAATCAGGAACCTTCTGGCCGCTGGCTTCGAGGATCTGACGCATCTGCATGCCCAGGTCCGCTTCGCCGATGGCCAGAATCGCCGGGGAGTCGGTCAGACGGTGGGAAACCCGCACTTCGCTGACCACATCGCCCAGGGAAGCCTTGATACGCTCAACCAGACCTTCTTTGGCCTTGGCAACTTCTTCAGCTTCTTTCTTCTCTTCTTCGGAGTCCAGGTTACCCAGGTCCAGGTCACCACGGGCCACGTCGACGAAGGATTTGCCGTCGAACTCGTTGAGGTAGCTCATCAGCCACTCGTCGATACGGTCGGTCAACAGCAGTACTTCGATGCCTTTCTTGCGGAAGACTTCCAGGTGCGGGCTGTTCTTGACCTGAGCGTAGGTTTCGCCGGTGAGGTAGTAAATCTTGTCCTGACCTTCCTTGGCGCGCGCCAGGTACTCGGCCAGGGACACCACCTGCTCACCGCCCTCTTCGTTCGTCGAAGCAAAGCGCAGCAAGCCGGCGATTTTTTCCTTGTTGGCGAAATCTTCAGCCGGGCCTTCTTTCATGACCTGGCCGAAGTTTTTCCAGAAGCCCTTGTATTGCTCAGGCTCGTTCTTCGCCAGTTTTTCCAGCATGTCGAGTACACGCTTGGTCAGCGCCGACTTCATGGAATCGATAATCGGGTCTTTCTGCAGGATTTCCCGCGACACGTTCAGCGACAAATCATTGGAATCGACCACGCCCTTGATAAAGCGCAGGTACAGCGGCAGGAAGGACTCCGCCTGGTCCATCACGAACACACGCTGCACGTAGAGCTTCAGGCCCTTCGGCGCTTCACGCTGGTACAGGTCGAACGGAGCACGGGCTGGCACGTAGAGCAACGAGCTGTATTCCAGCTTGCCTTCAACCTTGTTGTGGCTCCAGCTCAGCGGGTTCTCGTAGTCGTGACCGATGTGCTTGTAGAACTCCTGGTATTCCTCGTCCTTGATCTCGGTACGCGGACGGGTCCACAGCGCGCTGGCGCGGTTGACAGTTTCCCATTCCGGCGCTGGCTGCTCTTCGCCTTCAGCAGCGGCCTGTTCTTTCGGCAACTCGATCGGCAGAGCGATGTGGTCGGAGTACTTCTTGATGACGTTGCGCAGGCGGTAGCCGTCAGCAAATTCATCTTCAGCGTCTTTGAGGTGCAGCACGATGCGGGTACCACGGTCAGCCTTTTCGACGGTGGCGATTTCGAATTCGCCCTCACCTTTGGACGACCAGTGCACGCCTTCGCTCGCGGCGAGGCCGGCGCGGCGGCTGAACACTTCAACTTTGTCAGCCACGATGAAGGCCGAGTAGAAGCCCACGCCGAATTGGCCGATCAGGTGTGAATCTTTTTTCTGGTCGCCCGACAGGTTCTTCATGAAGTCTGCGGTGCCGGACTTGGCGATGGTACCCAAATGGGTGATCGCGTCTTCACGGCTCATGCCGATGCCGTTGTCTTCGAGGGTGACGGTCTTGGCGTCTTTGTCGAAGCTCACACGGATTTTGAGTTCCGCGCCACCTTCCAGCAACTCAGGCTTGGACAGGGCTTCGAAACGTAATTTGTCGACAGCGTCAGAGGCGTTCGAGATCAATTCGCGAAGGAAAATTTCCTTGTTGGAATACAGCGAATGGATCATGAGGTGCAGCAGTTGCTTTACCTCGGTCTGGAAGCCCAGGGTTTCCTTTTGAGTTTCCACGCTCATGGTCATCAAACTCCAATTGGATGGCAGTGGCCGCGCCCTTGAGGGTTGGCGGCGGGTTGTCATCAAAGTTGGGGGCTAAGACCGGGATTTCAAGGGCGGGCCGACTCCTCAATCTTGAAATGTGCGCGAGCGGTGGCAATCGGTTCGGCGGGGATGCTCTGCCAGGCAGTGATCGCCACATTCGCCACACGCCGGCCCTGACGCCACACCTGGCAGGTGGCGTAAGTGTCACGAAACTGGCCTGCGCGCAGGTAGTCGAGGGAGAAGTCGATGATTTTCGGAACGCCGGGCGAGCCGGTAAACACCAGCAGGTGCAACGCGGCTGACAACTCCATGAAGCCCGCAATCACTCCGCCGTGCAGCGCCGGTAATATCGGGTTACCTATGTTGTCCTTGTTTGCCGGCAATTTGAACAGCAGCTCATCGCCCAGTCGGGTGCATTCAACGCCAATCAGCCTGGCGTAGGGAATCAGGTTGAGCAGCGCCTCGTAGTTACCGCGCTCATGGGCCTGTTCGAGGCGGGTCTTGAAGCGGTGCGTCATGCCTGCTCTCCCTTGAGGCTGTTGCCCAGGCCCTGCGTGCCCTTGAGGCGCTTGCCCATGCGCATGAACGTGCCCACCACATGGGCAATCGGCTGCTGCGGGTCGTGCTGGTAGGCAAAGCCGCGCGTGAAGATCACGTCAGTGGTGACCCGGTAGCACTGGGCGAAGCCGTAGACCGTTTTATGCGGTTCGGCGGGATGCATGTAGTCAATGCGCAGGTCGAGGGTCGGGCACACCTCGAACTCCGGCAAAACGCACAGGGTGGCCACGCCGCAGGCGGTGTCCATCAGGGACGTCATCGCGCCGCCGTGGATCACGCCGGTTTGGGGGTCACCCACGATGTGCAGCGCGTAGGGCAGTGCCAGCGTCATGCCCTCCTCGCTCGCCGCATGCACGCTAATGCCCAACACCTGGCAATGGCGCAACGCCGATACAAAGCGCGTGGCACACTCTAACAAAGGGTTTTCGGTCATTTATTTCAGACTCTTATTAGTGTGATTGCGGCGGATGAGGACGACCGAAGAAAGTTCCTTGGAAAAAAGCTTTATATATCTGTGAGATAAAAGGAACTAATGCTGGCACCCCAAGCTCGAAAGGCCAGTAGATATATCCATAAGGAGAAACACCCCATGCGTAAGACTTTAGCTATTTCCATGATGTTGGCCGCTGCCCTCGGTCTCGCTGCCTGCGACAAGAAGTCCGAAGACAAAGCCCAAGACGCCGCTGCACATTCTGAGCAAGCTCAGAAAGACATGGCAAAGGCACAGGATAAAGTGAACGACGCTGCAAAAGAAAATGCCGATGCTGCCAAAGCTCAGGCTGAATCGAATGCAGCCGCCGCGAAAGAAGCAGCACCTGCCGCTCCAGCAGAACCTGCCAAGAACTAATCGTCTGGCAGTTGCTGCAAAAAGAAAAGCCCGCTTAATTGCGGGCTTTTCTTTGTCTGCTGCTTTGTCAGAAATGAAGCTGAATGACGCCCGGTACATCAGGGTTGAGGCGCAGCGTCCTTGGGCGCGTCCTGCACCGGCCCATCGGTCGGCGTATAGACCATCACCTGCAACACATCGGAGTGAAATTCTCGGCGATACAGCACCAGCACAACCCCGGTGCTCAGCAACATGAACAACCATGGGCTGACAAACCAGGCGAGCATGGTCATGCCGAAGTAATACGCCCGCAGGCCAAAGTTGAACTGGTTGGCGGCCATCGAAATAACCCGCGCCGCCCGCAGCGCAAACGCCTTGCGCTCCTGCTCCGACACATGTCGCTCCCCCACCATCGGCGCCGACCCCACCAGCACCGCCGCAAAGTTGTACTGGCGCATGCACCAACTGAACGTGAAGAACGCGTAGACAAACACCAGCGCCAGGCACAACAGCTTGATTTCCGACATGCCCTGGGACGCCTGCTGCACCATCGGAATGTCCGCCAACAACGACACCGCCCGCTCGGACGCACCGAGCACGGTGAGAATGCCGGCGAGAATGATCAGGGTGCTGGAGGCGAAGAACGAGGCGTTGCGCTCCAGGTTACCGACCACACTGGCGTCAGCGATGCGGTTATCGCGCATCAGCATGCGGCGCATCCAGTCTTCACGGTAAAGGTGCAACACGCTGGCCAGGCATGCAGTGTCGCGGGCTTTCCAGGTGGCGTAACGGGTGTAGCCGCCCCAACAGAGGACGAACCATAAAGCGGCAAGCAAATGGATTTGGTGGTTTTCAACGAACGACATACGGGTCCTTATGCGAACACGGTACTCCTGTGGGAGCTGGCTTGCCTGCGATGGCGGTTTCTCAGGTGATGCCAAATTGTCTGACCCAACGCTATCGCAGGCAAGCCAGCTCCCACATTGACCGGGTTCCAGTTTGAAATTTTGTTGACCGGTTCGACGTTAGCGCAGATGACACGACACTGCCCATGGCGCATAAAAAATGCCCCGTATCGATTGATACGGGGCATTTCGGTACAGCGCAAAAACAACCTTACGCGATCGCTTCGCTGCGCTTGCCGAGCATCCGGTCAATCACCACTGCAACCACCAGCGTCATCACCGATGGCACCAGCCACGCCAGGCCCTGCTCGCTCAGTGGCAAGTGCGCCAACTGCGCAGGCATCCAATCCGCCAGGCCAGCGCCCTTCAGCGCGTCGATGCAACCAAAGATGAACGACATCAACATCACTGGCCCGACGATGCGGCCCTGCTCGTGCCAGAAGTCTTTGCAGAAGCTCAGGGCCACCAGCACGATGCACGGCGGGTAGATAGCGGTGAGTACCGGGATCGAGAACGCAATCAGCTTGGTCAGGCCCAGGTTGGACACAAACAGCGAGAACAGCGCCAGGATCACCACCAGGGTCTTGTACGACAGCGGCAGCACGCGGCTGAAGTACTCGGCGCAGGCGCAGGTCAGGCCTACAGCAGTGACCAGGCACGCGAGGGAAATCAGCACAGCCAGGAAACCGCTGCCCAGGGAGCCGAAGGTATGTTGCACGTAAGCGTGCAGCACTGCGGCGCCATTGGCGGCGCCGGCGGCCACTTCATGACTGCCCGAACCCAGGCGGAACAGGCTGATGTACACCAGCGCCAGGCCCACGCCGGCAATCAGCCCGGCAATGATCGCGTAGCGGGTGATCAGCTTCGGCGATTCCACGCCGCGCGAGCGAATGGCGTTGACGATCACAATGCCGAATACCAGCGCGCCCAGGGTGTCCATGGTCAGGTAACCATTGATGAAGCCCTGGGAGAACGGCGCAGCCACGTATTCCGGGGTAGCCACACCCACATCACCGGCCGGCAAGGCAAAGGCGGCGATGCCCAGCACGGCCAGGGCGATGATCTTCAGTGGCGCAAGGAAGCGCCCAACTGTGTCCAGCAAACGGCCAGGGTACAGAGAGATGAAGAACACCAGCAGGAAGTACACCGAGCTGTAGAGGAACAGCGCCAGCGGGCTCTCACCGGTCAAGGGCGCCAGGCCCACTTCAAACGATACGGTCGCAGTACGCGGGGTAGCGAACAGCGGGCCAACCGCCAGGTACGCCGCCGCCGCGAGCAGGCCGCCCGCGATCTTGCCGATCGGGCTGCTCAGCGCATCCATGCCGCCGCCGACCTTGGCCAGGGCAATCACGGTGACCACCGGCAAACCGACAGCGGTGATCAGGAAACCCAGCGCAGCCATCCAGACATGAGGCCCGGACTGCAAACCAACGATAGGCGGGAAGATGATGTTGCCGGCGCCCACAAACAGGGCAAAAGTCATAAAGCCTAACGCCAGGATGTCCTGGCTTTTCAACACTTTCATTTGAGGAAATACCACACTACTGAATCGGAATTTAGAGAGGGCTTCCCTGTGGATGAGGGAAATGCTGCCGGCCCGGATGGGGGCCAACGGGTCTGGCGCGCGGCTTCCTTTTGGGATGTGCACGCATAAAGAGGCGGCTAGGGTACAGAAATAGCCTGACAAACGCACCTTTGCGGGGCGAACTGTCCGATAAGCGACATTCTAATGTCGCGTTTTCGTACTTAATCTGGCAATCCAATCCCATGTGGGAGCTGGCTTGCCTGCGATGCGGGCGACTCGGTCCATCAGGTATGGCCAGTCGATGCTATCGCAGGCAAGCCAGCTCCCACACTTGACCGCCTACTTTCCGGAATACGGAAAGCACAAAGGCCACCCGAAGGTGGCCTTTGCGTGGGTGAAGCGTCAGCTAAGCGCGAGGCTTATTTGACAGCCCAACCAGTCAGCTCGGACAAAGCCTTGCCGATGTCTGCCAGCGAACGCACGGTTTTAACGCCTGCGTCTTCCAGGGCAGCAAACTTCTCGTCTGCAGTACCCTTGCCGCCAGAGATGATTGCGCCAGCATGGCCCATGCGCTTGCCAGCAGGGGCAGTCACACCAGCGATGTAGGAAACAACTGGCTTGGTCACGTGTGCCTTGATGTAGGCAGCCGCTTCTTCTTCAGCCGAACCGCCGATCTCACCGATCATCACGATCGCTTCGGTCTTCGGGTCTTCCTGGAACAGTTTCAGGATGTCGATGAAGTTCGAACCAGGGATCGGGTCACCGCCGATGCCGACGCAAGTCGACTGACCGAAACCGGCGTCAGTAGTTTGCTTGACAGCTTCGTAGGTCAGGGTGCCGGAACGCGAAACGATACCGACTTTACCTGGCAAGTGAATGTGACCTGGCATGATGCCGATCTTGCATTCGCCTGGGGTGATCACGCCTGGGCAGTTAGGGCCGATCAGGACTACGCCCAGCTCGTCGCACTTAACTTTAGCGTCCAGCATGTCCAGGGTAGGAATGCCTTCGGTGATGCAAACGATCAGCTTGATGCCGCCGAAAGCTGCTTCCAGGATCGAATCCTTGCAGAAAGGAGCCGGAACGTAGATAACGCTGGCGGTTGCGCCAGTTTTTTCTACGGCTTCTTTCACGGTGTTGAACACTGGCAGACCCAGGTGCTCGGTGCCGCCTTTACCAGGAGTCACGCCACCCACCATCTTGGTGCCGTATTCAATGGCTTGCTGGGTGTGGAAACTACCTTGGGAACCGGTAATACCCTGGCAGATAACCTTGGTGTCTTTATTGATCAGGACGCTCATTATTTGCCCTCCGCAGCTTTAACAACTTGTTGAGCAGCGTCGGTCAGGCTGGTAGCCGCGATGATGTTCAAACCGCTTTCTGCCAGTACTTTAGCGCCCAGTTCAGCGTTGTTGCCTTCAAGGCGAACAACAACCGGGATTTTAACGCCCACTTCTTTCACTGCACCGATGATGCCTTCGGCAATCATGTCGCAACGAACGATGCCGCCGAAGATGTTGACCAGTACTGCAGCGACGTTGGAGTCGGACAGGATGATCTTGAACGCTTCGGTAACGCGTTCTTTGGTAGCACCGCCGCCCACGTCGAGGAAGTTGGCTGGTTTGCCGCCATGCAGGTTGACGATGTCCATGGTACCCATGGCCAGGCCAGCACCGTTGACCATGCAACCGATGTTACCTTCCAGGGCTACGTAGTTCAGTTCGAACTTGGCAGCGTGCGCTTCGCGCGGATCGTCCTGCGACGGATCGTGGAAAGTTTTCAGCTTAGGCTGACGGTACATCGCGTTGGCGTCGATGTTGATCTTGGCATCGAGGCAATGCAGATCGCCGTCAGCCTTGATCACCAGCGGGTTCACTTCCAGCAGGGCCAGATCGTGATCCTTGAACAGTTTGGCCAGACCTACAAAGATCTTGGCGAACTGAGCAACTTGTTTGCCTTCCAGGCCCAGCTGGAAAGCCAGCTCGCGACCCTGGAATGGCTGAGCGCCAACCAGTGGATCGATAGTGGCTTTCAGAATTTTTTCTGGGGTTTCGTGAGCGATTTTCTCGATGTCCACGCCACCTTCGGTGGAAGCCATGAACACGATGCGACGGCTCGAACGGTCAACGACAGCGCCCAGGTACAGCTCTTTAGCGATATCAGTGCACGATTCAACCAGGATCTTGGTGACTGG
>NZ_JAFCTN010000029.1:75253-80885 GCF_049896045.1 Pseudomonas sp. PWP3-1b2
CTGCGTCCAGCGGATATTCCGCGGTGAGTCTTGCGCGCAAGGCTCACGACGGGCAACTCCGCCGTGGTTTCTTATTATCTCGCTTAGCGCTTCTTGCGGTTGGCGATGTGGATGGCGCCGCCATTCACAGCCAACGCTGCTTCGTGCAACGCTTCGGACAGGGTCGGATGGGAGAAGACCATCATGCCCAGGTCTTCGGCACTGGTGCCGAATTCCATACCGATCGCGCCTTGCTGAACCAGTTCTGCAGCGCTCGGGCCAATCACGTGGACGCCCAATACGCGGTCAGTCTTGGCGTCAGCGATGACTTTAACAAAACCACCGGTGTCGTTGGCTGCCATGGCACGGCCAGATGCAGCAAACGGGAAGGTGCCGACGTTAACTTCAACGCCTTCAGCTTTCAACTGCTGTTCGTTCTTGCCGACCCACGCAATTTCCGGGTGAGTGTAGATAACAGACGGGATCAGGTCGTAGTTCATCTGGGTTTTGTGACCCTTGATGCGCTCGACAACCATGATGCCTTCTTCGGAAGCCTTGTGCGCCAGCATCATGCCGCGAACCACGTCACCAATAGCGTAAACGCCTGGCACGGTGGTAGCGCAGTGATCGTCAACGTGGATGAAACCACGCTCGTCGATGTTCACGCCGCTGTCGGAAGCCAGCAGGTCGGTGGTCACCGGACGGCGACCCACGGCTACGATCAGCTTGTCGAACGTGATGGTCTGCTCGCCTTCCTTATCGGTGTAGGTCACAACGACTTCTTCGCCGTTGACCTTGGAACCGGTAACACGAGCGCCCAGCTTGATGTCCAGACCTTGTTTGGTCAGGGTTTTCAGCGCTTCCTTGGAGACTGCGGTGTCGGCAGCCAGCAGGAACGTGTCCAGGGCTTCCAGCACAGTCACTTCAGCACCCAGACGGGACCATACCGAACCCAGTTCCAGGCCGATCACGCCAGCGCCGATCACGCCCAGACGCTTGGGAACAGCCTGGAATTCCAGGGCGCCGGTCGAATCGACGATCACATTCTGGTCAACAGGAGCAGGCGGAATGTCGATTGGACGCGAACCTGGTGCCAGGATCACGTTTTCGGCTTCGATAATTTCAGTCGAACCGTCTGGCTTGGTGATTTCAACTTTCTTGCCAGCCAGCAACTTGCCGTGGCCTTGCAGGGAAGTCACGCCGTTGGCCTTGAACAAGGTCGCAACGCCGGAAGTCAGGCCTTTAACGATGTTGGCTTTACGGCCGACCATTGCAGGTACGTCCATGGTCACGCCAGCATGGTTGATGCCGTGGATCGCGAAACCGTCCTGGGCTTCGTGGAATTTCCAGGAGCTGTCCAGCAGCGCCTTGGAAGGAATGCAACCAACGTTCAGGCAAGTACCGCCCAGTGCCAGTTTGCCTTCCTTGTCGGTGTACTTTTCGATGCAAGCAGTCGAGAGGCCCAGTTGTGCGGCCTTGATGGCAGCAACATAGCCGCCAGGACCTGCACCAATCACTACGACGTCAAATTTCTGTGTCATGAAAATAGATCCTCTATTTGCGACAAGCTTCTAGCTCCAGGCCGCAAGCCAAGCTGCTTTTTCTTACAGCTTGTAGCTCGCAACCTGAAGCTGCTTCAATCAGATATCCAGCAGCAGACGAGCCGGGTCTTCCAGCAGGTTCTTGATGGTCACCAGGAAAGTCACGGCTTCCTTACCATCGATCAGGCGGTGATCATACGACAGCGCCAGGTACATCATCGGGCGGATCACGACTTGGCCGTTGATTGCCATAGGACGCTGCAGAATGTTGTGCATGCCCAGGATCGCAGCTTGCGGCGGGTTAACGATCGGCGTCGACATCATCGAACCGAAGGTACCACCGTTAGTGATGGTGAACGTACCGCCGGTCATTTCGTCGATGGTCAGCTTGCCGTCACGGGCTTTCTTGCCGAAGCCAGCAATGCCGCCTTCGATTTCAGCCAGGCTCATCAGCTCGGCGTTACGCAGCACCGGTACCACCAGGCCACGGTCGCTGGACACGGCAACGCCGATGTCGGCATAGCCGTGGTAAACGATGTCGGTACCGTCGATCGAAGCGTTGACTGCCGGGTAGCGTTTCAGCGCTTCGGTAGCCGCTTTCACGAAGAACGACATGAAGCCCAGGCGTACGCCGTTGTGGGACTTCTCGAACAGGTCCTTGTACTTCGAACGCAGGGCCATGACTTCGGTCATGTCGACTTCGTTGAACGTGGTCAGCATGGCCATGTTCGACTGTGCTTCAACCAGACGCTTGGCCACGGTGGCACGTACGCGGGTCATCGGTACGCGCTTCTCGGTGCGGTCGCCAGCAGCGAACACAGGCGCAGCGGCAGCCGGAGCAGCAGCCTTGGCAGGTGCGGCAGCTGGAGCGTTTTTCTTGGCTTCAACCGCAGCAACCACGTCTTCCTTGGTCACACGGCCATCTTTGCCGGTGCCCTTGATGGACGCCAGGTTGATGCCGTTTTCTTCAGCCAGCTGGCGGGCAGCCGGTGCAGCGATTGGGTCTTCAGCGCCAGCAGCCGGAGCGGCGGCAGGTGCAGCAGCGGCAGCCGGAGCAGCAGCGGCAGGTGCAGCGCCAGCAGCGCCGCCCTCTTCGATCGAGCCCAGTACCTGGTTCGACAGGACGGTGGCGCCCTCTTCAGCAACGATCGCGCCCAGCACGCCGTCGGCTTCGGCCAACACTTCCAGAACGACTTTGTCGGTCTCGATGTCGACGATCAGGTCGTCACGCTTGACGGCCTCGCCTGGTTTCTTGTGCCAGGTGGCAACGGTGCCATCGGCAACCGATTCCGGGAATGACGGGGCTTTGATTTCGATAGCCATTATCTGTGGGTCCTTAAAATTCGGTTTCAGTCAGCGCGAAGGCGTTAAACAGTGAAAGCATCTTTCAGCAGTTTTTCCTGCTGTTCGGCGTGCATCGACGCATAACCACACGCAGGTGCAGCAGAAGCATCACGACCGGCGTACTCCAGGCCCAAGCCTGATTTGTGGTTGCCGATGCTGCGACGCAAATGATGCTGGCTGCTGTACCAAGCGCCCTGGTTCATCGGTTCTTCCTGACACCACACGGCATTCGTGAGGTTGGTGTAAGGCGCGATGGCCTCCATCAGGTCGTCTTCCGGGAACGGGTAAAGCTGCTCGATACGCACGATGGCGATGTCTTCGCGGCCTTCGGCACGGCGTTTTTCCAGCAAGTCGTAGTAAACCTTGCCGCTGCACAGGATCAGGCGAGTGACCTTGGCGGCGTCCAGCGTGTCGATTTCTGGAATAACGGTCTGGAACGAACCGTCGGCCAGATCTTCCAGGGTCGAGATGGCCAGTTTGTGACGCAGCAACGACTTCGGCGTCAGCACTACCAGCGGCTTGCGCAGCGGGCGGATCACCTGGCGACGCAGCAAGTGGTAGATCTGGGCCGGGGTAGTCGGCACGCACACCTGAATGTTGTGCTCGGCGCACAGTTGCAGGTAACGCTCCAGACGGGCCGAAGAGTGCTCCGGACCCTGACCTTCATAACCGTGTGGCAGCAACATGGTCAGACCGCACAGACGGCCCCACTTGTGCTCGCCGCTGGTGATGAACTGGTCGATAACCACCTGGGCACCGTTGGCGAAGTCGCCGAACTGGGCTTCCCAGATCACCAGCGCCTGCGGCGTGGTGGTGGAGTAGCCGTATTCGAACGCCAGTACGGCTTCTTCGGACAGGAACGAATCGTACAGATCGAAACGTGGCTGGCCTTCGTACAGGTTCTGCAACGGGATGTAGGTGCCCGCGTCTTTCTGGTTGTGCAGTACCGCGTGACGGTGCGAGAACGTACCGCGGCCGATGTCCTGGCCGGTCATGCGGATCGGGTGACCTTCGAACGCCAGGGTCGCGTACGCCATGGTTTCAGCGTAACCCCAGTTGATCGGCAGGCCGCCGGCTTGCATCTTCTGACGGTCTTCGTAGATCTTCGCAACCTGGCGCTGTACGACGAAGCCATCCGGAATTTCCAGCAGCTTGGCAGACAGCTCTTGCAGGGTTTTCAGGTCGAACGTGGTGTCGTGACGCGCAGTCCAGGCGTGGCCCAGGTACGGACGCCAGTCAACGAACAGCTCTTTGTTCGGCTCTTTAACCAGGCTTTTCACTACGTGCAGGCCGTTATCCAGCGCGTTGCGGTATTCATCGATCTTCGCCTGAACACGCGCATCGTCCACCACACCGGCCTTGATCAGGCTATCGGCGTACAGCTCACGGGTGGTGCGCTGCTTGGTGATTTGCTGGTACATCAACGGTTGGGTGCCGCTAGGCTCATCCGCTTCGTTGTGACCACGACGACGGTAGCAAACCAGGTCGATAACCACGTCACGCTTGAACTGCATGCGGTAATCGATGGCGAGCTGGGTGACGAACAACACGGCTTCCGGATCATCACCATTCACATGGAGGATCGGCGCCTGGATCATCTTGGCAACGTCGGTGGCGTACTCGGTGGAGCGCGCGTCCAACGGGTTGCTGATGGTGAAGCCCACCTGGTTGTTGATGACGATGTGAACCGTACCGCCAGTCTTGAAGCCGCGAGTCTGCGACATCTGGAACGTTTCCAGGACCACGCCCTGACCGGCGAATGCCGCGTCACCGTGGATGGAAATTGGCAGGACTTTCTCACCGGTTGAATCGTTGCGACGATCCTGACGAGCACGCACCGAACCCTCGACCACTGGAGAAACGATTTCCAGGTGGGATGGGTTGAAGGCCATGGCCAGGTGAACTTCACCGCCGGTGGTCATCACGTTGGACGAGAAGCCCTGGTGGTATTTAACGTCACCGGAGCCCAGCTCGACCTTCTTCTTGCCTTCGAACTCGTCGAACAGCTCGCGCGGGTTCTTGCCGAAGGTGTTGACCAACACGTTCAGGCGACCACGGTGAGCCATGCCGATCACGATTTCCTTGGTGCCATAGGAACCGGAACGCTGGATCAGCTCGTCGAGCATTGGAATCAGGCTTTCGCCGCCTTCCAGGCCGAAACGCTTGGTGCCCGGGTATTTGGTACCCAGGTATTTTTCGAGACCTTCAGCTGCAGTCACGCGCTCAAGCAGGTGGCTGCGCACATCGGCGGACAGCACCGGACGGCCACGCACGCCTTCCAGGCGATGCTGGAACCAGTGGCGCTGCTCGGAATCGGTGATGTGCGTAAATTCAGCGCCGATGGTGCGGCAATATGTCTGCTGCAACGCTTCGTGAATTTCGCGTAGGCTCGCTTCCTCTTTGCCGATGAACAGGTCGCCGGCACGGAAGGTCGTATCAAGATCGGCATTGGTCAAGCCGTAATGATTGATCGACAGGTCTGCAGGTGCAGGACGCTTCCAGAGCCCCAGCGGGTCAAGCTGGGCCGCCTGGTGGCCACGCATACGGTAGGCCTGGATCAGTCGCAATACTTCAACTTGCTTCTTCTCGTGCTCACTGCTCACGCTGCCGGCGGAAACCGGTTGGGCGCGGCGCTGGTTCTTTGCCAGCAGCACAAATTGATCGCGAATTGTTGCGTGCGATACATCGGTGGCAGCGTTGCCGTCTGAAGACAACGTCTGAAATTTGGTGCGCCATTCTTCTGGCACAGCGTTAGGGTCGTGCAGGTA
>NZ_JAFCTN010000030.1:0-79909 GCF_049896045.1 Pseudomonas sp. PWP3-1b2
CTGTGGGAGCTGTCGAGCTTTAGCGAGGCTGCGAAAGCGGTGGGTCAGTCGACATCTCTATCGGCAATGCCGCCGCCTTCGCAGCCTCGCTGGGGCTCGACAGCTCCCACATTTAATCGGCGGTGTGAGTTGGGTTTTGGCGGGTCGCTGGATCGGGAGCCATGCGCAATCTACTCGCCAACACAGATCAACTGTGGGAGCTGTCGAGCTTTAGCGAGGCTGCGAAAGCGGTGGGTCAGTCGACATCTCTATCGGCAATGCCGCCGCCATCGCAGCCTCGCCGGGGCTCGACAGCTCCCACATTGACCCGCGCTGGATTGCTGTGCGTGCTTCTTAACCAGGAAACACCAGGCGAAATAAGGTAAATCCCCCAGGCAGGCTGCGCACCTCAGCCTGGCCTTGGTGCAGGGTCATGATCGACCTTACGATGGCCAGGCCCAAGCCAGTGCCGCCTTCGGTGCGGGCGCGGCTGCTGTCGACACGGTAGAAACGCTCGAACAGGTGCGGCAGGTGCTGCACTTCAATCCCCGGGCCCGGGTTGCTCACTGACACCGATACGTTGTCCCCACAGGCCTCCACCAGCAGGGAAATATGTGAGCCCGCCGGGGTGTGGCGGATGGCGTTGGACAGCAGGTTCGAGAGGGCACGCTGGATCATCAGGCGGTCGCCCTGCACCTGTGCGTCGCCGTTCAAGGTCAGGGTCAGTTGTTTGTCTTCTGCACTCAGGGCAAACAGCTCCATCACCCGATGGGCTTCATCCGCCAGGGAGACCGCAATGAAAGATGCTCGCGCCGCCGGGTGGCTGACCTGGGCCAGAAACAGCATGTCCGAGACGATGCGGCCCAGGCGCTCCAATTCTTCGGTGTTGGATTCCAGCACCGCTTTGTATGCCTCCGGCGGGCGCTGGCGTGACAGCGTCACTTGGGCTTTGCCCATCAGGTTGGTCAGGGGCGCGCGCAATTCGTGGGCGAGGTCGTCGGAGAATTGCGACAACTGCTGCACCCCCGCGTCGAGGCGATCAAGCATCACGTTGAAACCTTGCGCCAATTCGCCCAGTTCCTGAGGCAGGTTGCCCACGGACAAGCGATGAGTCAGGTCCTGAGTGGTGACTTTAGCCGCCACATGGCTGAACTGCTTCAACGGCGCGAGCCCGCGTTGCACCAGCCACCAGGCGCCCATGCCGATCAGGATCAGCAACATCGGCAGCGCAATCACCGTCGCGCGCAGGTAAGCACTGAGCAGGGCCTGGTCGTCCCTGCGGTCCAGGGACAGCAACACGCGCACACGTTCGCCGCTGGCCAGGCGCATCAGGCTGGAGGCGCTAAGCACACCGTTGCCATTACTGTCGGCCCAGTTGAGGTAACCGAGGGTTTCCCGTGGCGAAAAACCTGTCAGCAACGGCTTCTGGGGTTTGGCGCCGATGCTCAGCAACACGGTTTCGTCGGGGGCGGTGCCGACGATGGTCAGGTAGAAATTGTCATGGCCGATCACCAAATCCATCAGCGAATGCGGGCGGGCGCGGATGGCGTGGGCGTCCAGGCCTTGGGCGAGGCTGTGCTGGATCTGCTCCATTTTGCTTTCCAGGCCTTTACGCGCAAGTTTCTCCAACTCGTGGGTGAGGGCGAGGTAGGCCAGTGTCGCCAGCAACAGCACCAGGCCGGCGCCCATCAAGCTGACCGTCAAACCCAGGCGCATCGACAGGCTGCTGGTTCTCATTGACGCGCTTCCAGCACATAACCCACACCGCGAATGGTATGGATCAACTTGACCTCGCTTTGGTCATCCACCTTGGCGCGCAGACGGCTGATGGAGACCTCCACCACGTTGGTGTCGCAGTCGAAATTCATGTCCCACACCAGTGAAATAATCTGCGTGCGCGTCAGCACTTCGCCGGCCTGGCGCATCAGCACTTGCAGCAGCGCGAACTCTTTGGTGGTGAGGTCGATGCGCCGGCTCCCGCGATACGCGCGGTGGCGGCGCGGGTCCAGCTCCAGGTCCGAGACGCGGAACACTTCCGGCTGCGGCATGTACTCGCTGCGCCGCAACAATGTGCGTACTCGCGCCAGCAACTCGGGGAATTCGAAGGGTTTGACCAGATAGTCGTCGGCGCCCATGTCCAGGCCCTTGATCTTGTCGGCCAAGCGGCCACGGGCTGTCAGCATCATCACGCGCTGGGTGCCGCTGCGGCGCAATTGCTCCAGCACTTCCCAGCCATCCTTGCCTGGCAGGTTGACGTCAAGAATCACCAGCTCGTAAGCGTGTTGCCCGGCGAGGTGCAGGCCGTCGATACCATTGGCGGCGCAGTCAACCACATAGCCACTTTCGCTCAGGCCTTGCTGCAGGTAGTCGGCGGTTTTTTGCTCGTCCTCAACCACAAGGATACGCATGGGGATTTACCTTTTACTGAAAGAGAAGGGCTCCATTTCCTTATGGAATGAGGTGTTTTTGGAGTAGGAAAAGTCTGAACCGTGAAGTAGCTTCAGGGTCAACTGCGACCATCGGTCGCTGACTAAAGTCTGCGCGCAAAAAAAACGCCCCAATGGGGCGTTAAAAATTCATCTCTTTCCAAAGGAGCTACACAAAAGCTTCAGAGATGAATGTGCTCGGTGAAACAAGTTGAATTGAGTATAGGAAGTTAAACTTAACGGGAGGCTGAGCCCGATATTACAGTTTTGTTAGTTGCCAATTTGTGAACAGATGTTAGTTAACCGCGAGCGAATGTAAGCGTTTGCCCTTGTGACGCTTATTCAGAGTGCTGCCAGCGGGTACTCGACGATGACACGCACTTCTTCCAGGTCTGATTCGAAGGCACTTGAACGCACAGTGGCCTGGCGCAAGCGCAACGACAAATCCTTCAGGCTGCCGCTTTGTACAACGTATTTGGCCTCGACATCGCGTTCCCAACGGCGCTGATCAGTCAACGGGTTGCCTGCTGCATCGCGACGCATATACACCGCGTTGGCGTCTCTGTAGTCGGCGCCGGAGCCTTTGCCATAGCGGGTCATGAACGACAGGCCGGGAATGCCGAACGTGTGCATGTCCAGGTCGTAACGCACCATCCACGAACGTTCCTTGGGCGAGTTGAAGTCGCTGTACTGGATCGAATTGTTGAGGGAGATCGAGTCCGACTGGCGCAGGTAGTCGAAGTCGTCGTTGCCGTTGTTGCGTTGATGCGACAGGGCCACGCTGTGGGCGCCGACCTTCATCCCGACCCTGGCACTCCAGATGTTGTTATCGAACTCGCCGAGCAGCTTTTTGCCTTCGTCCACAGCTTTGTAATAGTTGACGTCGCCGAACAGCGAAACGTCGTCGTTCAGTGGGTAGGTGGCGGCGCTGCCCACGTAGTATTGATCCCAGGCGTCTTTCAGTCGGCTGCTGTACAGGCTGACGCTAAGGTGTTTGTTGAGCTGATAATCGCCGCCGAAATAGCCGACCCAGGGCGAGTCGACCCTGCCCGCATAGAAGGTCGCGAAGCCTTTATCCATGCCACTTTGCGTGGGTTGGCTCATGCCGGTCAAACGCCCGCCTTGCAGGCTCAGGCCTTCAAGGCTGGTGTTCTGGGCGGTGACGCCGCGAAAGCTTTGCGGCAACAATCGCGAGTCGCCGGCGGCCACCACTGGCGTGGACGGGAACACATCGCCAGCCTTGATGATTGTGTCCAGCACGCGCAGTTTCGCCGCACCGCCGAATTTGCTGTAACTGCTTTCGGGATGGTTGTTGCTGTCCACCGGCAGCACGTCAAACGAGCCCTTGCCACCGCTGCGGCCAGTGCCCGAGTCGAGTTGCAGGCCGTACAGGGCAAACCCATCCAGGCCAAAACTGACGGTGCCCTGGGTGAAGCCGGACTCGAACTTGCCGATCAAGCCCTGGGCCCAGGCTTCGGAGTAGCCATTGCCCGTGGGGCTGGATTGGCCCTTGCGATCATCGCGATTGAAGTAAAAATTACGCGCCAGCACGTTCACGCTGCTGCCTTCGATAAAACCTTCGGGTTTTTCTTCCGCCGCGACGGCGGCCATAGGCAATGCGGCAATCAGTGAGAAGGGAAGGGTATAGAGACGGATATTCATGTTTCGCTCCTGGTTCATTGCAGTGTCAGCTTCTTATAGGGGTGGGCGTTTTTATTGATCTGGCCCGGGCTGATAGTTGCAAACGGCGAATAACAGCGAAGTTGCGCAAACATTACAATCCTGGAAACTCACGGCCACTTAACAGATACGTAACGTATTAGTGAACTTGTCGTCAGGGTTCACTCGTTAGTCTCGGCACTGAACTTTTCAACCGAGGAACTTGAGATGAACTTTTACAAAATAGCGGTGGGCGTATTCGCGGCGTTGCTCTCATTCGGCGCCTTGGCCGAAGGCGGCGGGGACCGCACCTTTGCCCTGATGATGGAGCGCAATGAGAAGGCCATGGCCGATTACGCGGCCAGAACCGGCAAGCCAGCCCCCGAGGTGCAGGCCTACCGCTATGGCATGCGGCTGGACATTGCCAGGGTGGTCAATGTCACGCCGCCCGTGCGCTCGTGCAATCCGGTGCCGTCGCGCATGACCTATGAGGACTCCAACGGCAAGCTCAATACCCTTGAGTATCAAGTGATGGGCGTGTGCCGAAACAACGGCAGTTAATGGATCCAAAAAAAGAGTTGGGTGCAGCCCTGAAAAGTTGTCAGTGCAGTCGGGCCGTTCGCCAATCAACTGTCGAGCTGACACGTAGGGCTCATGCTTGAGGTATCGTAGGTTTTTTCTCGCTTGAAGAGCCGATCCTCCATGAGCCCTACTCACCGTCGCCCCGTTCCGCTGTCCAAAGCCTACCGCTTGCTCAACCACGGCCCGACCGTGTTGGTGAGTGCCGCGCATAATGGCCAGCGCAATATCATGGCTGCCGCCTGGGCCATGCCGCTGGATTTTGAACCGCCGAAAGTCGCCGTGGTGCTGGACAAGGCCACCTGGACCCGCCAGTTACTGGAAGGCGCCAGCACCTTTGTGCTTCAGGTGCCGTGCGTGGCCCAGGCCGATCTTGTGCAAACCGTTGGCAACATCACCGGCGCCGACACCGACAAATTCGCCGCTTACGGCCTGCAAACCTTCACGGGCGAATACACCGAAGCGCCGCTGCTGGAAGGCTGCGTGGCGTGGCTGGAATGCCGTTTGCTGCCTGAGCCGCACACACAACAGACCTACGATTTATTCCTCGGTGAAGTGGTCGCGGCGTATGCCGACGAGCGCGTGTTCAGCGAAGGGCACTGGCACTTCGACGGCCATGATGAGTTGCGCACCTTGCACCATGTCGCGGGCGGGAATTTCCTGACCATCGGCGAGCCGGTGGTTGGGCGTCAGCTGTAAGCAGCACCACTCGTCGATAGGCGGTGAAGGGCGCTGTTTTTGCCAGCACTGCTTGCGGTCTCCAGGCAAATGGAGATCCAAATGTGGGAGCGGGCTTGCTCGCGAATGCAGTGTGTCAGCCACTGAATCTATCCACTGACACACCGCCTTCGCGAGCAAGCCCGCTCCCACAGTTTTTACCGAGCAAGCCTTCAGCAGCCTCACTGAGTTGGCTTTTATGCCGCTTTCACGATGCACTCAGCGCCCCAGCATCTTCACCCAGCGCGACGGTGGCATGCCGTAAGTGCTGCGAAATTGCCGCGTCATATGGCTTTGGTCGGTAAACCCTGCGGTCAATGCCGCATCCACCAGCAATTCGCCCTGGGCAAGCAGGCTGCGCACCAAATCCAGCCGCCGCATGGTCAAGTAACGGTAGGGGCTGGTCCCAAACAACAACCGAAAATCCCGCGACAACGCCCAGCGATCACGGCCGCAATGGTCAGCGATTTCATCCAGCGTAATGCTGCGGCCCAAGGCGCTGTGGATGAATTCCCGAGCACGCTCGGCGGCGACGTAATCGAAGGATTTACGGCTGATAATCTCGCCCGACGCATGGCTCAGCGCCTGGGCCAGGTCGAACATCGCGTCCTGCTCTTGCAAAGGATCAATCGGGCAATCCAGGCTTTGCAACAACACTTCGCTGGCACGGAACAGCCGTGGATCGGTCGACAAACCATTGGGGATAAACGGCAACGGCTTACCGCCGAGAACCTGCTGGATCAGCGCCGGCTCCACATAAATCATTCGGTACTTGAAGCCTTCCACGCTGCTGGCGCGGCCGTCATGGCTCTCATCGGGATGAATCACCATGGTCGTGCCAGGCAAGCTGTGGGTCATGCAGCCGCGGTAGTGGTAACTCTGCACGCCAAACAAGGTGCGGCCAATGGCGTAAGTGTCATGGCGATGCGGGTCGAACGCGAAACCGGCGAAGTACGCCTCGATACGGTCCAGGCCGCTGGCGTGCGGGGCGCGGTGCAACCAGTCGAGGGTGGAAGTCGGATTGCCCATGGTGGCTTGTCACAAATGGAGATGGAAATACGTTAACCGAGTCTGCATCCGTTGTCTGTGCAGGTCTTGTACGATTGTGCAGCGTGCTGGCGATGCATATGAGCGTTGATAGCGCAGTGGATATTCAAGCATTGCACGGGTGTTTTCCAGCGAGCGCATGGCCGGCGGTTACAGCCGTTCGCGCAACTGGCTCGATCGTTTCGGCGGCGGTGTTATGTGTTGTTAGGCGCACATCCTTCGAAACGGCGGTGAACATGCTTGGCCTGCCAGTGTTCGTCAAACCCGCATCAGCATGTACCCCAAGCTGTGGCAGGCGGCCGGCATGAGCTACAGCGAGTGGGTGAGCCGCTTGATTGAGCTGGCGCTTGAGCGCCATGCGGGGCGCAAGGGGTTGAAGATCAGTCGCTAGTCATTGGCCGAATGACCTTAACGGCATTAGGCGTTACTGAGTACTTCCCGAAAAACATCTGGTCTGATAGCCGCAATGTGCAGCAGAGAGCGAGCGGCACCTGAGGGGGACCGACGCCCTTGTTCCCATTCCTGAAGGGTTCTTACCGAAACCCCTAAAAGCTCAGCAAACCTGGGCTGGGACAAGCCTGTCTTGCTTCTTGCTTCAGCGGCTTGAGTGGTCTCAACGTGATTCACCGAGCCGTAACGCCCCGCGTTAATGTCCTTAACGGCGACGAGTAATTCCTCGCCGATATTGCGTTTGGAGTCACGTTCCTTCAGCTGTTTCTCAGTGAGTGGCATGGTTCATTTCCTTCGCGATTCTGTACAGGGTATGCGCTGGAATATTCTCGGTTGCGCCCTTTCCATAAATCAGTAGCGCTACCAGAGCCCCGCAAGCCAACTGTGTGGTGTAGATAATTCTCACCGCCCCGCTCTTGCCTCGCCCCTCTAAATTCCAGCGTACTTTTCGGCAACCACCTGAGCCTGGAACGACCGTTCCGGCTTCAGGATGGTTGGCTAGAAAAGCCATGAAAATACCTCTTTCCTCCTCGGTCCAGTAGTCAGGCCATAGCCTGCTGAACAGCGGAGACTCTATGATCGTTAACACGCGAAATTCTACGTCTTTGACGTAGCCTCTGGCAAGAAAGCACGGACCAGAAAATCGCAGGAGAAAAGAGGCTGCTCAAGAGGCTTTTTACTGCAAAAAATGACATGGCACTTTGCGTACGAAGCGCAGAGTGGGAGCTTGGGAGAGCTGCTTGTAGGTTCAGTCTCGCCGGTCTGTACGAGCAATCCACGAATAAATCAGCGTCTTCGCCTCCTCCGGGTTATGCGTTCTTCGGCGGTAGCTGGCGTAGGTGGGTGACGTGCAATACGTGCACACCTCACTCACCTCAATCTGCTCCCGCTTCACCCCCGCCGCCAGCAACAACATCAGCCCATACCCGCTTAAATCAAACCATGCACTGCCCGGCTGCCTCGCGTGAGGCGGTGGGATTTGCGGCGCCAGCAACGGCGACGGTTGCGTGAGGTGCCACAGGTGCCGCTGATCCGCCGGAAACTGCGCAATAAATGCGTCGCTCACCTCATAACAGCACGGCTTGATCGACGGCCCAATCGCCACCTGCAACTGGTCCACGGTGATGCCTTCGTCGGCGAAACGCTGTACGGCATTGGCGATAATTCCGGCTTGCAGCCCCTTCCAGCCACCGTGCACGGCGGCCACCCGGTCGCCGTTTTTTGCGGCGATCAGAATCGGCAGGCAATCGGCGGTAATCACCGCAATGGGCTGATGCGCAGCGGTGCAGACACCGTCGGCCTCGAGGGTGTTGGACACCTGGCCCGCTTGCCATTCAATCACTGACGCGCTGTGCACCTGCTTGCAGATAAACACGTCATCCGGGCGCAGTGGATCATTGATTGTACAAAAGCCATGGTCGACGCCCGCGAGGGCGCCGAGATTATCTGCCTGCTGCACGTGGCTCTCTCCGAAAATTATAGGTTCAGTCGCCGACCGCTTCGCCTTCACGCCGTGGGTCGGCGCCGCCGCTGAGCGACACTTTCCCTTGGGCATCGCGGGTACGCACGATGGCCTGGATGCCGCTGGTCATATCAATCTCGCTCAACGCGTGGCCTTTGTCCCGGAGTGCCTGTTTCAACGCCGGGCTGAACAAACCCGCTTCCAGTTCGGTAGCACCATTGCGGCTGCCGAAGTTGGGCAGGCCGATGGCGGCTTGCGGGTCGAGTTTCCAGTCGAGCATCGCCACCAGGGATTTGCTCACGTACTCGATAATCTGCGAACCGCCCGGTGAACCTACCGTGGCCAGCAATTCGCCGCTGTTACGGTCAAACACCAGAGTGGGCGCCATCGCCGAGCGCGGGCGTTTACCCGGTTCGACGCGGTTGGCCACCGGTTGGCCGTTCTCTTCGGGGATAAACGAAAAGTCGGTCATCTGGTTGTTCAGCAAAAAGCCCTGCACCATCAGGTGCGAGCCAAAGGCCGCTTCCACCGTGGTGGTCATCGACACGGCGCCGCCCTGGTCATCCACCGCCACCACTTGCGAGGTGGAGATGCGCAGCGGCGAACGGTCCGGCGCGTAGGCGACCTGGATGCCTGCCGGTTGGCCCGGTTTGGCGATGCCCATGCTGCGCTCACCGATCAGCGTCGCGCGCCTGGCCAGGTAGTCCGGGGCGACGAGGCTCGCGACGGGGACCGGCACGAAGTCGGCATCGGCCACGTACAGGGCACGGTCGGCGAAAGCGAGGCGACCCGCTTCGGCGAGCAGGTGCACGGCTTCGGGCGTGGGTTCAAGGCCTGCCGGCGATGGGCTCTTCACGGGCGTCATTGATGCGATGGCGAGTGCCGGGTCGCGCGCTTCAAGGGCCTGCAACGTGCCAAGGATTTGCGCGACAGCGATCCCGCCCGACGACGGCGGCGGCATGCCGCACACACGGTATTGTTTGTAATCAGTGCACAGCGGCGCGCGTTCTTTGGCGGTGTAGCCCTTGAGGTCCGCCTGCGACAGGCTGCCCGCGTTGCGATTGCCCTGAACCTTGCGCGCGATTTCATCGGCTATCGGGCCTTTGTACAGTGCGTCCGGCCCTTCCTTGGCGATGCGTTTGAACACGGCGGCCAGCGCCGGGTTTTTCAACAGCGTGCCGGTGGCTTTCGGCGTGCCGTCGGCGTTCAGAAAGTAGGCGGCCATGTCGGGCGATTGAGGGATATAGCGGTCGGCCGCGATCAAGCTGTGCAAGCGCGGGGAAATCGCAAAGCCGTTTTCGGCCAGCCGAATCGCCGGCTCAAACAGCGTGGCCCAGGGCAGGTGCCCGGTTTTTTTGTGCGCCATCTCCAGCGCCCGCAATACCCCCGGCGTGCCCACCGAACGCCCGCCAATCTGCGCCTCGGGAAACGCCATTGGAGTGCCGTCGGCTCTGAGGAACAGACGCTCAGTCGCCCCAGCCGGCGCCGTTTCGCGGCCGTCGTAGGCGTGCACGTTTTTCCCGTCCCACAGCATGATGAACGCGCCGCCGCCGATACCGGACGACTGCGGTTCCACCAGGGTCAATACCGCCTGCATCGCAATCGCCGCATCAATCGCTGAACCGCCCTGGCGCAACATCTCGCGCCCGGCCTCGGCGGCCAAGGGGTTGGCGGCAGCGGCCATATGGCGCTCGGCGTGCTGGGTGGTGAGGTCGGTGCGATAACCCGAGCCCAACTCCGGTGCCGGCGGTTGCTCATTGATGGGGCTGTGGCAGCCAGCCAGGGCGAGGGCTGCGGTAATCACTGACAGTTGACGGCGGGAAATTGAAAACACGCGCTGAACTCCGTTCATTGTGAAAATGATCTGTTGTCCTTGGGGCAGTCCTTTTTACAGGTAAATCGTGCCGTGC
This sequence comes from Pseudomonas sp. PWP3-1b2, assembly GCF_049896045.1. Lineage (NCBI taxonomy): Bacteria > Pseudomonadati > Pseudomonadota > Gammaproteobacteria > Pseudomonadales > Pseudomonadaceae > Pseudomonas > Pseudomonas sp. PWP3-1b2. Next base: position 10,230 of record NZ_JAFCTN010000030.1, read on the forward strand.
GGGTAGGGCACCGCTTCGCCCGAGATGATCACGCGGTCAGCCCAGCCGCAGCAGCATCGCCCCGGCGGCGATGATGCACGCGGCGACGACCCGTACCCGCGTCAGGTGTTCTTTAAGCACCAGCGCCGAGATCAACACGCCGAACAGGATGGAGGTTTCCCTGAGCGCAGACACCGTGGCGATGGGCGCCGCCGTCATGGCCCACAGCGCCAGACCATACGAAGCGATCGTCCCAGCGCCGCCGACGACGCCCAGCCGCCAGTTGCGCGTGACGTAATCGCAGAACACCGCGCGCCGAGTCGTTAACGCCCATGCCGCAAGCGGGAGACCCGTCAGCAGAAAAATCCACAGTGTGTAGGCCGCCGGCGCGCCGGATTTGCGCACGCCCAAGCCGTCGATAAGGGTGTAGCCCGCGATCACGCCCGCGTTGATCAATGCCAGGATCACGCCTTTTCTCTGCCCCGTCGAAGGCGCTACGGCCATGCTCAAGATGCCCAGAGAGATCACCGCAATGCCCAGCCATGCCAACGCCGACAAGCTTTCCGACAAAAGACATACGCTGACCGCCGCCACCAGCAAAGGCGCGGTGCCGCGCATGATCGGGTAGGTTTGGCTCATGTCGGCAATACGGTACGTCGAGGCAACCATCACGAAATACACCACCTGAAGAACCACCGACGCGCCGATGAACGGCCAGCTCTCTTTCGCCGGAAGTTCAAGAAAGGGAAGCGTGGCCACGGCGATCAACGATGCGACGCACGTGATGGTGCAGGTGGTGAGCAGCTTGTCGCTGCCGCCTTTGACCACCGCGTTCCAGGTAGCATGAAGCAGCGCGCCGAGCAGGATTATGGCGAACACGTCGAGGTTCATGCGTCGGGGTGTCCCGGATTGATCAGCGACGTCAGTACATGGTCCGCCCACACGCCATTGATTTTGAGATAGGCCCGCGCTTCGCCCTCTCGCTCAAACCCCAAGCGTGTCAGCAGTCGCTCACTGCGGGTATTTTCTGGTCGATAATTGGCCATGATGCGATGCAGTTTCATGTTCTCGAACACATGCGCAATCGCAGCCGCCAGCGCTTCGTGCATCACCCCCTCGCCCTGGGCCGATTCGCAGAGCGCATAACCCAAGTGGCAGGCCTGGAACGCGCCGCGCACGATGTTGCTGAAGTTGCAGGTGCCGATGATGTGGTCGTCGCGCAATATCAGCAGATGCAAGGCTTCGCCGCCGGCGGTTTTCTCGGCCATGGTTTCAAGGCGCAGGATGATGGCGTCAAGTTCGAAAAAATCATCACCGCGCGTTGGTTCCCAGGGTTGCAGAAAGACACGGTTTTGCACCAGGTACGCTTGCAAAGCGCGAGCGTGGGACGGGTTGGCGGCTTGAAGTGTCAGTCGCGGGGTGGCGATGCCTTGGGTCGGGAAGTGAGGGTTCACGTATCGCCTCCTTGTGGTTGGGGGCGAGTATGCCTCAGCACTTTTCTCGAGGCATAAAAAAACGGCCTACCTTTCGGTAAGCCGTTCTAGTACTTGGTGGCTACTAGTACATCTACCTTATCTTCCAATCGGCCGCTACTTTTGAACCATTCAATGATGTGATTTGAATCCTCAAAGGAAGCTTTATCTTCGTGATTTTGAAATTTAATAGTTTTTACGAACAGCCCAGTCTCCATACCAGATACAACTAATTGAGCGATGACATCATGTGCTGCAAAACATAGCTCAAATGCAGCATGGAATTTTTCAGGTGGGTGGGTAGGTGCTAGGTGCTTTGAGCCGTGGGTGCTTAGACTTCACTCCTTCGATCCTAGGGGCAGCATACAACTTTCAACTGTGACCAATACGAGGTCCGAGGTAAACGAAATTCGTAATAAGGTAGGTTGGTCTTTGATTACCTTGTGGTACGTCCTGATCTTAGACTTTGTCCTTTTTATAAGTCGACTTTCAGTGAAAATCACTACCAAACTTTGGAACAATAGTGGAAGCCAGCGCCCGGCAACTATAACTTTTGATAACAGGCTGGCGGCCTGATTAGCACCAGGTTCGCGTTAGAGGGTGCGAACCTAGCGCCAGTACGCACCCGGATGCGTACCAATGTGCCTACTGAGCTGCGTACGTTAAGTGCGCAATTTGCGCAGTTACTGCGCAATCCGGGGCGAGACTTTGCTGAGGCAGAACCGGCTACACGTTCAGTTGCAGCTATTTTTAATAGACGGTCAATGTCCACTTCAATCTCCTCAAAAATCGTTGCTTCCAGAATGACGATGACCTATCAAACGCGCAAAGACTCAGGCGATTTCCATCTCCACGCTGCTACCCGGTCCGCGCTATGTTGGGAGAAACCTGTTCCATCCCCGCCCACTTTTCGAAAGCGTGGTTGCCAAATAAACAGGCCAATTCATTTAACAGCGGGTAATCAATCGACGTCGTCGTTCGTGACACCGAACTTCTGCTAGCACCTTTAAAGCGTTTGCCCGGAGGTGGCCCTCAGTGCTCTTTTTTCAGAGCCGAAACCTTAGGCAGGAAAGGGTAGTTCGCTGCATTTATCGTCTGGAGCTACTGCAAAAACATTCAAGGTCATAGCGACCAGCGAGTAGTACCCTAAAATCCCCGTTAGCTCTACAACACCTGCTTCGCCAAGCAACTCGACCGCTTCGCAATACAGGTCATCGCCTACCCGTCGGCGTGTATAAAGGTCTGTAACAAAGCGGTAAATCAGACCCTCGTCAGTCTTCAGAAATCGAGGAGATTCTCCGTTCCGAATCTGGCTCAATACTTCCTCAGTTAATCCGCTTTTAAGGCCGATAGGTTCGTGGATCATCCATTCAGCTTGCGACTGCCAAAGTGCAGCGGTGGTCAGAATGGCCAGTTCGCTCAACCTGGTTTCAAGGGAGGTGTCGTAACGGCAAAAGGCGCCGAGTCGCTGAGCATGATCTGCAAATTTCGGGCTATGAATCCATGCTAGAAAGGGACCGTCTAAATTTCCTCGGGGGCCCCGCAAAATCTCGTTAAGCACCTCGTGCTGCTCGGCATTCAGCTGTTCCTCCGGAATTCGGCTTAAGCGCGATCTCGTAAACATCTTTTGTTCTCCCGGATTTTTAGAAAGGATTAGCCAGCTGCCGAAGGGTCATTTCGACGAGTTCTGTTTGAGTGCTGATTGGCGCGCCGGCTTGCTCTCTGCGACCTATCTCTAGTGAGTTATCCACCACGAGTCGGCACCGCTGAAAGCGCCTCTCCATGAAGTCAGAAAACACGTTGGGGATATCACCACCTCTGGCAATTTCTTGTGCGATGACGACACCGTCCTCTACTGCCATGCCCGCGCCGGACGCGAGTTGCGGGGTTGTGGGGTGGGCCGCGTCACCCATGAGTAAGACTCTGCCGCGATACCACGGTGCATGAACAACCAGCCCTTGGAGTGGCCGCATGATGATGGACGACTGATCATCCAATTGCTCACGAAGCTCACCGATTATCCCGCCATAAGGGGCCATCAATTTCCCCAGCTCATTGGCAAGATCTGCGTCTTCAATACGCTCCAGTGCCGGCGCGTTTTGAAGGAGAAACATGTACATCAGATCATTGCTTACAGGGCTTAGGCCGACTTTTACGGGCCCGCCAAGGAAATAATGGCGACAGTCGATCTGTGGGCGACGTTTCGCTACCAAACGCCAAGCGTTTTGGCCGGTAAAAAAAGGGCGACCACAGTCGGGCATGATCAGTTGGCGCATTCGCGAGCCAATGCCGTCCGCTCCGATGATCAAGTCGTACTTTCCATTTGTTCCATCGCTGAACACAACATGCGCTCCGTCAGAGCGCTCTTCCAGCGCATCCACGGTGATACCTAATCTTACGTTGGTTCCGGAGACGAGCGTGCGCTGGGAAAGAATGCCGTGTAGGACCGGACGAAGAATTCCGCCGCTACCGGGGATGTCGGTTCCGACAGGAACTGGAGTGGGCAACTCATTGAGCATATTGCCGGCGATATCGCAGACCCTGATTCCGTGGCCTGTGTAAGCCACATTCATGATCTCTTCGAGAATTCCCAGCTCGTGGAATGCTCGGAGTGTCGGTCCGGTAATCGTGATACCTGCGCCGTAAACCCGCCAGTCTGGATCAAGGTCGACCAAGTCGATGGCCATATCTAGATTCAACCGAGAAAGGGAGATAGCCGCCGACATGCCGCCAATCCCGCCGCCGACAATCAATACTCTTCTAATTGTGTTCATGAATCGACTCCGTAGGGGTGTACGGAGGTTAAAGGTCAGGCTCCTTTGGCACTTGTCTGTGTGAGCAGCAAAATTTGTCCTGAGATGTGGGGCCTCTAACCCCAACGCATAGAGTCAAAAATCAACGCAGGTAAAGCCAAGTACCACCTGAAGCAACTACCTAGGATGTGCGCATCGTCTTTTTTTACGCCAAGAATAAGGAATTACCATGACGAGTGCGCCAAACACTACCGCTGTTCAAGGTCGCCCGAAAACGCTTGCTGAAGTCAAAGTCTGGATGAAGGAGAAGCTTGCTGCCCGAGTTCACCCCCTCAACCTTTTAGATCCGGACGAAGGTCCGACACTAATCGACAGCCTTACCGGCCTTGACGGGGCGAATTGGGCGAAAGTGTGGCTGGACGCTGGTCAAGCAGCCCAACAGCAGGCAGAAGCGCTACGAGAGGCTGGCGATACTGCATCTGCGGCGAAGTTTTATATGAAGGCCAGTGGGCTTTATTTCCTGGGGCGCTTCCCGTGCCCGAATCATCCAGACAAGCTGCGCAGTGCAGAACTTGAACGCGAGACTTACGTAGCCGCTAGCCAGAGCTGGGAGTCGCCGGTCAGTAAGGTGACCATTCCTTTTGCGGGTCGTCAAGATGAAGGCCAACAGGTAGTGTTTTACTACCGTCGCCCTCTCGGAATTAAGCACCCTCCAGTCGTCATCATGTGGGGTGGGGTCGATGCGTGGAAGGAGCAGATGACTGCTGCGTGCAACGCATTTCTTGCCAAAGGCATCGCCACCATCGCCCTCGACAACGCAGGCACAGGTGAGTCACCAGTCAAAGGTGTTATCGATGCAGAGCGGCAATTCTTAGCCGTCATGGAGTGGGCAGAAAGTCAGCCCGATCTCACCTCAGAACGCGTTGCGCTTCTTGGACGCTCGTTTGGTGGTTACTGGGCTACAAAACTGGCCCTTACGGTCCCTGATCGAATTGCGGCCGCCGTCAATTGGGGTGGTGGTGCGCACCACATGTTCCAACCTGAATGGGTGGAAGCATCCCGGTATCCAGACAGCTACTTAATGGAGCTGGTGGAAACTCGTTGCCGGATGTTGGGGGCCAATAACGATGCTGAATACATTGAAGGCTTCAGGCGCCTTTCGCTCTTAGACCAGGGCTTGCTGGATAACCCTAGTGCCCCGCTATTACTGGTCAATGGCAAGCAAGATCGCCAGTGCCCGATTGAGGACATCTTCCTGCTGACGGAGCATGGTACACCCAAAAGCGTGCGTTTCTTCCCTGGCGGCCATATGGGGAATACCCCTAAAACTCTTCCATCGATTGTGGACTGGGTCGTCGATCAGCTGCGTATGCGAGCATCGAAATGAAGGCTGGTAACTGGCGTCAAGCGATGCCAAGCACTGAAGCGTATTGGATGAATCGCGTCCTCTACGACGTGCATCACAAAGCGGACCATCTCCAGCGGTATATGGAAGGCCCAGACCTCTACATGCAGTCCGTTCCGCTTAGTGAGGAGAAGAGAGCCGCAATTCGTGATAACGACATTGGGGCTATGTATCTCGCAGGGGTTAATCCCTACCTTCTTCGTGCTCACTGCCTCGGTTTGCATATTTCAGAACAGGTATTTGTTGAGTCACTCCGGTCTGTGAGTGCGGAGGTGAATCATGGCTGAATTAGTAGGCATCTTTGCTGCTAGCCACACGCCTGTAATGCTCAATTTTCCGGACGCCATTGCGGATGAGCAGCGAAACGAAATTTTTGCGGCATTTCGGTCTGTCGGCAAGAGGCTACGAGAAGCAAAGCCTGACGTTCTGGTGATCATCGCAGACGATCATCTGCACAACTTCTTTCTCGATAATCTTCCGGCGTTCTGCGTGGGAGCGGCTGAGAGCTATGCCACGCCCATCGAACACTGGTTAAAGGCGCCGAAACGCATTCTGCGAGGTTCACCACAGTTCAGTACTCATTTGCTGGAAGTGGCATTTAACGAGGGCTTTGATCCAGCCTTATCCATGGATTTGACGCTCGATCATGGCGCGTTAACACCATTGGAGCTTTCCGGGCTGTCAGATGAGTTGGCGGTAGTCCCCTTACTAATTAACTGCGTTCAACCACCGCTACCTACGATGGCCCGATGCCTGGCCTGGGGCAAGCTGCTACGCAAAGCCATCGACAGCTATAACCCCACGCAACGAGTCGCGATCCTGGCCACTGGCGGAATCAGTCACGATATCGCCACGCCACGGATGGGCCTGGTCAACGAAGAGTTTGACCGGCGCTTTCTGGAGTTGCTGGAACAGGGCTCGGAGGAGGAGTTGCTCAAGCATTCCACAGAGCAAGTGCATACAGCAGGTAATGGCGCAGAGGAGATTCGGAATTGGTTGATCGCCCACGGTGCTGCCAATGGAACTGCTGCCGAGACCATTTTCTATAAACCGGTTGAAAAGTGGTATACCGGCATCGGTCTGGCCAGCTGGGGTGTTGAGGGGAGTCGTCATGACGCTTGAGCTTCGAGAGCGTGGGATTTACACCGATGGTGATCCCAGCAAGCCGTCTCTTGTGCTTCTGCATTCCATCGCAACCTCCAGCGAAATTTGGCTCCCGCTGTTACCACTGCTCACTCAGCGATTCTATGTTATCCGGGTGGATCTTCCAGGTCATGGCAGGGCGCCGCGTCATGCTGCGAATGGGTCTATGGACGGATACGCCAGATATGTGGACGACATCCTAAATGAGTTGCGCACGCAGCCGGCAGCGATGCTCGGCATTTCGCTCGGAGGCATGGTCGCCCAGGCCTACGCTTTAGCCCATCCCGGGTTACTTCGTGCATTGGTACTTGCGAATTGCGGCGCCATCACTCCGAAGCCTGTGCAACAACTATGGCAGTCGCGTATCGAAGCGGTCATTGCTAATGGTATGTCCTCCCAGATTCAGGACACACTCGCTCGATGGTTTACACCAGCTTTTACGCAACGCTCGCCTATGTGCCTGGAGTGGATTGGAAAGTTGATCGCCACTACATCAAGTGAGGGCTATATCGCGGCTGCAAAAGCCATTCAGCAGCTAGACCACCTCGAGATGTTTAGCAAAATTGATATCCCGACACTCATCTTGGCGGGCGATCAAGATGCCGCCATTCCGTTAGCAGCCCTTGAGTTGATGAGCACTGTTTTACCTAGTGCGAAGCTGCACATACTCCAAGATGTCGGGCACCTCAGCGCCGCCGAGGCACCTACAGTTTTCGCCGAAACTGTGGGTGCATTTCTTAAGTCCGCGGTGCCGGTCTAACTCCGTAAGGAACTTCGGGCTAGCCTTCGATCTGAGACAGCTTGCGCCATTCACGTGGCGAGCAAGCATAGCGGTCACGAAACGACCGGCTGAAGTGCGCGACATCGCTGAAACCCCATCGATAGGCAATTTCGCCTATCGAGCGGTTTCTCAGCTGTGCGTTCGAAAAGTCCGTTTTGCATTGCTCCAAGCGAAGCCGCCAAACCCTTTTCATCAGGGTTTCAGTTTCGCTCGCTGTGAGTTCATAGACATACCGAGTAGACAGCCCAACACCTTTGGCGATGCTCTCTGCATCTAGGGAAGGGTCCGCCAAATTCGCCTGGATGTACTGGTCAATGCGAAGTTTGTGCATTGCAATCAAGCGATTGGGCGATACCTCGTCCGATTGCCCCAGGCTCATCAACGCTATTGAAAGCATATGCGGAAGCGCTTCGGCAATTCGATCAGCGGTTGGCTCGTCCAGAGTGGGGGCTAGCTCGAAGAGCTGATCAAGCATATGGCCAAACATTGCACCGACACCTTTTGTCACGTCGATGGCCATAGCAGTCATGTCATCAATACCGGGCATCAAGGCACGGAGCATCGCTGGTGGCAGATAGACTGAGTGGGTTTGTATTTCCCCAGTCCGGATGTGGAACGCCTTATTAGGGTCAATCATGAACATTTGACCCACCGAGATTTTGCTCGTACGTCCCCCTTGGCTCACCTCAACCTCACCTTCTTTTTGAAGGGTGATTAGCATTCGAGATGTCTGAAGGTGAATGTTGGACGCACTGGACGTGGAGTGCGGAGAAAATCGCAACGAGGCAAATTGGAGCGTACGGCTTCGATAGGCGACAACTTGGCTCCAGAACGGTTCTGCATCAATGGCATTTACGGAGAGGCCAATAGAGAAGTCTTTCTCCATTGCCTTCTGAAAATCCGTGCGGCCCATGTCATTTCTTATTGTTTGCATGGTTAGCCCTCATCAACAACGCCTTCACAGTGCGCGATGCGCTGCTAGTCAATGTACGCCAATCCAAACAGCAGACAACTGCTAGGCGCTAGTACCGGATAGACAGTCAAAATTCACGTCACCCCTGGTCAAAAGGCCTTTGGGAGGTTTTGGTATTTTCCAGGTGTATGAACCATCCACGCTGGGTGGCAAGTAAACAGGCCCTGGAGAATAATAATGACCGTGCCTTCGCCTTCCGTAGTCAACGGCGCCAAAACTGCCATGCGCCACCTGGCAAACCGTGACACGCCTTTCATCTTCAACGAGTGGTATGTAGCTGCTTTCAGTAATGAAGTCAGCAGAACGTTACTTCAACGCACTATCCTTGGCCGCACTCTCGTGCTTTTCCGCACCGAGGCCGGCGCGCCTATCGCGCTGGATAACCGCTGCCCGCACCGCTCATTCCCTCTGTCAGCTGGCCGCCTGGTTGGGGACACGCTTATTTGTGGCTACCACGGATTCCGGTACGACGCTCAGGGCACCCTGATCGAGGCTCCTTCTGTAGCGAAGTGCCCGCGAAATATTGGTGTGCGCGATTTCCCCATGGTTGAACGGGGCTCTGTAATTTGGATCTGGATGGGCGATCCGGCTTTAGCTGCTGAAGAAAAGATTCCACATCTGCCATGGATGGAGTCGCCACATTGGGCCGGCGGCCAGGGGTACTACGCCCTGAAGTCGAGTTACGTGAGTCTTCACGAAAATCTGTTGGATACCTCTCACCTTAGCTTTATGCATGAGAACACCATCGGCTCTCCCGATTATGTGCGTGCGCCAACGGTGACCGAAATCAATCCGGGCCGGTATGCCTTGATTCGTACTGTCGAACCTACGCGTCTACCTCCGGTTTGGGGCAAACCTACAGGGTTAGAGAACAACGCAAACGCAGGCCGGATAGTGCGCAATGAGTTCCTCTCCCCGGCAGTGTATGAGGTCACGACTCGGCTCTACGACGGTTCTCTTCCCGCAGGTGAGCGGCCGGAGTACCAGATCAAGGTGGCTCACTTTCCAACCCCCGAGTCCGCGACTTCGACCCATTACTTTATTTACTTAGGCCGTGACTTTGCGCAGCAAAGTGCCGAAGCCTCCGAGTTCATGGCGACCCACTTCTTCAGGGCATTTGACGAAGATGTTGTGGGGTTGGCGCTGGTGGAGGAGGTAACCAACAGCACGCCTGTAGATGAGTTTTTTGAGGTTTCCATTGCCAGCGATGCGTTGGGCATTGCAATGCGCCGTTACCTGAAGGAGCGGGCAGACAGCGAACAATCGGCGACGCCGGAAATAATCATCGCTCGTGAAGCGGCTGCACAAGCATGAACGCGCTCAACAGAAGTCTTGAAGGCACTTCAATGCAGACTACTTGGATTGATGTAACCGTCGTGAGCAAGCAGGAGGAGGCAGCGGGCATCGCCTCTTTCGAACTCGCTGCTGCGAACGGTGTAACGCTTCCCGCATACACGCCTGGATCTCATATCGATGTAGAAGTCTCGCCCGGTTTGATTCGCCAATATTCGCTCTGCAGTGCAAAAGAGCATGAAGGGCGATACCTGATTGGCGTGTTGAACGACGAAAACTCCAGAGGGGGTTCGCGCGCGCTACACGCCATTGAAGTAGGCCGTGCATTAAGGATCAGCGCCCCTCGCAATCATTTCCCACTAGCCGAAGATGCCGAACATTCAGTCTTGTTCGCCGGGGGTATTGGTATCACGCCAATACTATCGATGGCGGAGCGGCTTGAGACGGACGGCCAATCGTTTGAGTTGCATTTCTGCGCACGATCCGCTGACAGAGCGGCCTTCTATTCGCGCATCGTTGCAAGCGGTTTTGGGAACAAGACCACCTTCTATTTTGACGACCAGAAAGAGCGGGCTGACCTCCAAAAAATCCTTCAAAAGCCGCAAAAGAACTCGCATTTGTATGTGTGTGGACCACAGGGGTTTATGACGGCAGTTCTTTGCGCCGCAACTGGTCAGGGCTGGCCGGAAGATCAATTGCACAAAGAGTTCTTTGTCGCCCCCGCCCACGAACATAGCGAGGAGAACCGGTCGTTCGATGTGATTCTTTCCAGCAGTGGAGAGCGGTTCCAAATCAATGCCAGTGAAACCATCGTCGAAGTCCTTGAGCGCCACGGATTCGAGATTCCCGTTTCCTGCGAACAGGGAATTTGCGGCACCTGCCTCACGGGGGTACTTGATGGGGAAATAGACCACCGAGATTCCGTTCTTTCGAATGTAGAAAAGGCTTTGAACACAGTATTTACCCCGTGCTGCTCCAGAGCCAAGGGAGACTTACTAGTCCTAGACCTTTAACTTGCTCGGTAAAACATCGGCGGCGACTTGACGCCCACCAATAAAAATAAAAAGGGTTAATTTAATGCGAACTCGCATTGCTTTGTTGTGCGCGACATTCTGTGGGCAACTGTACGCAGCTGCTCCACCTGGCCCCTCTGGCGAGGGCGATCTAGCCACGTGGCTGCTGCCGCAGCTAGAGCGTGAAACCGGTATACGCGTTTACGGCGTTATCGACGCAGGCTATTCACGTAACGATACGTCCAAGACAAGTGAGCGAGATGGGGGGCTAACTAACCTTCCTGTGGCCGGCTACGCGGATGAGAAGTTTGAGCTGGCTTTTGTGAATCTATTTATCGAAAAGGTTCTGAATGCCCCCTACCTGACACGCATTACCCCTTTGCCAGGTCCTCAGCCAACTGACTACTCGTTGGGTTTTAACTTGGGTCTGCTATACGGGCGCGATGGACAATTCTCTCGCACCGTAGGCTGGGATGAGCATTGGGGCGTCAACGAGCCTGGGGCTACTGATGCCGATTACTCAAGACGTAACCGGCAAAAGTATTACTCCTTCCCAGATTTGTTTGGGACGGCATACCTACCAGTTGGCACGGGCATCAGCGTGATGGCGGGAATATTTGGTCCTGGGATTGGGTATGAAATTCCGCCAAACATTCGACTAGCACGGAATGCATTCGCGACCAAAACTTACGCATTTGTTTCAGAGCCCGCGACAGTCTCTGGCGTGGTACTCGGCTCCCGGTTGTTTTCAGGCAGCTCGGGTGTATTAGGCGCTGAACTCGGAGTCGTACAGGGATGGAATAATTTGCGGGATAACAACGACCAACAGTCCTTACTCGGGGCGGTTCGTTGGCGCACGAACGATATGCAAACCTGGGTCGATTACGAGTTCATTCTTGGGGACGAGCAGAACAAAGACTTCTCAGATGTACAGGCTCCGACAGCTCGTCTGATCTCCCCTGATGGGCAATTCAAGCAACAACACTCACTCAACGCTTGGCACGCATTTGACGAGCGTTGGTCCGCAGGCGCAGAGGTGGTGTACGGCAAGCAAGACGGTGATGGTAAATCCAGCACCATAGATATCGTGACTGGTCCAGGCTTTGACGGCGCTCACTGGTGGGGGGCGAACACTTCGATCAGCTACAAATATCAAGATGACCTCACTTTTTCTGTCCGTGCAGAACACTTTAACGACCCTCAAGGTTTCGCGATTTTTCCTGTCTCACTCGCCCACGGTTCGTTCAACTCCCTGACGGTTGGGCTTCGTTACGAAGCGAGCCGAAATCTCTCCATTAGGCCAGAACTGCGATATGACCGCTTTAATGGTCGCGAAACAGACCATCCATTCGGAAACGGGCGCGACAGAGACCAGACGACGGCCACCGTTGAGGCGCTGCTCTATTTTTAGTGTTAAGGACATCGTTGCCGGCATGAAGACGTTTGCAGCTTCGTCTGTTTGAAGTTCGACCAGAAAGGTTTGGGCTTCACATTACCTAAACACGCAGTGCCTGGTAGGCCCGGCATGTACGCGCTAATTCTATCCGATATGGCGCGTTCTCTTTGAGAGGTATTTCCCCATAGCGGGCTCCGGCGGCAATAGAGATCCTATCGCCGTTTTTTGACCCAGTGATGGATGCATAGCTCTCCAGTTGAATAAAACGGGAGCTGAACGCCTAACATTTTTGCCCGGGAAACCTTGCGATTGGTCTCGGAGTGCGTTGCGGGCTTTTTTATGAGTGCGTACTTTGTGATTGGAAGAACACAGTGATTGCCCCCTGCTTGTTTCCCCACAGGATGTCCATCTTAAAGTCCACTTTTGGCCGATTTCTTCAATTTGGTCAGCGCCAGCGACTTAACAAAACTTAACCTTTTTTCAGGTCGACCCTGTGAACAATAAGTCAACGTCGGCGGGCGTTGGTCGACACGGTGAGAGAGGTCTCGTTATTAAAGGGTACTAATGGCTGGGCAATCGGAAGCTTGAGTAGTCTTCGCGTTCGATCTACTACAGAGGCAATCTCTGAAGTAAACAATTTTTGATCATTAGCCATCGAAGCCAATTGCGCCGCTCGGTCCTGTAGTGAACTCATCCATTGAGCCTTGGACTCTTCATTCGTAACTCTAGAAAACTGATATTCCGCAACCTCCGCATTGCCAGAAAGTCCGGCCGCTACGCCCGCATGAAAGTAGCCCCAAGGTGCATTGAGCGGATGGGCACATAGATGGTCCGCGCAAACCTTGATCGTGGGATATTTTAGGCGCAGTTTCAGCACTTCTTCCCTTGCACTCTGGGCTAGATATTTCGCATCCTCAGCAAACTGCTGCGCATTTGTGAACTCTTGAAATGGCTTCACTCTGTGGCCATCATCAAACGAAAAGTAGTCCTTTTCGAACCATAGCCAACACGCTCCTACATTCAGGTAGCTGCCGTGTGCTCCTGAGTGCGGCTGGAATTCCACCACGCCAACCCACCAACCATGATCATCCAGCCAGGTTCTGGACCTGCCTTTTTGTGAGCAGCCTATGGGGGCTAGCTCAAGCTTGGCGGCTTCGGATATGAGGCGACTATGCTCGGTAGGCTTCATGATCTGCGTTTCCTTGTAAATACATCATCAGCAAGTTGGTCAGCGAAAAAGACGACTTGGTATGAGTGAGGCCATGTAGTCTGTTTCGATCAGTCAGCTAAATGGAGCTTGGCCGAATCTCCGTTGCATTCTGAGTATCCGAAATCCTGAACTTTTTGGGTTTCCCCCTGAGCTGATCTCGGTTGGCAAGCAGCTGCCAACCGTCCGAAAACCGTTGTCTCGACTAACTGCCAGTGTCGCACCGTTGGGGCCGAGTAGGCCTCAGCACTTTTCTCGAGGCATAAAAAAACGGCTTACCTTTCGGTAAGCCGTTTTTAGTACTTGGTGGCTACACAGGGACTTGAACCCCGGACCCCAGCATTATGAATGCTATGCTCTAACCAACTGAGCTATGTAGCCAAGTGGCGCGCATTATTCGCGTAGAACGGGAATGCGTCAAGCACTTTTATTGAGATTTTTTCTACGCTTTCAACTGTTTAACGAAAAACCGGCTAAACGGCGACGGGCGGCAATGATCGATCCGTGAAGATCTAATGTGGGAGCGGGCTTGCCCGCGATGGCGGTGGGTCAGTTGGCAGGTGTGCTGGCAGACACGGCGCTATCGCGGGCAAGCCCGCTCCCACATTGGGTTTGCGGCGCGTTCCAGGCTGCGTTTCAGGCGCGGTCGAGGTGCAGCAATTAGTCTTTATATTCGAGGACGATAGTGCTTTGGTTCAGGTGGGGAAACGCAGAGCGAATTCGAAGCGCAGGCCAATTCAGTTGGGCAGATATCCCTGCCACCCAACAGTTGCCTCTCTGCGGCCTTACGGTTGTGACGGGGTGTGCGTGACGCGTTTCAGTTGTTCGCGTGCGCGCGACAGGCGTGAGCGAACGGTGCCGATCGGAATGTCCAGCACGTCGGCAGTGTCCTGGTAGCTGCCATCTGTTTCCAGCGAGGCATACAGCGTCTTGCGCATTTCTGCGGGCAAGTGGTCAATCGCGCTGAGGGTTTTCTCCAGCCGGCGGTTGACCTCGAATTCCCAATCCAGGTTTTTGTTGTCTTCCTGGCCGTGCCACAGCGATTCGTCGAATTCGCAGTGAATCGGTTTGGCGTACATGCGCCGGAAGTGGTTGCGGATCAGGTTCTGTGCGATGCCGCACATCCAGGTGCTGAGGGTGGCTTGGCCACCGAAACGCTCGCGGTTGCGCCAGGCCTCCAGGTAGGTGAGTTGCAGGATGTCATCCGCATCTTCGGGGTTGAGTACGCGTTTATGAATAAAACGTCGAAGTTTTTTCTGCTGTTCGTCCGTCAGTTGGAGCATGAATTGAGGCGAGCTGCCAACAAGGTGCGCTAAAGCTTCAATGGGGATATTCACGATGTTTTCCTCAGGGTAGACGCTGTCGAATGGGTTTCGACGAGAACCCCTTTTGCACCGGCTGTGCCAAGCGGAAAACTCGTGCAAGTAATTGAATTACATAAATATATATCTTGAAATAGAGTGTTTTTGCGCAGCTATTTGCAAAACCTTCGACGGTTCTGTGCGGGTATTTTCAAAACGCGCGATGGCGATAGTCCTGATGGAACCGTTCGCCAAACGCCTGCCACATAGGGACACAAACTTCCTGTCCCGGCACGCCCATGAAAGTCGAATCCAACCACGATCTGCACAAAATCCAGCGCCTGGAGCAGCCTGCCTCCGAGAAGGTCGCCCAGGTTCGCGCTCAGGTTGCCGCGCCGGGTCTGGATGAGCTCGCCAGCGCGTTCAGCCGGGAAGTGGCGTTCACCAGCAAAACCTTGAATCAACGCTCGATGGGGGTTCTGGTGACCCCGACCGAGCAGCTCGCGCAACTCTATGATCAGTTGGGTCATCCTGCGCAGGTGAGCCTGGCCTCCATCACTCAGCAAGCCCGGCAGGCGCTGAAAAAGCAGCCCAGCGTCGAAGATTTGTTGAAGCTCACGGGCGGCGATCCGGCGCGTACTTACGTGGTGCTGCGACAGATTACGGCGCAGGCGGAAGCCGAAATGCGCAAGACGGAAGCCGCGCTGGCGCGTGATGCGCTGGCCAGGCTGGAACTGCGCCACAAGCGCGAAATCCAGGCGGGCCTGAATATCGCCATGACGCTGCAAGCCGCCAGTGGTGACCCCCAGGAACGCCAGGCGGTACGCGCGCTGTATTACGCCAATGTGGTGGTGCGCCAATCGTTGTCGAGCATGATGCAGGCGCTGTTGGGCATGTACGGCGGCGATCGTTTCTCTGATGGGCTCAACGTCATGCGCCGGGCCCTGGCGGACGATGTGGCAGCCCTGGCCTCGTCCATCCCGACGGCCAAGTTGCGCACGCTGCTGCTGGGGCTGCAAAGCTGCGGTCAACTCGGGGGTGTTTTGTCGAGCTGCAATGGCTTGATCGAACGCTTGAAGGTCGAGCACGACGCGGTCGTGCTGTTGCAGCGCCTCTTGGGATACGCCGGCAACGGCATTGATACCTCCGAAGTGGAGCGGCTGGCCGCAGAGTTGCTCGGTGAGGAGGCGGCGAACCCGTTGGCGTCACTGAATGCGATTTACCCCGTGATCAAAAGCTTGCCGATGGCGCTGTGGCGCGATACCCGCGGGCGTCAGGAAGGCCTGCATAATTTTTTGCTGGTGATGGACGAATTCACCCTGCTGGAGAAAGGCCACGCCCGGTTTGGCAGTGAGTCGAGGGTGATCGCGTGACTGTCCTGGCGACCCTCAACCGCTGGCTGCTGTTGGCCGCCCAGCGCGCCGAAGTACTCGGTGCGGTGGTGGTGTTGGCCATTGTGTTTATTTTTATCGTGCCGTTGCCCACCTGGTTGGTGGACATCCTGATCGCGCTCAATATTTGTATTTCCTGCCTGTTGATTGTGCTGGCGCTGTACCTGCCTGGGCCGTTGGCGTTTTCTTCGTTCCCCTCGATTTTGCTGTTGACCACGATGTTTCGCCTGGCGCTGTCGATTGCCACCACGCGCCTCATTCTGCTGGAGCAGGACGCGGGCGATATCGTCGAGGCGTTCGGCAATTTTGTGGTGGGCGGCAACCTGGCGGTGGGGTTGGTGATCTTCATGATCCTGACGTTGGTGAACTTCCTGGTGATCACCAAGGGTTCCGAACGCGTCGCCGAGGTAGCGGCGCGCTTCAGCCTCGACGCGATGCCCGGCAAGCAGATGTCCATCGACAGCGACTTGCGCGCCGGGTTGATCGACGGCATCCAGGCGCGCGACAAGCGTGACCAGTTGTCCCGTGAGAGCCAGTTGTTCGGGGCCATGGACGGCGCCATGAAGTTCGTCAAAGGCGATGCCGTTGCCGGTTTGGTGATTGTGGTGATCAACCTGCTGGGCGGGTTTTCCACCGGTATGTTTCAGCATGGCATGAGCGCCGCCGACTCGATGGCGTTGTACTCGGTGCTGACCATTGGCGACGGTTTGATTGCGCAGATTCCGGCGCTGCTGATCTCCCTGACGGCCGGCATGATCATCACCCGCGTCGCGCCGGATGGGCGCAAAGGCGTCAGCAACATGGGCGCCGAAATTGCCCGGCAGATGACCAGCGAACCCAAGAGCTGGATGATTGCATCGGTGGGGATGCTCGCCTTTTCTGCGTTGCCCGGCATGCCCACCACGGTGTTCATCCTGATTGCAGCGATTACCGGTTCCCTGGGTTTTTACCTCATGCGCCAACGCCAGCGCGAGGAGCGCGCCAAGGAGGCGGAAACCATCGAGATGGCGCCGGAAGAAAACGGTTTCGTTGACTTGCGGGGGTTCGATCCGTCCCGGCCCTATCTCTTGCAGTTTCCTCCCTCGTTGCGCGGCACTGACGTGGTGGTGGAACTCATGCACGAGATCCGCAAGGCGCGTAACGGCATTGTCGCCAGAATCGGTTTGACGCTGCCGCCGTTTGAAGTCGAGTTCGACGCTTCGTTGGCCGACGACGAAATGCGTTTTTGCGTGCACGAAGTGCCGATGGTCAAAGCCACTCAGGGTCACCAGGTGGCCGTGGCGCGTTCGGCGCTCAAGGACCCGGCGCACGGTGTACCGGGCTTGCCCGAGCGTGAAGAGCAGGACTGGGTGTGGTTGCCCGTCGATGATCCACTGCTTGACGACCCGGACCTTGAGCGTTTCAGCGCATTGAGTCTGGTCGTTGAACGCATGACCCATTCGATGATGCTCAGCGGGCCGCAGTTTCTCGGCATCCAGGAGAGCAAATCGATCCTCGGTTGGCTGGAACACAACCAGTCGGAGCTGGTTCAGGAACTGCAACGCATCATGCCGCTCTCGCGCTTTTCGGCGGTGCTGCAGCGCCTGGCCAGTGAAGGTGTGCCGCTGCGTGCGGTGCGGCTGATTGTCGAGTCGTTGATTGAGTATGGCCAACACGAGCGTGAGCCCGATGCCTTGGCCGACTACGCGCGCATCGCCCTCAAGTCGCAGATCTTTCATCAGTACAGCGAGGCCGACGGCTTGCACGCCTGGCTGCTGGCGCCGCAGACCGAAAATATCCTGCGTGAGGCGCTGCGTCAGACCCAGACGGGCGTGTTCTTTGCGCTCGATAACGACAGCAGCGCGGCGCTGATCAGCTTGCTCAACCAGGCCTTTACCCTGCGCGCAAAGACCAAAAGCGTGATGTTGGTTGCCCAGGATCTGCGCAGCCCCTTGCGTACCTTGTTGCTCGAAGAATTCAACCATGTGCCGGTGCTGTCATTTGCCGAGTTGGGCAACACCTCCAAGGTCAAAGTGCTCGGCCGTTTTGACCTCAGTCAGGACGAGCTGATGCGCGGGGCGGTGGCATGAGTCAGTCCCTGTGGCATGCGCGAGGGTGGGCTCGATGATGTATGAGCTACGGGTATTGAGTGGTTTGCATCAAGGCGCCGCGCTGCCGTTGTTCGGTGAACAATGGAGTATCGGTGCCCATGCCGATGCCGACCTTTTGCTCAACGACGGCGGAATTGCCGAGCACCATGCGCGGCTGCGGCTCCTGCATGGGTGCTGGTCGGTCCAGGCCGAGGCGGGGCTGATTCAGGGCGCGGATGGCCTGATCCTGGCGCAGATCACCGACCTGGCGCTCAACACGGTTTTTTCGATTGGCGCCGTGCGCCTGTGCGTCACGCTGGCCGACCATCCCTGGCCCCAGGCGCCAGCGCCGCAACCGGCACCGTCAGCCCCCGATAACGCGGCACCTCTGGCGTTGACGCTGTCATCCATTTCGCCCACGCGGCAAAAGCACCTGATCAGCCTGGTGCTGGTGTGCGCGGTGATCATCGTGGCGTTGGGCGTCGCCTCCACGGGCGAGCGCGAAGCGCAGGCGTCACTGATGCCGGCGGCGGACCAGAAACGCGAGTTGGGCTCGCCCTTCGAGGTGCGCCAGCAACTGCTGAAAATGCTCAGTGAGCGTGAGTTGGGCCAGCGCGTCAGCTTGCTGGTGATCAACGGCCAGATCGTGCTGGACGGCGAAGTGCCCCAGGACGACGTCGAGTTGGTGACGCGCATGCTCAGCCGCTTCGGCGAGCAGTTTGAAACGGTGGTGCCGGTGCTCAGCCGTGTGCGGGTCAGCGACGGCACGCTGCCCTTCAAGATTTCGCAGATCGTCGGCGGACCGAATGGCCACGTGGTCCTCGAGACCGGCGATCGGCTGTTTGTCGGTGATGAAGTAGACGGCTTGCGCTTGCTGCAGATCGACAACAACAAGGTGGTCTTCGATGGGGCACAACGGTATGAGGTGCGCTGGTGAACGATAACCTGCAAGAACGCCTGCAAGCCTGGCAGCAGCAACAGTCACTGGCATTGACGCGTTTTGCGCCGATTACCCAGCGCGGCCGCATTCAGCGCGTCAGCGGCATGCTGCTGCAATGCCGGTTGCCCGAGGCGCGTATTGGCGATTTGTGCCGGGTCGAGAAATCCCCTGGCGACAGCATGCTCGCCGAAATCATTGGTTTCGATCAGCAGGATGCGCTGCTCAGTGCCTTGGGCAACCTGGAAGGCGTACGCGTGGGCGCCAGCGTGGAGCGCCTCGGCGTACCGCATCGGGTGAGGGTCGGTGATGACCTGTTGGGCCAGGTGTTGGATGGTTTTGGCCGGCCGATTGCGGGCGATGGCCCCAGTGCGTTTGTCGAGACCGACAGCGCTGACGCCAGCCCGGTGTTATGCGAGGCGCCGTTGCCCACGGAGCGCCCACGGATCAACCGCGCACTGGCTACCGGCGTGCGCTCGATCGATGGCCTGCTCACCTTGGGCGAGGGCCAGCGTGTCGGCCTGTTTGCGGGCGCCGGGTGCGGCAAGACGACCTTGCTCGCAGAGATCGCGCGTAACGTTGAGTGCGATGTGATTGTGTTCGGCCTCATCGGCGAGCGGGGCCGTGAGCTACGTGAGTTTCTCGACCACGAGCTGGACGATCAGTTGCGCGCCAAAGCCGTGTTGGTCTGCGCCACCTCCGACCGTTCCAGCATGGAGCGCGCCCGAGCGGCCTTTACCGCGACGGCGCTGGCCGAGGGGTTTCGGCGCAAGGGCAAACGGGTACTGCTGCTGATCGACTCGCTGACGCGTTTTGCCCGGGCCCAGCGCGAAATCGGCCTGGCCGCCGGCGAACCTCTGGGCCGCGGTGGTTTGCCACCGTCGGTCTACAGCCTGTTACCGCGTCTGGTGGAACGTGCCGGGCTGACCCGTGACGGCGTGATCACCGCGATCTACACCGTGCTGATCGAACAGGACTCCATGAATGACCCGGTGGCGGATGAAGTTCGTTCGTTGCTCGACGGTCATATCGTGCTGTCACGCAAGCTGGCCGAGCGTGGCCATTACCCGGCCGTTGATGTGTTGGCCAGCCTCTCCCGCATATTGAGCAACGTTGCCGAGCCCGGGCATATCAGCGCCGGCACGGGGTTGCGGCGGTTGTTGTCGGCCTACCAGCAGATTGAACTGATGCTCAAGTTGGGCGAGTACCAGCCGGGCAGCGATGCCTTGACCGACATGGCCGTGGACAGCCGCCAGGCGGTCGATGGTTTTTTGCGCCAGGACTTGCGCGAGCCGACACCCATCGAGACCACCCTGCAGCAACTGACGGAGCTGACGGCGTATGTCCCATTCTGATCTGCAACTCGACGAGATCGAGACCCTGCGCCGCCTGCGCAGGCACCGCGCTGACCGCGCCGAGCGTGCATTGCGTGAGGCAAAACGAACCCAGCAAGCCTTGCTCGCCAGTATCCGGCAGGCGCAGGACACGCTTGAACAAACCCGGCGGGATGAAGCCGAGCAAAGCGCGCAATTGCTCAACGAACACCAGGGCCAGGTACTGACCTTTAAAGCGCTGAAATCCTGGAGTGCGCAGGAGCAGACGTTGTCTGCCAGCACCCAGCGCGAAGAAGGCCAATTGCATGAGCTGCAAGACCGGCGAGAACAGCAGGAAATTGAAATTGGCAGTGCCCAGAAGCAGGTGACCCTGTGCCTGCGTCAAGTCGAAAAACTCCATGAATTATCCAATCTGCTGGCTCAGGAGCCGACATGACAAAGGTCTCCACCCGTTCGCCCAAACGCCTGCGCTCCCGCGATGCCAAGGATGACTCCGAGTCGCAAATGCTGGCCGCAGTGCCCTGGGAGCAAAGACGGCTGTTCTCCCAACTGTTCGACGACCGTGGGGGCGGCAGCGGCCACGGGGCAACCCTTGCACGACGCAAACCCTCAGCCGATGCCCTGATGGTCGAGGCATTGACCGAACAGCTGGCGCCACGGGTGCTGGGCGCATCGCAGTGGCCGCTGGTCGCGGTGTTGTATTTGCCTCGGCTGGGGCGGATTAACGCCTCTGTTCGTCGCGAGAGCGGGGCGTGGAACGTCGAGCTTGCAGCGGAGGAGGAGTCCACCGCGCGCTGGCTCAGTGGTGTGCGCCAACGCTGCCAGGAGGGCCTCGCGCAGAGCTTGCGCATGCCGGTCAATTTAAGCGTCGCCAGCACGGGCCCGGCATGATGGTTTCCCTGTTGAATTTTCCTTGTGTCAAGGGCGATGCGGTGGCCGCACGGCGCCGGTTGGGGCGTGGCTTGCGCCTGCCGTTTGAGGTCGCGCAGCAAACGGGTGAGCTGTTGCTTGAGCCGGGGCGTGCCCCGGTGGGCGCGAAGCCGTTGTGCTTCGAGACCGCGTGCGGCGTGTTGGCGTTCGGCGAGCCGGGGCCGCTGTTCAGCCTGCTCGGCGAGTGCCCGGTGACGCTTGCCCAGTCCGGTAACGATCCGGACTCCTGGTTCTGGGAGTTGTTCCAGCATCACCTCAGTACTCAGATACGCGCGCTGTTGGGCTACGTGCGATTGCGCACGACCGATCGGCCTTCGGACTTCGGTTGCAGCCTGTCAGTGACCCTGGGCGCGTCCAGGGTCGTGGGCTATTTGTGGCTGGCGCCCGAGAGCTTTCTCGCCTTGTGCGAGGCGGGCCCGTGGGTGCCCATCGCCGAACCCTTACCGGCGCAGTTTCAGGTGGCGATTGCCGTCACGCTTGGCCACTCACAGCTGCCCATCAAGCAGGTGAGCCACCTGCGGGTGGGCGATGTGCTGATGCTCGAGCAGAGTTTTTTTCAAGCCCGTGGCGATGGTTATGTACAGGCCGGCAGGCAGCGCCTGCATGGGCAAATTGATGATGAATCCGGGCCTTTGAGCCTGACCCTTGTTTCTATCGAGGACACGTTTGTGGAAGAGGATTTTGCAGCACCGCACTACCTTGGGCAGGCGGACGATGAGCCCGTGGAGGATGTGTTCGGCCACGAGCCGTTCGATGAATTGAGCATGGCGCTGACGGTGCGTTGCGGGACGCTCAACCTCACACTCGGCGAGCTGCGCAACCTGGCACCGGGTGCGGTGCTGGGCATTTCCGGGTACGGCCCAGGCATGGCGGGTTTGTATTACGGCGATCGGGCCATCGGCCAGGGGCAACTGGTGGACGTCGACGGACGACTGGGCCTGCAGTTAACCCGCGTGATGTTTTCCCGATGAGTTTTCAGGGGGTAGATCCCCTCGTTCTAGCAGTGTTTCTGGCGGCGTTATCGTTGATGCCGATGCTGCTGATCGTGTGCACGGCATTTTTGAAGATCGTGGTTGTGCTGATGATTACGCGCAACGCCATCGGTGTGCAGCAAGTGCCGCCGAGCATGGCCATCAACGGCATCGCCCTGGCAGCGACGCTGTTTATCATGGCGCCGGTGGGGTATGAAATCGCCGAGGTGGTCAAGGTCACGCCGCTGAACCTTGCCAACGTGCAGACGCTCCAGCAAACCGGGCTCGAGGCGATCAAGCCATTGCGGGCCTTCATGGTGCGCAACATCGACCCGGATGTCCTCACCCATTTGCTGGAAAACACCGCGCGCATGTGGCCGCCGCAGATGGCACAGGACGTACAGCGCGAAGACCTGATCCTGCTGATTCCGGCGTTTGTACTGTCGCAGTTGCAGGCGGGGTTCGAGATCGGCTTTCTGATCTATATCCCCTTCATCGTGATCGACCTGATTGTGTCCAACCTGCTCCTGGCGCTGGGCATGCAAATGGTCTCGCCCATGACCATTTCCCTGCCGCTCAAATTGCTGTTGTTCGTGATGGTCTCCGGATGGTCGCGGCTACTCGACAGCTTGTTCCTTTCTTATCTCTGAGCCTTCTATGGAACCGATCGTGCTGTTCAAGCAGGGCATGTTGCTGGTGGTCGTACTCTCGGCGCCGCCGCTGATTGTGGCGGTGATCGTCGGCGTACTGACGTCGCTGGTGCAGGCCCTGATGCAGATCCAGGACCAGACCTTGCCGTTTGGCATCAAGCTGGTGGCGGTGGGGATCACCCTCGCGGTGACGGGGCGCTGGATCGGCGTGGAGCTTATCCAGCTGATCAACCTGACCTTCGACATGATCGCCCGCTCTGCACTGAACTGAGGGCCTGCCTGTGTTGCTTTATCTTGAGTTCCTGCCCAGCCTGCTGATTGGCATGGCGCGGATCTACCCCTGCGCGTTTCTGGTGGCGGCGTTCTGTTTTCAGCATATTCGCGGTATGCCCCGGCACACGATTGTGATGGTCATGGCGCTGATCCCTGCGCCAGGCATCAACGCGCTGCTGGCGGGCACTGACCTCTCGGCGCTGATGCTGGCCGCGCTGGTGCTCAAAGAAGCGGCGCTGGGGTTTCTTCTAGGCACATTGCTGTCGATGCCGTTCTGGATGTTCGAGGCGGTGGGGGCGCTGCTGGATAACCAGCGTGGCGCGCTGGCCGGTGGCCAACTCAACCCCTCGCTCGGGCCTGACGCCACGCCAATCGGGCACCTGTTCAAGCAACTGGCAATTTACCTGTTAATGGTCAGCCTGGGCCTGGGAGCGTTGACCCAGGTGATCTGGGACAGCTACCAGATCTGGCCGCCGACTGCCTGGTTTCCGGTGGTGGGGGCCAATGGTTTCAGCACCTTTGTGGCATTGCTCAGCGATACCTTCATGCACATGATGCTCTACGCGGCGCCCTTTATCGCGGTGTTGCTGTTGCTGGAGTTCGGTATCGCCTTGCTGGGCCTCTACAGCCCGCAGTTGCAGGTGAGCACACTGGCACCGCCGGTGAAATGCCTGGCGGGCATCGGCATTTTGATTCTGTATTTTGCCTTGCTGCAGGACTTGATCGTCGGGCGCATGGTGCTGTTGGGTGACCTCAAACATTCCCTTGGCTTGATGTTCAAGGTGTCGGCGCCATGAGTGATTCGGGAGAAAAGAAACACCCGGCCAGTGCGAAAAAACTGCGCGATCAACGCAAGAAAGGCCAGGTTGCGCAAAGCCAGGACGTCGGCAAATTGCTGGTGTTGACCGCCATCAGTGAAATCGCGCTGTTCACGGCCGAAACCAGCCTGCAACGCTTTCAGCAATTGATGCTGTTACCGCTGTCGCGCTTCGGCCAGCCCTTTGCGCGCGCCCTGGAAGAAGTGCTGACGGACGCCTTGCTGATTTTCTTCTCGTTCGCGCTGTTGATGGTCGGGGTAGCGATTACGGTGAAGCTGATCAGCAGCTGGATGCAGTTCGGTCTGCTGTTCGCACCGGAGACTCTGAAACTGGATTTCAAGCGTCTCAACCCGCTCAATCAAGCCAAGCAAATGTTCTCGCCGCAGTCGCTGATGAACTTGCTGATGGGCATCGTCAAAGCCTCGCTCCTGGGTTTGATTTTGTACGTGGTTATCGGCCCGTCACTGAACGCGTTGATCAACCTGGCCAACAGCGATCTGCAAAGCTACATCCTGGCGCTGATCGCCGTGTTTCGTCATTTGCTGCATGCCTGCCTTGGGCTATTGCTGGTGCTGGCGCTGATTGACCTGACCTTGCAGAAGTATTTCTTCGCCAAGCGCATGCGCATGACCCAGGTTGAGGTGGTCAAGGAATACAAGGACATGGAAGGCGACCCACACGTCAAAGGCCAGCGCCGCCAGCTTGCGCAGCAATTGGCCCAGGAAGAACCGAAGGTCAAGTTGCCCAAGCTCGAGGAGGCCGACATGCTGGTGGTCAACCCGACGCACTTTGCCGTCGCCTTGTATTACCGACCGGGGAAAACCCCGCTGCCGCTGCTGGTGGAAAAGGGTACCGATGCCGACGCGCGAAAACTCATCGCGCGCGCGAAGGCCGCCGATGTCCCGGTCATCCAGTGCGTGTGGTTGGCGCGTACGATCTACGAGAAAAAGTTGGGCGCGAGCATCCCTCGCGAGACGTTGCAGGCCGTAGCGTTTATCTACCGCACCTTGCGCGAGCTGGACGATGACGCCAAGCGTGAAACCCTTGAACTGCCTGAGCTTGAGCAACGCTGATCAACGAACCAGGCGGCCATCCAGGGCATCAAGGTTGGCCAGCGACAGCAGTCGGCTGAGCGTTGGTTCGAGGGCTGTGCGCGCCTCGGGCAGTGCCTGCCAGATCACCAGTGCGCCACGCGCATCGAGGTAAATAAAGCAGCCGTCGAACGCGACGGCCTGCTCAAAACGGCGTTCCAGTACGCGCTGCAATTGCCCGGCCTGCAGGGCTTCGCGGGCAACCATCAGGCTCAGCCCCGGGCGGGTGCCTGCCTTCATTGCGCACAGTTTGATTCCCTGGCAAAGCGGCAGGTGAACGGCATCGCCGTTCACCAGAGCGTCCAGAAACGCCTGGCGATTAGAGGTATCGCCAGGCAAACCGGGGGTGCTCATCGCTCCAGCGACACCGTTTGATAGTCCGAGCGCTCGCCGGACGGGCCAGTGTCGACGCGCATGTGTGGCGGCCACCAGACCACCAGTTTGTCACTGCTCGATTGCGGGCGTGAACAGGAGTCGCCTTTGCAGGTGGGCGTACAACCGGCGAGGAGCAGCGCGGCACCGATCAGGCTGGCGCACAACAATGTGTGTTTCATGGTCGGGTCTTCTGGGTTGGGGTGAGGAGGGAAGGGCGCGATACACCGATGTGTTCATCCTTCACGACCGGGCGCATGGCGATAAACACTTCTGCTTCCTCGCCGGGTTTGAGCCAGGCACGCGGCCAGACGCTGACGGCCAGGGTCTGCGAATTGCTGCATTCCTTTTCATCAATGCGTACGTTGCGTTTGATCTGATTGCGCACCACCACCACCGCCACGTTGAACTGGGGGCCTGTGTACCACTGGCTGCGTTCGGGGTTGAGTGCCAATACGTCGCGGGTGCTGCACAAGGTGTCCAGCCCCAGGGGCATCGGTCCCGCCTCGAAGCCTTTGGGCACTTGCCCGCTGACGAGGTGAGCCAGGGTACCGGTGATATCGCTGCGCTTGATTTCAGGCTGGTGAGGGGCGAGGCGGCGCGCCAATGGTTTGAGCGCGGCCTGCAGTTCGGCCTGGTCTTCCTGGGGCAAATAACGTGACGGGTCGGCCTGATCGCCGATCACCCGTGGCGTGAGGATGAACAGACGTTCGCGGCGGTTGTTCTGCCGTTCAGTCGAGGAAAACAACGCCTTGCCCAGCAGTGGAATATCCCCCAGCAGCGGCACCTTGCTTTGCTTGTCTCGGTTGTTTGTCACGTGAAACCCACCGACCACCAACGAGCGTTTTTCTGCCATGACTGCCTGGGTGCTCACCTTGCCGCGGCGCACATCAAGGCCGTCGAGCGTGGGGTTGGATTCATCGAAATTGCCGTCTTCAATGTCCACCACCAAGTGAATCTGATGGCTGCCCCGGCTGGTGATAACCCTTGGCACCACCTGAAAGCTGGTACCGACGGTGACGGGCAAAATGGTCGCGTTTTCAACGCCGGCCTTGAGGAACTGGGTGCGGTTGAAGTCGATCACCGCCGGCTGGTTCTCCAGGGTCAGCACCGACGGGTTGGAGACCATGGTCGCCAGGCCTTTGGCTTCGAGGGCGCGTACATCGGCGAAGAAGCGATCGCGACTTTCGATGGCCAGCTGTGAGGTGGTGCCGGGTGCCACGTTGGCGCCGCCGCGGAACCGACTGTTTTGAAACCCCCAGTTGACCCCGAATTCACGCAACTGTGTGCGCTCGATATCCAGGATGATTGCGTCGATCTCCACCAGCTTGCGCGCGACGTCGAGCTGAGTGATCAGCTCGCGGTACATCGCGTGGCGCTCCGGCAAGTCGTAGATCAGGATTGCGTTGTTGCGCACATCCGCCTCGACCCGGATTCGACTGGCACCCCGCGCCGCGCGTGGGGTGAGCGCGGCACCGGTTGCCAGCTCTCCTGAGTTTGTAGAGCTGCCGAGCATTTGTTCCAGCAACGGGTTACCCAGCCGAGGGAAATTCGGCATTACCAGTGCTGTTGGTGACGGGGCGTTGGGCGCTTTGCTCGCGGTTGAAAGCGCGGAGGCTGTACGCGGCTCAAGTAACCCGCGCAGCATGCTGGCGATGCCCGGGATAGTCAGCTTCTCGCCGCGATAATCCACAATGCGGTCGGCCGCGTTGGCGAACTTCAGCGGGTAGCTCAGCACGCTCTGTTTTTCATCCGGGGAGCGGCGCTGACTGCTGAACTGCTTGATCTGCTCGATGTAACGTTTGGGGCCTGAGACCAGCACCACGCCATCTTCAGCCAGTTCGCCCCACCCGAACCGACTGTCGAGCAGGCCGATATCGGTCAGTGCCTGCTTGAGGTCGGAGATGGTCTCGGAGGAGACTTCCAGGCGCGCCGACTCTTGCAGGTCCAGGGTGCTGATATAGAGCGTGTTGTTGTACAAATACCATTGGAAACGGTGCTCAACGGCAAGCCTGTCGAGCAGTGACTGAGGGGTATTGGCGCGTATTTTTCCGTTGACGATGCCTTCGAGCAGGCCGTCGACTTGCAGCTGTATGCCAAAGGTCTGGGCAAAATCTTCCAGCACCTCTCGCAAGGGTTTGTGCTCGGCCTCATACGCATAGGCGGTGTTTTTCCATTCAGACGGAATGGCCGCCAGGCTGCTTTCCAGGGGCAGCAGCAACCAGGGCAATAGCATCAGGCTGCGCCATTGAGCCGGTTTGGGCGGGCAGGCAGGCGAGTGAGCGCGCAAACGCGTGCGTTTGTGGGGCGTGTTGTCCATGGAGAGTTCTCGGGTTAGAGCGCCAGCGAGCGTAGCGCCGAAGAAGGAGTGGGAGGCACGGGCCGCGCTTGGCGAGTGACCATCGCGCGCCAGGCATCACGTTGGTTGAGCAGGCTTTCGAGGCAACCCAGAATCTGCTCCTCGTTCGCCTCATCCTGCAGGCACTGAACCAGCCAGAGCGCGCCACGGTCCGGCGCTTGCGAGAGCGCTCCCTGAAAGCGGCCAAGGCTGTATTCACCCGGCCGCATCCAGGTTTCCAGCTGAGCGTTGCCGGGCCGCGAGAGCGTCAGTTGAACACTCAATTTCAGGGCGCCCGATTCGCGCTGCAGGGTGATGGCGTGGTTGTCTTCAAACAGCGTGAGCGGGTCTTCACGGGCATGCACCCAGTTGGCAATCAGGGCGTTCAACTTTGCGCGCCGTCGATGGCCGCTTTCAGCAACATGTGCCTGGCGCGGACCTGTTCGTGGAAGGCGTATTTGGCGTTGCGTTGCAGCATGCTCATTTCGAACAGGTCGACGTCGGCGTCGTCTGCATCGGTTTCCTGCATGGCCGTTTCGGTCCGATTTTTTTCAATATCGGCGCGTCTCAACAGTTGGTTTTTCAGGTTCCCGTAGAATTCCATACACTTTTACTCTTGATGTGTATGGGCTATGTGGCGTGTCAATCGCCACCAGTTCCATCGTGAGTCAGCCGGGTTAAACATTTGCAAGCGGGTTACGTCGCTGAAAACGGGTCCTCGCGCACCAGCAGGATTTTGCGCATCGAAGCCCAGTCAATACGGAAGTCGCCTTCGGTTGTTTCCAGTACCAGCGACTGAGGTTTAACCGCGTCGTCGGCGCGTAGCACCCAGAGTGTGATGTCCAGCAGGGCGAGGCATTGCTCCAGGCTGGCAAGCTCGGAAGGATGGCAAAGGAGCGTTGCGCTGACGGTCGGCAGCTGCGCGGCCATCAGGCGTTTGATCAGGGCGGTGAGGCGTTGCGTCGGCGGGATGTCTTCAAGCAGGCAGCACAGAGCCTGGTCGGCAATCGAGGTGGCGTATCGCTCCAGGTTGTCGCACATCATTTGGCGCTGATGTGCCCACTGTTCAAGCTGCGCGTTGGCCTGTTGCCAGAATGCCTGGTTCGCGTGCTCAAGCAGCACCTCGCACTGTGCCGCCGCCTCGCTCAGCAACTGATCAGCCTTGGCGTGCGCACGCTCCAGCAGTTGGCTGGCTTGCGCGCTCTCCTTGAGCATCTCTTGGGTAATCAAGACGGTTGCCTGGCCTGTAGAGCCACTGTGTAAGTCAATCTTGCGTCGGCATAGCATCGGGGGCAGCTCTATCAGGGTAGGAAATCGTCGCCGCTCGTGGTCGTCACTCGCCAGACGATGGCCTGCCAGAGCGTGTCGAGTCGACTGTGTGCGTCTTCGAGAGAGGCGTGTGTTTCTTCCAGCTTCAGCACCCGTGGGCGTGAAAAACGCAACCGAAGCCGCTGCCAGATGGCTGGCGTGAGCCAGGCACGCAGCAGTTGCAGGGGGTCGTCGTCGGGCAGCAGCAGCGTCTCGGGTTTCAAGGCTTTGGAAATACGCAGGCACCATAGGTGCTGGGGCTCGCTGACGGTTCCGTCGATGGGGCGGTGGCAGGTGTTACCCAGCAGCGCGAGCATGTGGTTGAGCTGCTCTGTGGAGGCGAGTGCCAGGCGCAGCACGGTGGAATGCGGTGAGGGCGGCAGGCAAGGTGCGATGCCCAGCAGCCGGCTGATGCGCATGTGCCCGGCGCGGCTCAGCGCGTCCACGCTTTGTTGATCGAGCACCTGCCAGTCCGCATGCGAGTGCTGCCATGGGATGGCCCACCACTGAGCCCACGCCAGTTGTTCACTCATTCGCAGGCTGAGCGTCGACAGATGATGCCTGTGCACGCCTGCGGCTGCGCCAGAACAACCCGCCGCCCACCGCCAGCCCGGTGGCGATCAGTGAAAGTGCGACACAGGCTTGCCAGAACGCAAGGTCCTTTTCCGGAATCAGGAACGGCCCGAAATAACTCAGCCGTTGCTGCTCTGTGTAGACGGTTGCCGGTACAAAAACCACCGTCAGTTTTTGCGCGTTATCCACGGCGGTGGACATGCCGGGGATACTGCTGGCGACCATGCGGCGTACACGCGCGCGGATATTGTCGGGTTCAAGCCGTGGGTCATGCTTGATAAACACCGAGGCGGACGCCGGCTGCACCGGTTCGCCGGGCGCGACACGTTCCGGCAGCACCACGTGGACACGCGCGACGATCACGCCGTCAATGTTCGACAGGGTGGCTTCCAGCTCCTGTGACAAGGCGTAGATGTAACGGGCGCGCTCTTCCAGCGGGGTGGAGATGACGCCTTCCTTGCGAAAGGTCTGGCCCATGGTGATGCGCGCCACCTTGGGCAGCCCGGCAGCTTCCAGCGTGCGTACGGCGCGGCTGATGTCGGAGGCACTCACGCGCACTGTCACGCCCTCTTTGGCGGGGACCTTTTGTGCGCGAATGTGCTTGTCCGCCAGTTCCGCGACGACCTCGTTGGCCTCCTGTTCGGACAGCTGACGGTGCAATTCAACACTTTCACCGCAGCCGCTCAGCAGGAGTACCAGCGATAACATGAAACCCGGAGCCAGAAGACGGATCATTTTTACCTACTGCAGGTTGCTGATTTTTTCGAGGAATTGGGCCGTTTTACCGACGCTCTTGGTCAACACGGTGGTGAGCAACATGGAATCGGAAAGGTTGGCGGCGTAGTTGGCGCTGTCCTTTTCCTTGTTACCGGTACTGTAGGCGCGCAGGCCTTTGCTCATGCCGGTGGTCGACTTGATCAACTGATTGGAGACGTCAGTCAGCAGGTTGGAAGGCGACGATGCCGTCACGGGCCGCGCCGAGCTTTCCATCTGGGCACTGAAGAAACTGGCATCGTCCCGTTGCAGGTTTGACTCTTGAGTCTTAAAGGGTGTGTGCAGTGCGTCGTTACCCGACGTGAGGTTGCGTTCTATGCGCATAAAGAGCCTTCGCTAATGTTCAAGGAAGCCTCTCCTGCCGTCAGGCAGGAGAGGTTTGCGGGTCAGCGCACTGCTTCAGCGTTCTTTTTTGCTTCGTTGTTTTCGTACACCTTGTTGCTACGCTGGAAGGACTTACGTTGCATGGCATCACGCTCCTGCTCCAAGTCCTCGTTTTTGCCGCCGCCGTTGCCGATGGACGAGTTAAGAGTTTGATAGAATGAGGCAAGAGGGTTGGTTGAATCGAGCATGTTGGAAACTCCATTGTTAACGCACAAAAGATGAGTGTTTAACGCCGTTGTCTTTTGAGCGTCATTCAGTCGCTCAAAGCACCGGGGTCCCAGACTGTGTGGCACTCAGCCGTTAAAACGTTCCAGATGTTTCTCAGTAGAAACTAGGTTCATGTAGTGGGTGTTGCGGCGGCAGCAGGTATTAACTCAATGAGATGTCTAATTGTTTCATTCGATAGTACAGCGTGCGCTTGGCGATACGCAGTTCCCCGGCAACGCCATCGACGTTATGTGCATGACGACGCAAAGACTCTTCAATCAGCATTTTCTCTATTTGCTGTAAGCGGTCCTTGAAGTTGGGTTGTAAGTCTTGAGTTGGCAGCGGTGGTACTGACAGCGGTGTCAGCCCCAAGACAAAGCGTTTCGCGGTGGAGCGCAACTCTCGTACATTGCCCAGCCAGGGGTGGCATAACAACTGTTGAAGCAGTGCGTTGGAGGCCAGTGGAGGCGGGCATTTGAAGTACTCGGCTTCCTGGCGAACCATGTCCAGGAACAGCGGCACAATGCGCTCCTGTTTTTCACGCAGGGGGGAAAGCTTGATGTTGACCACATTCAGGCGGAAATACAGGTCGCGACGAAAGGTGCCTTGCTCCACCATGTCATGCAGCGACTGCTGGGCGGAGGCGATGACGCGCATGTCCACCGGGATGAAACGGGTTGAGCCCAGGCGTTCAACCCCGCGCGCCTCCAGCGCCCGCAGCAGCTTGGCTTGCAGTGACAGAGGCATGCTGTCGACTTCGTCGAGGTACAGCGTGCCCAAGTGCGCAGCTTCGATAAAGCCCGCGCGTGACTGCACGGCCCCTGTGTAAGCGCCGCTGTTGACGCCGAAGAGTTGGCCCTCCGCCAGGCTTTCGGGAATGGCTGCGCAGTTAACGGCGACGAAGTTTCCGCGTCGGCCCGACAAATGATGAATACGTTTCGCCAATGTATCTTTGCCGGTGCCCGTCTCACCCAGTAACAGGATGTCAACGTTGAGTGTGGCGGTCGTATTGAGTGTGTTCTCAATATCAGCGGCTTCAATGAACGGGGCGTCTAATTCATTTTCCTTTGGGTAGGCGGCCGACATGTTCTATCACTTCACTATGAGTGGGGCAGTGTTCAAAGAGGGGGCGCAGTAGAGCGTACTTTATTCAAGTTGTCACTGTCTTATTGCAAGATTGCATCTTATTTATAGGCGATTAGTTTGCAAGAGTGTAAGCGTGAAGTTATTCAATAGTCAGGGTCGGAAGTTGCTGTTTTTATTCGTAGGATTAAACTTAAAGTCGGTTGGAATACAGGAAGTGCTAACGTGTCGCCGCGCCAGTGCTTAACGCGCGCCCACAAAAAAGCCGATGCAATGCATCGGCTTTTTTGGTGTGCGGTGATGACCGCGGTTAACGCTTACACGTTGAAACGGAAGTGCATCACGTCGCCATCCTTGACGATATATTCCTTGCCTTCCAGGCGCCATTTACCGGCTTCCTTGGTACCGGCTTCACCCTTGTACTGGATGAAGTCGTTGTAGGCGATCACTTCGGCGCGGATGAAGCCTTTTTCGAAGTCAGTGTGGATCACACCGGCGGCCTGTGGCGCGGTGGCGCCGACCTTGACGGTCCAGGCACGGACTTCTTCGACACCGGCGGTGAAGTAGGTCTGCAAGTGCAGCATCTCGTAACCGGCGCGGATCACACGGTTCAGGCCAGGCTCTTCCAGGCCCAGGGCCTCAAGGAACATGTCTTTCTCTTCGCCGTCTTCGAGCTCGGCAATTTCTGCCTCGATCTTGTTGCACACCGGAACAACGATTGCGCCTTCTTCTTCGGCAATGGCCATGACCACGTCGAGCAGCGGGTTGTTTTCGAAACCGTCTTCAGCCACGTTGGCGATGTACATCACCGGCTTGGTGGTCAGCAGGTGGAAGCCCTTGATCACCGCCTTTTCGTCGACGCTCATGCTCTTCATCAGGCTGCGTGCCGGCTTGCCCAGGGTGAAGTGAGCGATCAACTGCTCCAGCAAGGCTTTCTGAACGACGGCGTCCTTGTCGCCGCCCTTGGCGTTACGCGTGACCTTTTGCAGTTGCTTCTCGCAGCTGTCGAGGTCGGCGAAGATCAGTTCCAGGTCGATGATCTCGATGTCGCGTTTCGGGTCGACGCTGTTGGAGACGTGAATCACGTTTTCGTCTTCGAAGCAGCGGACCACGTGAGCGATTGCATCGGTCTCACGGATGTTGGCGAGGAACTTGTTGCCCAGGCCTTCACCTTTCGAGGCGCCGGCGACCAGGCCTGCGATGTCGACGAACTCCATGGTGGTCGGCAGGATGCGCTTTGGATTCACGATGGCCGCCAGGGCGTCCAGGCGTGTATCGGGCATCGGCACGATACCGGTGTTCGGTTCGATGGTGCAGAAGGGGAAGTTCTCCGCCGCAATACCGGACTTGGTCAGGGCGTTGAACAGGGTGGATTTGCCGACGTTGGGCAGGCCGACGATGCCGCAATTGAATCCCATGGTGTTTCCCCTCGGTAAGAGTCAGGCCTTCTGGCTGTGCAGGTTTTTCATCGCGCGGTTCCATTCACCGGCGAAGATATCCGGCAGCACGCCGAGGGCAAAGTCGATGCTGGCATCGAGTTTTTCCTGTTCGGCGCGTGGCGCACGACCCAGGACGAAATTTGAAACCATACTGGCAACGCCTGGGTGGCCAATGCCGAGCCGCAGACGGTAAAACGTATTCTGATTACCCAGCTGCGCGATGATGTCGCGCAGGCCATTGTGGCCGCCATGCCCGCCGCCTTGCTTAAGCTTGGCAACGCCGGGTGGCAGGTCCAGTTCGTCATGGGCCACCAGGATTTCTTCGGGTTTTATCCGGAAGAACCCCGCAAGCGCCGCGACAGACTGGCCGCTGCGGTTCATGTAGGTGGTGGGAATCAGCAGACGAACATCCTGACCCTGGTGCGAGAAGCGCCCGGTCAGGCCAAAATACTTGCGATCGGCCACAAGGTTCACACCTTGCGCGTGGGCGATGCGCTCAACAAAAAGGGCCCCCGCGTTATGCCGGGTCTGTTCGTATTCGGCGCCTGGATTTCCCAGGCCAACGATCAGTTTAATGGCAGTCACGACAGGGGCCCTTCCTTTGGAGTTGTGGATAACATCGCCGCAACCTGGTTGCGGCGAAAGTGGACGACAGAAGCTAACTTATCCAGAGATAAACTTCGCGTTATCGCCCGCTTTCTCGCTACGTTTCGGTCCGCGATGTTTCCTCAAGCTCCGACGTTACAGAGAGAAATTACTCTGCAGCGGGTTCTTCAGCTTCGTCAGCTTCTTCGGCTACACGTGGAGCGTGGACGTTGGCAACAGCCAGGTCCTTATCGTGAGCCAGAGCAACGAACTCAACGCCTTTAGGGGCTTTGAGGTCGGACAAGTGAATGATGGTGCCGATTTCAGCGGCCGACAGGTCGACTTCGATGAACTCAGGCAGATCTTTCGGCAGGCAGCTCACTTCCAGCTCAGTGGTAGTGTGGGAAACAACGCCACCTTTCTTGACCGGTGCTTCTTCACCGATGAAGTGTACAGGCACGATAGCGGTCAGTTTCTGACCGGCTACTACGCGGATGAAGTCAGCGTGCAGCACGTGGCCTTTAGCTGGGTGGCGCTGCAGAGCCTTGATGATGACGTTCTGCTTTTTGCCACCGACGTTCAACTCGATGATGTGGCTGTAGGCCGCGTCGTTTTCGAGCAGTTTGGCGATTTCTTTGGCCAGCATGCTGATGGATTCAGGGGCTTTTTCGCCACCGTAAACTACAGCTGGAACCAGGCTTGCGAGACGACGCAGGCGGCGGCTCGCACCTTTCCCCAGGTCGGAACGCGCTTCAGCATTCAGAGTAAAATCGTTCATGTTGTATCTCCAAAATAACCACATTCGCCCTAGCGTTTGCGACCAGCGCTAAAGGCGATATGGGCAAAAAAGCCCCGCCCCGGCAAAATGCTGGGGCGGGGCGCTTTTCGTCAGTGAGGTGTACCGAAGGTTTGACCCTTAACGGAACATCGCGCTGATCGATTCTTCGTTGCTGATGCGGCGAACCGCTTCGGCAACTACCGGTGCGATATCCAGTTGACGGATACGCGAACAGGCTTGAGCTGCTGCGGACAACGGGATGGTGTTGGTCACCACCAGTTCGTCCAGCATGGAATTCTCGATGTTCTCGATCGCTCGGCCCGACAGCACAGGGTGTGTGCAGTAGGCGAAGACTTTTGCTGCACCGTGCTCTTTCAAGGCTTTGGCCGCGTGGCACAGGGTGCCGGCGGTGTCGACCATGTCATCAACCAGAATACAGGTACGCCCTTCGACATCACCGATGATATGCATCACTTCAGAGTGATTGGCTTTTTCACGGCGTTTGTCGATGATCCCGAGATCAACGCCCAGGGATTTGGCAACAGCCCGTGCACGCACGACGCCACCAATGTCCGGGGACACGATCATCAGGTTTTCAAAGCGCTGGTCTTCGATGTCGTCCACCAATACCGGGGAGCCGTAGATGTTATCTACTGGAATATCGAAGAAACCCTGGATTTGGTCAGCGTGCAGGTCAACCGTGAGAACACGGTCGATACCTACCACGGTCAGCATATCGGCAACGACTTTCGCGCTGATAGCCACACGTGCGGAACGCGGACGGCGATCCTGACGGGCATAACCAAAGTAGGGGATTACAGCTGTGATTCGAGTCGCTGAGGAGCGGCGGAAGGCATCAGCCATCACGACGAGTTCCATCAGGTTATCGTTGGTCGGAGCGCAAGTCGGCTGAATAATGAAGACATCTTTACCGCGGACGTTTTCATTGATCTCTGCTGTAATTTCGCCGTCGGAGAATTTACCGACAGAGATGTCACCGAGAGGGATATGCAGCTGACGTACGACACGTCGAGCCAGATCGGGGTTAGCGTTCCCCGTAAAGACCATCATCTTGGACACGCGCAGTACCTAGAGGCTGAGGGTAACCTGGATGAGTATTAGAAAATGGCAGGGGCGGCTGGATTCGAACCAACGCATGGCAGGATCAAAACCTGCTGCCTTACCGCTTGGCGACGCCCCTGTATTTGATGCAACGAGTGCCTAACACTCGATTCCTTTTAGAGCAGACTTTGCAGCTTGCGATGCAACATCGAAACGTTGCTTCCCTTTGCTACAAACCCTGTAAGGGTCTCTGTAAGAAGGGCCGAGACTTTATCAGCTTCAGCTTTGCTTGGGAAGCCCCCAAACACACAACTTCCAGTTCCGGTTAATTTTGCTTCGGTAAATTTACCTAACAAATTCAAAGCGTTACGTACTTCTGGATAACGCCTTGCTACAACCGATAAGCAGTCATTTCGACTGTTTCCCTTGGGAACGGGGCGCACTTTAATGGGAGGAGTGTTACGTGTCAACAGTGGATCTGAAAAAATTTCTGCTGTACTTACAGATACTTGCGGAACAAGCACGACATACCACGGCTCTTCGGGGTATTCGGGGCTGAGTTTCTCCCCCACGCCCTCGGCAAAAGCCGCGTGCCCACGCACGAAAACCGGCACGTCGGCGCCCAGCGTCAGGCCCAGCGCAGCCAGGCGATCAAGGTCCCAGCTCAGCTGCCACAAGTGGTTCAGGCCGAGCAGCGTGGTCGCGGCATTTGAACTGCCGCCACCGATGCCGCCGCCCATGGGCAGGATTTTATCGATCCAGATATCGATGCCGAGCGAGCAACCGGATTGCGCCTGAAGTTTTTTTGCCGCCTTCACAATCAGGTTGCTGTCGTGGGGCACGCCTTCAAATTCGGTGTGCAGCTTGATCACGCCATCGCCGCGTAGGGTGAAGGTCAGTTCATCGCCGTAGTCGAGAAATTGAAACAGCGTCTGCAACTCGTGGTAGCCGTCTTCACGGCGACCCAGAATATGCAGCATCAAATTGAGTTTGGCCGGGGAGGGCAGGGTCAGGGTGGTAACGGTCACGTTATTGCCCCAGCTTGCGCGGTTGCCAGTCCTTGATCACCAGCGTGACGTCCAGGTCGGTGCCGTGCAGCTTGATGCGCTCGGGCAGCCAGTAACTGCCTTGCTGCACGTAGCTCAGGTATTCGACCTGCCAGCCATCCTGTTCCAGGGTGGCCAGGCGGCTGTCACCGTTGAGGCTTAGACGACTTTTGCTGTCCGGCGCGGGCAAGCCGCGTACCCACCAGACCAGGTGCGAAACCGGCAGCTTCCAGCCCATTTGCTGTTCCAGCAGCTCTTCCGGCGAGGCTGCTTCATAGCGGCCCTGATTGGCGACTTCAAGGCTCACCTGGCCCGGGCGACCGGTCAGGCGAGCTGCGCCGCGGCCCAGTGGACCGGACAGGCGAATGTCGTAATAGTCCTGGCGTTGCAGCCAAAACAAGGTGCCACTGCCGGAGTCTTTCGGCGCGCGAACCCCGACCTTGCCCTCGATCTGCCAGCCATCAATGCTGCTGAGCTGATCTTTGTGCTGCTTCCATTGCGCCGGGTTGCCCTGGCCTTCAACGGATTCACGGCTGCCGGTGCCCGCGCAACCGGCGAGCAGGGCGATAAAACCAAATACGATTACATGGCGCAAAAACATAAGCTTAAGGGGTCTCGGATCCGGTCAGGCGCTTGATGGTGCCGCGCAGGATTGGGCTGTCGGGTTGTTCCTTGAGGAATTTTTCCCAGATTTGTCGTGCTTCACGCTGCTTGCCATTGGCCCAGAGCACTTCGCCCAGGTGTGCAGCGACTTCCTGATCGGGAAAGCGCTCCAGCGCCTGGCGCAGCAAGCGTTCGGCTTCGTCCAGGTTGCCCAGGCGGTAATTCACCCAGCCCAGGCTGTCGAGGACGGCCGGGTCTTCCGGGTTCAACTTGTGGGCTTGCTCGATCAGTACCTTGGCTTCGGCGTAACGCGTCGTGCGGTCAGACAGGGTGTAACCCAAAGCGTTCAGCGCCATGGCGTTGTCCGGGTCGCGCTTGATGATCAGGCGCAGGTCTTTTTCCATCTGCGCCAGGTCATTGCGTTTTTCCGCCTGCATCGCGCGGGTGTACAACAGGTTCAAATCGTCAGGGTATTGCAGCAAGGCCTGTTGCAGTACCTTCCAGGCGCGGTCGCCCTGTTTGTTCGCCGACAGGGTTTCCGCCTGGATCAGGTAAAGCTGGATCGCATAGTCCGGTTCGGCGTCGCGCGCCGCAGCCAGGCGTTTTTCCGCCTCGTCGGTGCGACCGTTGCTCATCAGGATGTCCGCCTGGCGCAACTGCGCCGGCAGGTAATCATTGCCGGGGCCGACCTTGGCGTATTCGAGCAAGGCGCCTTGCGGGTCGTTGCGCTCCTCGGCGATACGGCCAAGGTTCAAGTGCGCCGAGTCCACATGGCTTTCACGCTGGATCAGCTCTTCCAGGTAACCCTTGGCCTCGTCCCAGGCTTTGGCTTCCAGGCACACCAGCGCCAGGGAGTAACGCAATTCGTCGTCGTCCGGGTATTGCTGGACCAGGTTGGCGAACTGCACCTTGGCGTCCGCCATGCGGTCCTGCTCCACCAGCATGCGCGCGTACGTCAGGCGCAGGCGCTTGTCTTCCGGGTACTTCTTGATGCTTTTTTCCAGCAGTGGAATCGCTTCCTTGCCGCGATTGAGGTTCTGCAGCAAGCGTGCGCGCAGCAAAATCGGCGCGATCTCGCCGTCTTCCGGCGGGTTCTGCTCCAGCAGTTTCAGCGCGGCGTCGGCTTCGTCGTCCTGTTGCAACAGCAAAGCCTTGCCGAAAATCAGTTGGCTGTTCTTCGGGTGTTTTTGCAGCAGGCGGTCGAAGCTCTTCATCAACCCGTTGCGCGTGTCCTGGTCGGTGTCGGCGGCCGACAGCGCAAGGAAATCGAAATGCGTGTCGCCCTTGCCCTGCAAGACTTTCTCCATGTAGACCATGGAATCGTCATAGCGCCCGGCGCGTGCCAGTTGAACAGCAGCGGCGCGTTGCGCTTCAAGATCGTCCGGCGCGTTTTTCGCCCAGATCAGCGACGTATCCAGGGCAGCCTGGTCGGCGCCCAAATACTCGGCGATGCGAAACGCCCGCTCCGAAATGCCCGGATCCTGGGTGTTGATGGCCTGGGTCACGTAGTTATCCAGGGCAATGTCGAAACGATTGCGCTGGCCGGCCAATTCGGCAGTCAGCAGGCTGTAGACCGTTTCTTCACTGAACGAGGAATAAACCTTGGGCTTTTCAGGGGCGGGGGTGCTGTCTTCTACCGGCGGCGTACCGTCCGGCGACACGGGGGCCATGGCCTGGCAGCCGCTGAGGAAGACAAAAGCGAGGAGCAACGCGGAAGATCTATTCATATAGGAAGAGGACGACTAACCTGCGGTCGGATCATCATGACACAAGCCTTCGGCCAAACATAACCGAGTCTCAGTGGATGCCTTATAGGCACAAGGTATTAGGACAATAGCCTACGGTGGTTGTTCTGAATCATTCGAAGTAGGACAATTGTCGGCTTCCCGACATCATCAGCGATATTGAATGGCCTTCCTTGCACTCGGTATTAACCACAAGACTGCCTCCGTCGACGTGCGCGAGCGCGTGGCGTTTACGCCAGAGCAGTTGGTTGAGGCCTTGCAGCAGCTCTGCCGGATCACCGACAGCCGCGAAGCTGCGATCCTTTCGACCTGCAATCGCAGTGAGCTTTATATAGAGCAGGAACATCTTTCAGCGGATGTGGTACTGCGCTGGCTGGCCGATTTCCACCATTTGAGCCTCGACGAGCTGCGTTCGTGCGCTTATGTGCACGAAGAGGATGCGGCAGTTCGTCACATGATGCGCGTCGCCTCAGGCCTTGATTCGCTGGTGTTGGGTGAACCGCAGATTCTTGGCCAGATGAAATCCGCCTACGCCGTGGCTCGCGAGGCCGGCACCGTCGGGCCGCTGCTGGGCCGGCTGTTCCAGGCCACGTTCAACTCCGCCAAGCAAGTGCGTACCGACACCGCCATCGGTGAAAACCCGGTGTCCGTAGCGTTTGCAGCCGTCAGCCTGGCCAAACAGATTTTCAGTGACTTGCAGCGCAGCCAGGCCTTGCTGATCGGTGCCGGTGAAACCATCACCCTCGTCGCCCGTCACCTGCATGACCTCGGCGTGAAGCGTATCGTGGTTGCCAACCGCACGCTGGAACGCGCGAGCATCCTTGCCGAGCAGTTCGGCGCCCATGCCGTGCTGCTGTCGGACATCCCGGCGGAGCTGGTGCGCAGCGATATCGTGATCAGTTCCACCGCGAGCCAGTTGCCGATCCTCGGCAAGGGCGCGGTGGAAAGCGCCCTGAAGTTGCGCAAGCATAAGCCGATCTTCATGGTGGACATCGCCGTTCCCCGCGATATCGAGCCAGAAGTCGGCGAGTTGGACGACGTTTACCTCTATAGCGTCGACGATCTGCACGAAGTGGTCGCCGAAAACCTCAAGAGTCGCCAGGGCGCCGCCCAGGCCGCCGAGGAAATGGTCAGCACCGGCGCCGAAGATTTTATGGTGCGCCTGCGTGAATTGGCCGCGGTGGACGTGCTCAAGGCCTATCGTCAGCAGGGCGAACGCCTGCGTGACGAGGAATTGCTGAAGGCCCAGCGGTTGCTGGCCAATGGCAGCAGCGCAGAAGAGGTGTTGATGCAACTGGCCCGTGGCCTGACCAACAAATTGCTCCATGCACCCAGCGTGCAGCTTAAAAAGTTGACTGCCGAAGGCCGCCTCGATGCGCTGGCCATGGCCCAGGAACTCTTTGCCCTCGGTGAGGGGGCGTCAGAAAGCTCTTCGGATAAAAAACCGCAATGAAAGCGTCACTGCTCAATAAACTGGACGTGCTCCAGGACCGTTTCGAAGAACTGACCGCCTTGCTCGGCGATGGCGAAGTCATCTCCGATCAAACCAAGTTCCGCACCTATTCCAAGGAGTACGCGGAAGTTGAGCCGATTGTGACCACCTACAGCCAGTGGCTCAAAACCCAGGCCGACCTCGAAGGCGCCCAGGCGCTGCTCAAGGACAGCGACCCGGACATGCGCGAAATGGCCGTGGAAGAAGTCCGTGAGGCCAAGGAAAAGCTGATAGAGCTGGAAGGCGACCTGCAGCGCATGTTGCTGCCCAAAGACCCTAACGACGGGCGCAACGTGTTCCTCGAAATTCGCGCCGGCACCGGTGGCGACGAGGCCGCGATTTTCTCCGGCGACCTGTTCCGCATGTATTCGCGCTACGCCGAGCGTCGCGGCTGGCGCGTCGAAATTCTTTCCGAAAACGAAGGCGAGCACGGCGGCTATAAAGAAGTCATCGCGCGGGTGGAAGGCGACAACGTCTACGGCAAGCTCAAGTTCGAGTCTGGCGCGCACCGCGTGCAGCGGGTTCCGGCGACCGAATCCCAGGGCCGTATCCACACGTCCGCGTGCACTGTGGCCGTGTTGCCCGAGCCGGACGAGCAGGAAGCCATCGAGATCAACCCGGCGGACTTGCGTGTCGACACCTACCGCTCATCGGGCGCCGGTGGCCAGCACGTTAACAAGACCGATTCGGCGATTCGTATCACCCACTTGCCGTCCGGCATCGTGGTGGAGTGCCAGGAAGAACGCTCCCAGCACAAGAACCGTGCGCGGGCCATGTCCTGGCTGTCGGCCAAGCTCAATGACCAGCAGACCAGCGCCGCCGCCAACGCGATCGCCAGCGAACGTAAATTGCTGGTGGGTTCGGGCGACCGCTCCGAGCGCATTCGCACGTACAACTTCGCCCAGGGCCGGGTCACCGACCACCGGGTCAACCTCACCCTTTATTCTCTCGACGAGATTCTCGCCGGCGGCGTGGATGCGGTGATCGAGCCCTTGCTCGCCGAATACCAGGCCGATCAACTCGCGGCGATTGGTGAATAAACAGGTGAATAAATGACCATTATCGCCAGCCTGTTGCGCGCCGCC
This sequence comes from Pseudomonas sp. PWP3-1b2, assembly GCF_049896045.1. Classification (NCBI taxonomy): domain Bacteria; kingdom Pseudomonadati; phylum Pseudomonadota; class Gammaproteobacteria; order Pseudomonadales; family Pseudomonadaceae; genus Pseudomonas; species Pseudomonas sp. PWP3-1b2. Next base: position 52,284 of record NZ_JAFCTN010000030.1, read on the forward strand.
GACCTGCCGGACTCGCCTACCGCGCGTCTGGACTTGGAATTGTTGCTCGCCGCTGCCTTGGGCAAACCGCGCAGCTACTTGCACACCTGGCCGGAAAAAATCGTCAGCAGCGAACATGCGCTGACGTTTGCTGGCTACTTGCAGCGCCGCCGCAGCGGTGAACCGGTGGCCTATATCCTCGGCCAGCAAGGCTTCTGGAAGCTGGACCTGGAGGTCGCGCCGCACACACTGATTCCACGCCCGGACACCGAGTTGCTGGTGGAAGCCGCGCTGGAATTGTTGCCGGCCACCTCGACTCACGTCCTCGACCTGGGCACTGGCAGCGGCGCAATCGCCTTGGCCCTCGCCAGCGAGCGCCCGGCCTGGCAAGTAACGGCCGTCGACCGCGTGATGGAAGCGGTGGCGTTGGCCGAACGCAATCGCCAACGCCTGCACCTGAAAAACGCCACGGTGCTGAACAGCCACTGGTTCAGTGCCCTGAAAGGCCAAACCTTCGACCTGATCATCAGCAACCCGCCGTACATCGCCGACAACGATCCGCACCTGGTTGCCGGTGATGTGCGTTTTGAACCGGCGAGCGCGCTGGTGGCGGGCCACGATGGTTTGGACGACCTGCGCGTGATCACTGCGCAAAGCCCGGCCCATTTGAATGCCGGTGGCTGGTTGCTGCTCGAGCACGGTTACGACCAGGCGGCGGCGGTGCGTGATTTGTTATCGGCGCAGGGCTTTGAAGACGTCCACAGCCGCATCGACCTGGGTGGTCACGAACGCATTACGCTGGGACGCCACCCGTGCTGACCGACAGGGAGCTGTTGCGCTATAGCCGACAGATTCTGTTGCAGCATGTCGACATCGACGGCCAGTTGCGCCTTAAACACAGCCGCGCGCTGATCATCGGCCTCGGTGGCCTGGGCGCGCCAGTCGCACTCTATTTGGCCGCCGCCGGTGTGGGCGAGTTGCACGTGGCTGACTTCGACACCGTTGACCTGACCAACCTGCAACGCCAGATCATCCATGACACCGATAGCGTCGGGCAGACCAAGGTCGATTCGGCCCTGCGCCGCCTGACCGCGATCAACCCTGAAATCACCCTGGTTGCCCATCGCAGCGCACTGGATGCCGACGCACTCGCGGCAGCCGTGGCGGCGGTGGACGTGGTGCTTGATTGCAGCGACAACTTTGCCACCCGCGAAGCCGTCAACGCCGCGTGTGTGGCCGCCGGCAAGCCATTGATCAGTGGCGCTGCCATTCGCCTTGAAGGCCAGTTGTCGGTGTTCGACCCGCGCCGCGCCGACAGCCCGTGTTATCGCTGTTTATACGGGCACGGCAGCGACACCGAACTCACCTGCAGCGAAGCCGGCGTGGTCGGCCCCCTGGTGGGCCTGGTCGGCAGCCTGCAAGCCCTGGAAGCCTTGAAGCTGCTGGCGGGTTTTGGCGAACCGCTGGTGGGCCGGCTGTTGCTGATCGATGCCCTGACCACCCGTTTTCGCGAGCTGCGCGTCAAGCGCGACCCAGGTTGCAGCGTGTGCGGGACGCAGCATGGTTAAGGATGCGCCCATCGGTGTGTTCGACTCCGGCGTCGGCGGCTTGTCGGTGCTGGATGAAATCCAACAGTTACTGCCCCATGAATCCCTGTTGTACGTGGCCGACGGCGGGCATATCCCCTACGGCGAGAAAACCCCGGCTTTCATTCTTCAGCGCTCGCGGTTGGTCGCCGAGTTTTTCCGCGAGCGTGGCGCCAAGGCTTTTGTGATTGCCTGCAACACCGCAACCGTCGCTGCCGTCGCGGATTTGCGCCTGGACTATCCCGACTGGCCGTTGGTGGGCATGGAGCCCGCCGTCAAACCTGCTGCAGCCGCCACCCGCAGTGGCGTGGTCGGCGTACTGGCTACCACCGGCACCCTGCAAAGCGCCAAGTTCGCCGCCTTGCTCGACCGCTTTGCCACCGATGTGCGCGTCATCACCCAGCCGTGCCCCGGCCTGGTGGAGTTGATCGAAACCGGCGACCTGCGCAGCCCCGCGTTGCGCCAGATGTTGCAGGGTTACGTCGAACCGCTGCTCAGTGCCGGTTGCGACACCATTATCCTGGGCTGCACCCATTACCCCTTCCTCAAGCCGCTGCTGGCGCAGATGCTTCCCCCAAGCATCATCCTGATCGACACCGGCGCCGCCGTGGCGCGTCAGCTCAAGCGTTTACTGGGCGAGCGCGACCTCCTGGCGACTGCCGATCCCGCGCCCGCACAGTTCTGGACCAGCGGCGATCCCGACCACCTCAGAAATATCCTACCCACACTGTGGAAATACCCGGGCATTGTGCGAAGCTTTGCCGTGTGAAAAAAACGTGAAAAACCGGCGTTATCCGTTGGAACTTCCGTCTATGCGCCAGCTTCTATAGCGAGTTAGCCTGCATAAACCATAAAACTTCGTTTTCAAGGGATTGTTTCATATGACGCGCTTGTTCTGTTTGGCTGCGATTGCAGCCGTTGTAGTGGGACACTCTATTTCGGCCCAGGCGGCTGGCTTGGAACTGGGTGTGGGGAGCACCAGCAATTCGACCATGACCTATCGTCTGGGGCTGACCTCGGACTGGGATAAAAGCTGGATGCAAAGCAATGTCGGTCGACTGACTGGCTACTGGAGCGGCGCCTACACTTTTTGGGACGGTGACCAGCGCGCAAGCGTCAGCAGCCTGTCGTTCTCGCCTGTGTTTGTGTATGAGTTTGCCGGCGGGAAGGTCAAGCCGTACATCGAGGCGGGGATCGGCGTGGCGGTGTTCTCGCGCACGCAGGTCGAAGACAACAACATTGGCCAGGCTTTTCAGTTCGAAGACCGGTTTGGCTTTGGTCTGCGTTTTGCTGGTGGGCATGAAGTCGGTATTCGTGCGACGCACTATTCCAACGCAGGCATCAGCAGTAACAACGATGGGGTAGAGAGCTACGCGCTGCATTACACAATGCCGCTGTAAATCTAAAGCCCTGTACAAAACCAATGTGGGAGCTGGCTTGCCTGCGATACAAGCACCTCGGTCTATACGTTACACCGAGGTGATGCGATCGCAGGCAAGCCCGCTCCCACAGGGGTTGTTGCCAGAGTGGGAATCAGCGGTAGGCCGTCGCGATCCCTTCACGCTCGGTCAAACACTCCGGCGCGCCCATCTCGAACTCCCGGCAAATCAACGGCCGTCGCTCGTAAATCGTGCACATCATCGTGTCCCTGTCCAACGCCGCGCACCAGCCGTCATCCAGGCGCAGCATCACTTCGCCGCCCCAATCGTCGGTATCGATATAGCGCTCCGGCACGCCCGTGTCGGTGATCAGCATCACTTCCAGCTGGCAGCAACAGGCCGCGCACGTGGAGCACGTCACGGTGGGTTCGGGAATCGGAGTGAGGGGGATGTTTGTCATAGGCGCGCAGTGTAAGGCAAGCGCGTGCGGCGCGTGTAATTGCTCTGACGGGCGTCAGTGCTCCAGTTGCCGAGCGATCCAGTGCAGCACCGGAAACAGCACGGCCCACAACAGCGCGAGGCCGACCATCGTGGGCGCTGTGCCGTAACCAAAACTGACCCCGGCCAGTTGGCTGCCCGCGTAGTAAGACAGCGGCCCGCCCACCGCGCCCAACAGGCTGGCTCGCCACCACGGTTGTGCGCTCCAGCCCAGGCAGTGGCGCAGCGTGGTTGCGAGTATCGCCCACAGCAGCACCAGCCAAAACGGAATCAGCGGCCCCGCAAAGCTGAAATGAAACACGCCAAACGTGCGCAACAACGTGTCGACCACTGTGCCCAGCAGGGTCACGGCGAGGATCACTTGGCCCTCCGCCGACCATGAACTTATCCACAGCAGGTGGATGGCCAGCACCGCAATGCCCACCAGCAACCAGAGGCTATCACCGCCGAGCACGCAGGCGAACCAACCGCACTGAAACAGTACGGCGTTGGCCAGCGGTTTAAGCATTGAAGCGCCCAAGCAGTGGCGGGTTGATCGCCGCAGGCTTTGCCAGCAGCAACTGCGCGGTACCAATGGTTCGCTCCATGAAGCCCCCTTCGCAGTAGCACAAATAGAATTCCCACAGGCGCAGGAAGTACTCATCGTAGCCCAGCTCAGCGAGACGGCCATGGGCGCGGCGGAAGTTCTCATGCCACAGGCGCAGGGTTTTCGCGTAGTGCAGGCCGAAGTCTTCCATGTGCAGCAGGTTCATGTCGGTGTCGCGGCTGACGATCTGCAGCATGTTCTGCACGCAGGGCAGTGCGCCGCCGGGGAAGATGTAGCGCTGGATAAAATCGACGCTGTTCTTGGCCTGTTCGAAGCGCTGGTCGCGAATCGTGATGGCTTGCAGCAGCATCAGGCCGTCGCGCTTGAGCAGCTGTGCGCATTGTTTGAAGTAGGTCGGCAAGAACCGATGGCCCACCGCTTCGATCATCTCGATCGACACCAGCTTGTCGTATTCACCGGTAAGGTCTCGGTAGTCCTGCAACAGCAGCGTGACCTGGCCTTGCAGGCCCAAAGCCGCGATGCGCTTTTCGGTATAGGCGAACTGCTCTTTGGATAACGTTGTGGTGGTGACCTTGCAGCCGTATTGCTGCGCTGCGTACAGCGCCATGCTGCCCCAGCCGGTGCCGATTTCCAGCAGGTGGTCGGTGGGTTTGAGTGCGAGCTTCTGGCAGATGCGTTCCAGCTTGTTCAGTTGCGCCTGTTCCAGGGTGTCGTCCGGCGTTAGAAATTGCGCCGCCGAATACATCATGGTCGGGTCGAGAAATTCCTCGAACAGGTCGTTGCCCAAGTCGTAGTGGGCGGCGATGTTTTTCTGCGAGCCTTTGCGCGTGTTGCGGTTAAGCCAGTGCAGGCCCTGGGTAAACGGGCGTGCCAGGCGTGCCAGGCCACCTTCCATTGCGTCGAGGACGTCCAGGTTGCTGACCATCACGCGCACCACGGCAGTCAAGTCCGGGCTGGTCCAATAACCGTGAATAAACGCTTCGCCCGCGCCGATGGAGCCGTTGGCCGCCACCAAGCCCCACACCGCTGAATCGAGGATCTGGATTTCCCCCAGCAGGTGCGCTTCCCGGGCACCGAATACCTGGCGTTCACCGTCTTCGATCACCACCAACTGACCATGGCGCAATTGGCTGAGTTGACGCAGCACAGCTTTGCGCAGCAGCGCGGTGGTCATGCCGTTGACGTTCAGGCGGTTGGCCTTGACCGATAAGTTAGGGGTTTTCATGGCGGCGATCCTTGGTATACCCGACTGCGGTGCGAGAGGCGCCATCGGCGGCCTGGTGGGAAAAAATCGGTGTGCGTTTGAGCAACAGGCGCATTGCCTGCCAGTAAATCGCGAGGCAGGTTTTGGCGGTCATCCAGGGGAAGCGCCACAAATAGCGGTGCAGGCTGGCGCGGTTCAACGCTTCGCGCTCCAGGCTCAAGGTGGCGTCGAAGATTTTGTGCGCGCCTTGCCAATCGGCCATGTGTACGCCGAGTTTGGCGGCGGGCGGGCTGAAGCTCATGCGGTATTCCAGGTCGCGCGGCAAAAACGGCGACACGTGGAAGGCCTTGGCCACGGCAAAATGCTGATGCTCCTGCGCGCCGAGGGCCAGGGCCGGCAGCACGTAGTGATAGCGCTCGCGCCACGGGGTGTTGGTCACTTCGCACAGGATCGCCGCCAGACTGCCGTCGGCCTCGAAACAGTAGAAGAAACTCACCGGATTAAAAGCCAGGCCCCAGCTGCGGGCCTGGGTCAGTAGGCAGATAACGCCCTGGGGTGTACGCCCCAGTGCCTTGCCGACTTCCTGGCGCACGGCATCGGTCAAGCTCATGCCGTGGCGGGTGAACTCACGCAGGTAATCCTGCTGGCGAAAACCGAAGGGCGCCATGCGGCCCGCGCCGGCCAGGGGCGAAAGCCCAAGCACTTGGTCTTGTTCGCTTAAATCCAGGTACAGCAGGCCGATGCGGTAGCGAAAGGCGTGAGCCTTGGGCGAGAACCGGCGATGGGCAATCCAGCCGCTGTACAGGGCGCTGTTCACAGGGTTTCCCCAAAGGCTTGGGCCACGCGCAGTGCACTGACCACGCCGTCTTCGTGAAACCCGCTGGCCCAGTAGGCGCCGCAATAAAAGGTGTTGCGCGTGCCGTGCAATTCTTCCCAACGGTTTTGCGCCGCTACCGCCGCAAGGCTGTATTGCGGGTGCGCGTAGGTGAAGCGCGCGAGGATTTTCAGCGGGTTGATCATCGGCGTTTGATTAAGGCTGACGCAAAAGGTGGTGGCGCTGTCGATGCCTTGCAGGATGTTCATGTCGTAGGTGACGGCAGCCTGGGTCTGGGCGTTGCCGGTGAGCCGGTAGTTCCAGCTGGCCCAGGCCAGTTTGCGGTCGGGCAGCAGGCGGGTGTCGGTGTGCAGCACCACGTCGTTGTCGGCGTAGGGCAGGGCGCCGAGGATCTGTTGCTCGGCGACGCTCGGGTCGCCGAGCAAGGCCAGCGCCTGGTCGCTGTGACAGGCAAAGACCACCTTGTCGAACGCTTCGGTGCCGGCGGCGCTGTGAATCACCACGCCCTCGGCATCGCGCTCCACCAGATGCACCGGGCAATTGAGCCGGACCTGATCGCGAAAACTGCGGGTCAGCGGTTCGATGTAGCTGCTCGAGCCGCCCTCGATCACGCACCACTGCGGCCGATTATTCACCGACAGCAAGCCGTGGTTCTTGAAGAAGCGTACAAAGAACTGCAACGGAAAACCGAGCATGTCCTGCAGTGACATCGACCAGATCGCGGCGCCCATTGGCACAATGTAATGCCGGATAAAGCGCGGGCCGTAACCGCCTGCCTCGAGGTAATCCCCCAGGGTCATGTCGGCACTGATGCGCTGCTCCTGCAGGTCCAGCGGCGCCTGGCGGTTGAAGCGCAAGATATCGCGCAACATGCCCCAGAACCCCGGCGACAGAATATTGCGGCGCTGGGCAAACAGGCTGTTGAGGTTATTGCCGTTGTATTCGAACCCCTCGTTTTGATCACACACCGAAAAGCTCATCTCGGTGGGTTTGAAGGTCACGCCGATCTGCCCCAGCAGGCGAATGAAATTGGGGTAGGTCCAGTCGTTGAACACAATAAAACCGGTGTCCACTGCATAGCGTTTGCCCTCGACCGCCACGTCGACCGTGTGGGTGTGCCCGCCGATGCGGTCGCCCGCCTCGAACACGGTGATGTCGTGGCGACGGCTGAGCAGATAGGCACTCGTCAGCCCGGCGATGCCGCTGCCGATAATGGCGATCTTCACAGGTTGTCCTTATGCGGGGGCGGGCTGCGCAGCATGCGTTTGCCGATGATCAACTGCACACGGCTGGGCAGTTTCGACAGTGGCCACAAGGTGGCGATAAACAGGGCCGGGAAGGCGATTTCCAGCGGGCGTTTGCCCAGCTTGGCGAAGATATGCCGCGCGGCTTTATCGGCCGACCAGCTCAAAGGCATCGGGAAGTCATTGCGCTCGGTCAGCGGCGTGTCGACAAAGCCCGGGCTGATCACCGTGACGTCGATGTTCTCCGGCGACAGGCTGATGCGCAGGGATTCAAACAGGTAACGCAGCCCGGCCTTGGACGCGCCATACGCTTCGGCGCGGGGCATCGGCAGGTAAGTCACGGCGCTGGCCACGCCGACCAGATGAGGCGTGTGCCCGGCCCGCAGCAGCGGCAGCGCGGCTTCAATGCAGTAACTGCTGGCCAACAAATTGGTGCGCACCACGTGTTCGACGATCGATGAGTCAAACTGCTTGGCGTCGACGTATTCGCAGGTGCCGGCGTTGAGGATCACGGTATCCAGCGATCCCCAGACCACGCCGATATGCTCGCCGATTTCGCGCACGGTCTGACTGTTTGTCAGGTCGCCGGCCACTACCAGCACTTGCCCCGGATAACGCTGGGCGAGGGCTTCCAGCGGGCCTTTGCTGCGCGAACTGAGCGCGACGTGGGCGCCGCTGTTGAGCAACTCCACGGCCAGTGATGCACCGATGCCACTGCTGGCGCCGGTCAACCAATAACGACGGGGCGGTGTAAGGCTCATCCCATTCTCCTTTTCAGCCAGCTGATAACCCGGCCAAGTACCGGCAAGTGTTCGTAGAGCAGTGCGCCGGCATCAAAATAGTCACGATGACGGTAGACCTTGTCGCGCCACATCAGGTGCGAACACCCTTCTACGCGGATCACCTTGCCGTTAGCCAGGCGCGGGTGGCAAAAACTCATTTTCCAGCGCAGGTAGCCCTCACCTTCAGCTACCTGATCGAAGCCGTGGAAGTCAAAGCGCAGCTGGCTGACATTGCTGTACAGCTCGCTGAAGTAGCGGTGCATCGCGGGCAGGCCGTGCACTTCGTGCAGCGGGTCGGCAAAAGCGATGTCCTTGCTGTACAAGCTGTCGAGCAGGTGCAGGTTGTGCTTGTCCAGCGTGGAAAAGGCCTGGGCGAACCGGGGCAGGAAGTCACTCATGGATGCCTCCCGCGGCTTCACGTGACGGCAGGCTGCGGAACGCGGCCAGTGCGCGCTCGCGGGATTTCTTCAGGTCGACAATAGCGCGCGGGTAGTCCGCCACGCCGAACAGGCCGCCGACCGCCTCGGGGTTGTGCACTTCCTTTTTGTTCAGCCCGGCCAGTTCCGGCAGCCAGTGCTTGATAAACAGGCCTTCACTGTCGAATTTTTCCGATTGGCTCAGCGGGTTGAAAATCCGGAAGTAAGGCGACGAATCGGTGCCGGTGGACGAACTCCACTGCCAGCCGCCGTTGTTGGCAGCCAGGTCGCCGTCGATCAGGTGGCGCATGAAGAAGCGCTCGCCTTCGCGCCAGTCGATCAGCAGGTTCTTGGTCAGGAACATCGCCACCACCATGCGCAGGCGGTTGTGCATCCAGCCGGTTTCGAGCAATTGGCGCATGGCCGCATCGATGATCGGCAAGCCCGTGCGCGCTTCCTGCCAGGCTGCCAAGTCTTTTGGCGCATGGCGCCAGGCCACGGCTTCGGTTTCGGGGCGGAATGCGCGGTGGCGGGAGACCCGTGGATAGCCGACCAGAATGTGTTTGTAGAACTCGCGCCACAGCAGCTCGTTGACCCAAGTGATGGCGCCCATGTCGCCACTTTCGAACTCGCCGCCGTTGGTTTGCAGCGCGGCGTGCAGGCATTGGCGCGGCGACACCACACCGGCGGCGAGGTAGGCCGACAGCTGGCTGGTGCCGGGCTTGGCCGGGAAGTCGCGCTCGTCCTTGTAGTAGCTGATCTGCTGGTCGGCAAACACGTCGAGGCGACGACGGGCTTCGTCTTCACCGGCTGGCCAGAGCGCACGCAGGGTGTCGGTCGGCGGCTCGAAGCCTTTGACGGTGGTTGGAATCGGGTCGCTTTTGAGTGCTGTCGGCGCCTGGGTTGTGGGCGCGGCGACGATGCGCGGCAGTGCGCTGTGCAGGCGGGCGTAGCAGACCTTGCGGAACTGGCTGAACACCTGGAAGTAGTTGCCGGATTTTGTCAGTACGCTGCCGGGTTGAAAAAACAATTGATCGAGGTAGCTGTGGAAGGTCACGCCGTTGGCTTCCAGGGCTTTGGCCACCGCTGCGTCGCGACGGCTTTCGTGGATGCCGTATTCCTCGTTGACGTGCACCGACTCCACCGACAGTTCCTGGCACAGGGTGCTGAGCACGGCGGGCGCCTGGTCCCAGGTCGGCGCGGTACGGATCAGCAGGGGAATATTCAGCTTGCCGAGCGCTTTACTCAGGCATTCCAGGTTGCGAAGCCAGAAGTCGACTTTGCTCGGCGCGTCATCATGGGCCAGCCATTGCTCGGGAGTGATCAGGTAGACAGCCGCCATTGGGCCTCGCTGGCTGGCGGCAGCCAGGGCGGTGTTGTCGTGTAGGCGCAAGTCGGTGCGCAGCCAGATCAAATGCATTTAAACGATTCCACGCTGGATCAGTATCTGGTGGGCCGATAACGGGTCTTCGGCCACGAACAATTCAGGGGTGTCACGGGTTAATACGGCTAACTCGGCCTGGTGGATGCATACCGTTGGTCCGGCAATCAACGTTGGGCAACTGACACCGCTCAAAAATTTCGGGATGGCCGACAACTGCAGGGCCTTGCTCGAATACAGCAACACGGCACGCGGTTGCAGGCGTTCAACCGCCAACGCCAACTCACCGGTGGGCAAGGGCCAGTCGAACACTTCGACCGGGCAATCGGCGCTGCTGGCCAGCCACGCGCTGAGCCACAGGTGCGGTTCCAGCGGCAGGTCCGAATGGTTGATCAGCAACAGTGGGGCGCCCTGCAGTTGGCGATTGTTGTGATAAATACGCGCGCCGAACTTGCTGCGCAGCCACGAGAGGAAAAACACCCGCTCCATCTGCGCGCCGAACTGGCCCTGCCAGCGTTGCTCCAGCTCTTGCAGCAGCGGCAGCAGCAGTTGCTCGCACAAGGTGCGCGGCGGGTACAGCGCCATGGCCTGGTTGAAGGCGTCGTCGACGCGGCGCTCGGCCAGTTCGCTGATGGCGATTACCAAGTGCTGGCGCAAGGCTTGCCATTCGTTTTCGGCGGTGTCGGGGCTCGACTGGGCCGAGTCGAGCAAGCCTTTGACCTGGCTGACGGCCACGCCGCGATTGAGCCAGGTGAGGATGGTATGAATGCGTTGCACGTGCTCGGCGCTGAACAGCCGGTGGCCCTTGGCCGTGCGCTGCGGCACGATCAAGCCATAGCGACGTTCCCAGGCGCGCAGGGTCACCGCGTTGACGCCGGTGAGGCGCGCCACTTCGCGAATCGGCAACCAGCCATCTTCCAGGGCTTGGGCGATGTCTTCGCCGGGTTCGTCTATCAGGGCAGCTGTCATGGGTTAGATCGCATTTCGCAGGCTGAGATTTTCCGGGTGCGGCTGCAGGTAGGCCTGTTGCGCGATGTAACGGTCCGGGTGTTGGCGGAAATGATGTTTAAGCAACGTAAGTGGCACCACCAGCGGCACAATGCCGTGGCGGTACTGGCCGATGACAGTTTGCATTTCTTGCTTGTCGTCGGCGCTGATGGCTTGCTTGAGGTAGCCGCTGATGTGTTGCAATACATTGCTGTGAGTGCCGCGAGTGGCGCACTTTTTCAGGCCAGCCATCAACTCGCTGAAATAGCCGGCGGCCAGTTCATCCAGGTTGACGCCCTTGCCCATGGTGCCCAGCAGTTTGCCAAGGCTTTTGTAGTGCATCGGGCTGTGGGCCATCAGCAGGTATTTGTAGCGTGAGTGAAAAGCCAGCAGGCGGTGACGGGTCAGGCCTTCGGCCAGCAGCTGTTGCCAGCTGGCATACACGAAAACCCGGGTCAGGAAGTTTTCCCGTAGCACCGGGTCGTTCAGGCGGCCGTCTTCTTCCACCGGCAGGTTGGGGTGGCGCGCGCAAAAGGCCTGGGCATAGATGCCGCGTCCACCGCCGTCCACCGGTGTGCCGTTTTCACGGTACACCTTGACCCGCTCCAGGCCACACGACGGCGATTTTTGCATGAAGATGTAACCGCACAGGTCGGTGTGTTCCGCGGCCATTTGCTGGCCGTAGTCGTCCAGCGGCTGGGTGACATTGAGCTCGCGGTTAACCGTGCCAATCGCTTGCGGGCGCTCGGGGTCGCCCACCAGGCGAATCGGTTCGCGAGGAATGCCCAAGCCGATGGCGACTTCAGGGCACAGCGGCACGAAGTCGAAATAGTCGGCGAGGGTTTGGCTGCACAGCAAGGATTGTTTATGTCCGCCGTTGAAGCGCACATTTTCGCCCAGCAGGCAGGCGCTGATGGCGATCTTTGGTTTAACGGTGCTGGACATGGCTGAACCTCTGCAAGATTCCTGTACAAGCCTTAAGGCCTGTACAACTAAATCTCATCATAGGTTTGGTGCTGTACAAGTCAAATATTTTGTACAAGTATTTTCAGCGCGCTTACTTCCAGCCGATTCGCCAGTCCTCGGCGTTTTGCAGAGTTTGCCAGGCCAGGCGCTCGGCGCGCCGCGTCATGACCGCTTGCAGCTCGATTTCCAGCACAGTGCCTTCCTCGTCACGGAACAGTTCTGTGACCAGAAAGTGTTTTTCCTTGTTTTGCGGGCGTGCGGCTGTCCATTTCGACAGCAGCAATTTGGCGGGATTAATCTGGTTCATTGCAGGTGCTCGATCAAACGGCGTGCGGCTTCCTGGCCACTGAGCCATGCCCCTTCGACGCGGCCCGACAGGCACCAGTCGCCACACACGTACAAACCCAGATCGGCATCGGCGAGCACGCCGAACTCATGGCTGGTGGACGGGCGCGCATACAACCAGCGGTGGGCCAGGCTGAAGGACGGCGCAGGCATGGCGCTGTTCAGCAATTCGGCGAAAGCGCCGTGCAGGTGTTCGATCACGGCTTCCTTTGGCAGGTCCAGATGGGCCTTGCTCCACGTGCTGGTTGCGTGCAATACCCACGTGTCGAGGGTGGTGTCGCGCCCCGGTTTACTGCGGTTGCGCGCCAGCCAGTCGAGGGGGCTGTCTTGTACAAAGCAGCCTTCCATGGGTGTATCCAGCGGTGTGTCAAAGGCCAGGGCGACGGCCCAGGTCGGGTCCATTTTTACCCCGGCGGCGACACTTGCCAGCTTGGGCGCGGCGGCCAGCAAGGCCGTGGCTTGCGGCGCCGGTGTGGCGATGATCACGTGACTGAACGGGCCATGGTTGCCGCCGTCGGCATCCAGTAGGTTCCAGTGCTGAGTGCCCTGGAATACGTCAGTGATGCGGCAACCGAATTCCACCGGCAAATCGTCGAGCAGTGCACGCGTGATCGCGCTCATGCGCGGCGTGCCGACCCAGCGGATCTGTTCGTCGGGGGAGGGTGTCAGTTGGCCGGACTTGAAGTTATACAACTGCGGCTTCCACTGCTCGGCCCAGCCGTTGCTTTGCCAGCGTTGCACTTCATTGACGAAGCGGCGGTCGCGGGCGGTGAAGTATTGCGCACCCATGTCGAGGGCGCCGGCGTCGCTGCGCTTGCTGGACATGCGGCCGCCACTGCCGCGGCTTTTATCGAAGAGTTGCACAACGTACCCCGCGTCTCGTAACGCTCGGGCGGCGGATAGACCGGCGATGCCGGTGCCGATGATCGCGATGGGAACAGTCATGGGAGGCCTCGTTTTACCGTTGGGTACAGACTACGCCGACACCAATAGCTGTACAATATTGTTTTTTGGTATAAGTTTTGGCGTACCTGTTCTAACGGCGTGGCCTATGGTTAAACAACAGCCCACGCCCGCTTGCCAATGATCCCTGTTTATAAAATAGACCAGTGACGGGCCGCGAACGTTACATGAGGAGGATCCCATGCATATTTTGCTGACCGGCGGTACAGGTCTGATCGGGCGCAAGCTCTGCCTGCACTGGCTTGCCCAGGGCCATCGCCTGACGGTATGGAGCCGCGAGCCGGACACCGTCGCCCATTGGTGCGGCGACGAGGTGTTGGGTGTCGGCCGCCTGCAGGACGTTATCGGCCACGTGGACGCGGTGGTTAACCTGGCCGGCGCGCCCATCGCCGACCGGCCGTGGACCAAAAAGCGCAAGGCGCTGTTGTGGAGTAGCCGCATCAGCCTCACCGAAGCGTTGCTGACGTGGATGGAGGGGCAGGAACAAAAGCCTTCCGTGTTGATTTCCGGTTCTGCCGTGGGCTGGTACGGCGACGGCGGCGAGCGCGAATTGACCGAAGCCAGCGGCCCGGTGCAGGACGACTTCCCCAGCCAGCTGTGTATCGCCTGGGAAGAAACCGCCCTGCGCGCCGAAGCGTTGGGCGTGCGCGTGGTGTTGGTGCGCACGGGGCTGGTGCTGGCGGCGAAGGGCGGCTTTTTGTCACGGCTGTTGCTGCCGTTCAAGCTGGGGCTGGGCGGGCCTATCGGCAATGGTCGGCAGTGGATGCCTTGGGTGCATATCAAGGATCAAATCGCGCTGATTGATTTTCTTCTGCACAAATCTGACGCGAGCGGTCCTTATAATGCCTGCGCGCCACACCCGGTGCGCAATCGCGAGTTTGCCAAGACCCTGGGCCGCGTGTTGCACCGCCCCGCCTTTATGCCGCTGCCGGCATTTGCCTTGAAGGTCGGGCTGGGCGAGTTGTCCGGGTTGTTGTTGGGCGGGCAGAAAGCAGTGCCCGAACGGCTACTGGCCGCCGGTTTCACTTTTCAGTTCACTGAGTTGCACGCGGCCCTGGAAGACTTGTCCAGCCGCCTCTAGCCATAGGATGTTGCATGACGGATCACGCGTTGTTACTGGTCAACCTGGGCTCACCGGCGTCCACGTCGGTGGCCGATGTGCGCAGCTACCTCAATCAGTTTCTGATGGACCCCTATGTGATCGACCTGCCGTGGCCGGTGCGACGCTTGCTGGTGTCGCTGATCCTGATCAAGCGGCCTGAGCAATCGGCGCATGCCTACGCCTCGATCTGGTGGGAAGAGGGCTCGCCGCTGGTGGTGCTCAGCCGCCGCCTGCAACAGCAAATGACTGCGCAGTGGACCCAGGGCCCGGTGGAGTTGGCGATGCGTTACGGCGAGCCATCGCTTGAAACGACCCTCTCGCGTCTCGCGGCCCAAGGCATTCAAAAGGTCACTCTGGCGCCGTTGTATCCGCAGTTTGCCGACAGCACCGTGACCACGGTGATTGAGGAAGCCAAGCGGGTAGTGCGCGACAAAAAGCTCAAGGTGCAATTCTCGATCCTGCAACCGTTCTACGATCAGCCGGAATACCTTGATGCGCTGGTAGAGAGCGCCAAGCCTTATGTGGCGAAGGATTTCGATCATTTGCTGCTGAGTTTTCACGGGTTGCCCGAGCGTCATTTGAAGAAACTCGACCCGACGGGCCAACACTGCTTCAAGGATGCGGACTGCTGCAAGAGCGCCTCGCCTGAGGTGCTTGCCACCTGTTATCGGGCGCAATGTTTCAGCGTGGCGCGCGATTTTGCCGAGCGCATGGGCTTGCCGGACGGTAAATGGTCAGTGGCATTCCAGTCGCGCCTGGGCCGCGCCAAGTGGATCGAACCCTACACCGAGGCCCGCCTGGAAGCCCTGGCGCAACAAGGGGTGAAAAAGCTGCTGGTGATGTGCCCGGCCTTTGTCGCCGATTGTATCGAGACCCTGGAAGAGATCGGCGATCGCGGGCTGGAGCAATTCCGTGAGGCGGGCGGCGAGGAGTTGGTGCTGGTGCCGTGCCTGAATGATGACCCGCAGTGGGCGGTGGCGCTTAACACGCTGTGCGAGCGGGCGCCGATAGCGCTGTAATCGCGCCAACTGTGGGAGCTGGCTTGCCTGCGATAGCATCAACGCGGTGTGACTGATACACCTCAGAGACTGCATCGCAGGCAAGCCAGCTCCCACATTGACTGTGCCCACGTTGAGTTTTTGGTGTTACTCGTGATGCGGTTCGCCGAGGAACGTCAGCGAGGTGAACAGGCCTCGTGTCGCCACATCGGCGTTGTCCTTGAGCGGCACTTCCACCTGCGCGGCAATCACATTCAACCCTTCATTGCGTACCAGCACCTGCGCGCGGCCGTCCTTGTCGGTCTCTGTGCTCACGGTGTTCGGCATGTTGCGATAGTCGCCAATCACTTTGACCCCCGCCACCGGCTTGCCATCCAGCAACACCCGAACCGGCAGAGCCTTGCCCGGTCCCACCGTCAGCGGATCAACTTCCGGCAGGATGACCAGTTTGATCTGCTTCAGCGCCGGCAATTTCGCCCCCGGCTGGTAAATCGCCAGGCTGTACTTGAACGTCTGGGTCGACTCAATCGCCCCCGGCACTTGGCTACGGCCCTGGTTGATCCACTTTTTATCCGCGGTCTGCGACCACATGCCGTTATCCAGCGCCACCGCCAATACTGCCGGTGATTTGAGGGGCTTGAGGCGTGCGTGGTCGGCCAAGCGTTCGACGGTCACCGGAATCATCTTGCCGCTGACGTCATAGGCCCAGGCGCCGCTGACTTTCTGGGCCTTGAACGCATTGTCTTCAGCGCCATGGCCGTAGATGACTTCGATATTGCCGCGACGCTGTTCGGTCCACAGGCCATGGGCCGACGCGTGGGTGGCAAACAGCAGGCCGATCAAGGCCAAGGGTTTGAGAAGGTGCATGGGGAGCGTCCTTTACAGGTTGAGGGTCAGGCTGACGGTGAAATTGCGCGGCTCGCCGGGGTTGACCCAGTAATTGCTGTAAGAGCGCTCGTAGTACTTTTCATCGAACAGATTGTTGAGGTTCAAGCCGACGGTGACGTTTTCCGTGGCCTTGTAATGCGCGAGCAAATCGACGGTGTGATAGGCCGGCAATTCGAAACTGCCGCCGGCCTCGCCCGAGCGGTCGCCCACATAGGTGAAGGCTGCGCCCAGGTCCGAGCCGCGCAACGCGCCGTCCTGAAATTCATAAACGCCCAGCAGGCTGCCGCTGCGCTTGGCCACGCCGAGAATTCGGCTGCCGGCGGGAATGGCCGCGTCGCCTTTGGTGACTTCGGCGTCGATGTAGGCAAAGGCTCCGATCACGCGTACGGCGTCAGTCACTTGGCCGGTCAGTTGCAGGTCAAAACCCTGGCTGCGCGCTTTGCCCATGGCACGGCTGGTGTCGGTGGCCGGGTCCAGGGCGAGGACGTTTTCCTTTTCAATATGAAACGCGGCGAGGGTGGCGCTGAGCCGATCGTCGAACAGCTCGCTCTTGATGCCCACTTCATAACCCACGCCTTCTTCGGGCTTGAACGACTTGCCGCCCGCGTCCAGGCCGTTATTGGGTTTGAACGAGGTGGACGCGTTGGCGAACACACCGACGTGCGGCGTCAGTTGGTAGAGCAGACCGGCGCGCTGGGTGAGGGCATCGTGGGTTTGCCGGCTCGTGGCGTGGTTGCGGGTGAAGTCATCGGTGCGTTGTTCAAAATGCTCGAAGCGCGCGCCAAGCGTGCCGCGCAGGCGGTCGGTGAAAATAATCTGGTCTTGCAGGTTCAGCGCCTGGCTTTTTACCTGCTCAAAGAAGTCGGTGCCGGAGCGTGCGCCGTTGGGCTTGGGCTGGCCATACACCGGCGTGTAGATGTCGATGGCGTAGGGGCTGCCGGCGATGGCGGTCACGCGCTCTTTCTTGCGGTAGTCCTCGTACTCGGTGCCGATCAGCACTTCGTGCTGCCAACTGCCGATGTCGAACAGGCCGCGCAGCTCCAGCTGAGTAATGCTGTCGTGCCAACCGGTGGAGCGCTCGCGGTAGCGGCGGTTCACGGTATGGCCGTCGGCGTTCAGGGCGCGGCTTTCCGAGGCGTCACCCCACAAGCTGCCTTGCTTGTAGTGGCTGGCCAGGCGCAGTGACCAGGCGTCGTTGAGGTGATGCTCCAGAGTGGCCTGGAGACGGTTGTTGTGATTGCGGATATTGCCGTCGTCGGGTTCACCGAGGAAGGTGGAGCGCGACATGCCGTGGGAGGCCACGATGCCACGGTCAAAGGTGGAGCTGTGGCGCACGAATTCACTTTCGACGAGCAGGCTGGTGTCCGGGTCCAGCTGCCAGCTGAACGACGGCGCAACGAACACGCGCTTGGCGTCGACGTGATCGCGAAAGCTATGGTTGTCCTCTACTGCCAGGTTCACCCGCGAGAGCACGCGCCCTTCGCTGTCCAGCGGGGTGTTTACATCCAGCGCGGTGCGATAGCGGTCCCAACTGCCGGCGCTGGTTTGCAGCGTGGTGAAGGCTTGCGCCTGGGGTTTCTTGGTGACGATATTGACGGTGCCGCCCGGATCGCCGCGCCCGTAAAGGCTGGCGGCGGGGCCTTTGAGCACTTCGATACGCTCGATGTTGGCCGCGTCCGGCGTGCTCGGGTAGCCACGGTTGGCGCTGAAACCGTCCTGATAGAACTCCGAGGTGGTGAAGCCGCGCACGCTGTATTCGTAGAGGGTCAGGCCGCCGAAGTTATTTTGTTTGGACACGCCGCCGGCGAATTCCAGGGCGCGTTCCACGCTGGTGCTGCCCAGGTCGGTGAGGACGGTGGCGGGAATCACGCTGATGGCTTGTGGGATGTCGCGAAGGGCGGTGTCGGTTTTGGTCGCGCTGGCGGAACGGGTGGCGCGGTAGCCGTTGACCGGGCCGGTGGTAGACTCATAGGCATCGGCGGTGACGCTGATGGCGCCCAGTTCCACCGTGTTTTCTTCGGTGTGGCTTTCTTCGGCGTAGGCGGGGTCGAGCAGCAAACCCAAGGCCAGACCGGCCATGGGGACAATTCTTCTAGGCAGCATGATAGAGCGTTCCAATATCAATATTGAAACAATATAACATGACCAATGAGAATGGATTTCTTCTGAAACATCAAGTTACAGGAGCCCGCGAACGGGCTCCCTTAAACCGTTATTCCTCTTCCTTCACCGGCGCCGGCGGCGGACGCAGGCCAATCTCCGCCAACAGCTTTATTTCCTTGCCGTTGCGCATCACCTGAATCGCCACTTTGTCGGTCGGCTTGATCCGCGCCACCTGGTTCATCGACTTGCGGCCATCTCCGGCCGGTTCGCCGTCGATGCTGAGGATCACATCACCCAATTGCAGGCCGGCTTTTTGCGCCGGGCCGTCGCGGAAAATCCCGGCGACCACAATGCCGGGGCGCCCGGTCAGGCCAAACGACTCGGCCAGTTCCTTGGTCAGCGGCTGCACTTCAATGCCCAGCCAGCCACGAATCACTTGGCCGTGTTCGATGATCGACTTCATCACCTCCATCGCCAGCTTCACCGGGATCGCAAAACCGATGCCCTGGGAGCCACCGGATTTGGAGAAGATCGCCGTGTTGATGCCGGTGAGGTTGCCATTCGCGTCCACCAGCGCGCCGCCGGAGTTGCCGGGGTTGATCGCGGCGTCGGTCTGAATGAAGTCTTCGTAGCTGTTGAGCCCCAACTGGTTACGCCCGGTGGCGCTGATGATGCCCATGGTCACCGTCTGGCCGACGCCGAACGGGTTGCCGATGGCCAGCGCCACATCACCCACGCGCAGGGCTTCGGAGCGGCCGATGGTGATCGACGGCAGGCTTTTCAAATCAATTTTGAGTACCGCGAGGTCGGTTTCCGGGTCGCTGCCGACCACACGGGCGAGGGTTTCACGGCCGTCACGCAGGGCCACCACAATCTGGTCGGCGCCGCTGGTCACGTGGTTGTTGGTGAGGATGTAGCCTTCCGGGCTCATGATCACCCCGGAACCCAGGCTGGATTCCATGCGGCGCTGCTTGGGCGAGTTGTCGCCGAAATAACGGCGAAATTGCGGGTCTTCAAACAGCGGATGCGGCGGTTTGTTGATGACCTTGGTGGTGTACAGGTTGACCACGGCTGGCGCGGCGATAACGACGGCGTCCGCATAGGTCACCGGGCCTTGCACCACCGAATTGCTTTGCGGGGCCTGTTGCAGGTTCACATCCAGGCTGGGCAAGCCCACCCACTGGGGATAACGCTGAATAATCAGCGTCGCGATCAGCACGCCAGCCAACAATGGCCATCCAAAAAAACGCAGTGCCTTGAGCATCAAGTAAGTCCTGACAGGTTGCAGGGGGCGGGAGAGCGCCCATAATGTCGCGCATTATACGAGGCTGTGACGCCTGCGAACGGGATATTTAGGAGTCTTTTATGGCCGTCCCCCTTACCACCCTCGTCGAGGAAGCAGACCGCTACCTTGGCAGCGCAAAAATAGCCGATTACTGCCCCAATGGCCTGCAAGTGGAAGGGCGCCCGCAGGTGATGCGCATCGTCAGCGGCGTGACCGCGAGCCAGGCCCTGCTGGACGCTGCGGTCGAAGCCCAGGCCGACTTGGTGCTGGTGCACCACGGGTATTTCTGGAAAGGCGAAAATCCCTGCATCACCGGCATGAAGCAGCGGCGCCTGAAAACCCTGCTCAAGCACGACATCAGTTTGCTGGCCTACCACCTGCCGCTGGATCTGCACGCTGACGTGGGCAACAACGTGCAGCTGGCGCGCCAGTTGGACATCACGGTTGAAGGCCCGCTGGATCCGGATAACCTCAAAATCGTCGGCCTGGTCGGCTCCCTTGCCGAGCCGATATCACCGCGAGACTTCGCTCGCCGCGTGAGGGACGTCATGGGCCGCGAGCCGCTGTTGATCGAAGGCAGCGAGATGATCCGCCGCGTCGGTTGGTGCACCGGCGGTGGCCAGGGTTACATCGACCAGGCGATTGCCGCCGGTGTCGACCTCTACCTGAGCGGCGAAGCGTCCGAGCAAACCTTCCACAGCGCCCGCGAGAACGACATCAGCTTTATCGCCGCTGGCCACCACGCCACCGAGCGCTACGGCGTGCAAGCGCTGGGCGATTACCTGGCACGGCGGTTTGCGCTGGAACACCTGTTCATCGACTGTCCGAACCCGATCTAAACAGCATCAAGGCTCAACTGTGGGAGCTGGCTTGCCTGCGATTGCATCACCTCGGTTTGCCTGAATGACCGAGGTGCCTGTATCGCAGGCAAGCCAGCTCCCACACCAGCCAGCCCCCGCAGGAAGCCCAAACTGCGGGGCATATTCATATACCGTTTCGATCTAGCTAGCTCCCTGATTAGAAGAAGGTGCTGTGCTAGCATGCCCCGCTCGAACACGGCCCGCTGGCCGTCCATAAGATCGTTTTTCCGTGAGTAGCCATGGTCGACAAACTGACGCATCTGAAACAGCTGGAGGCGGAAAGCATCCACATCATCCGCGAGGTCGCCGCCGAGTTCGATAACCCGGTGATGCTCTACTCGATCGGTAAAGACTCCGCCGTGATGCTGCACCTGGCGCGCAAGGCTTTCTTTCCGGGCAAACTGCCGTTCCCGGTGATGCACGTCGACACCCGCTGGAAATTCCAGGAGATGTACAAGTTCCGCGACAAAATGGTCGAGGAACTGGGTCTGGACCTGATCACCCATATCAACCCGGACGGCGTGGCGCAGAACATCAACCCGTTCACCCACGGCAGCGCCAAGCACACCGACATCATGAAGACCGAGGGCCTCAAGCAGGCGCTGGACAAGCATGGTTTCGACGCAGCGTTCGGCGGCGCCCGTCGCGATGAAGAGAAATCCCGCGCCAAAGAGCGCGTGTATTCGTTCCGCGACAGCAAGCACCGCTGGGACCCGAAAAACCAGCGCCCGGAGCTGTGGAACGTCTACAACGGCAACGTCAACAAGGGCGAGTCGATCCGCGTGTTCCCGCTGTCCAACTGGACCGAGCTGGATATCTGGCAGTACATCTATCTGGAAGGCATCCCGATCGTGCCGCTGTACTTCGCCGCCGAGCGCGATGTGATCGAGAAGAACGGCACATTGATCATGATTGATGACGACCGCATCCTTGAGCACTTGTCCGACGAAGACAAGGCCCGAATCGTCAAAAAGAAAGTACGTTTCCGTACCCTTGGCTGCTACCCGTTGACGGGCGCGGTGGAGTCCGAAGCCGAGACGCTGACGGACATCATTCAGGAAATGCTCCTGACGCGAACTTCCGAGCGCCAGGGCCGTGTCATCGACCACGATGGTGCAGGCTCGATGGAAGATAAAAAACGTCAAGGCTATTTCTAAGGGGTTGTCATGTCGCACGTATCTAATTTGATCAGCGAGGACATCCTCGCCTACCTGGGCCAGCACGAGCGCAAGGAAATGTTGCGCTTCTTGACCTGCGGCAACGTCGACGACGGCAAGAGCACCCTCATCGGGCGCCTGCTGCACGACTCCAAGATGATCTACGAAGATCACCTGGAAGCCATTACCCGCGATTCGAAAAAATCCGGCACCACCGGCGATGACATCGACCTGGCGTTGCTGGTCGACGGCCTGCAGGCCGAGCGTGAGCAGGGCATCACCATTGATGTTGCCTACCGCTACTTCTCCACCGCCAAGCGCAAATTCATCATCGCCGACACCCCCGGCCATGAGCAGTACACCCGCAACATGGCCACCGGTGCGTCCACCTGTGACCTGGCGATTATCCTGATCGACGCTCGCTACGGCGTGCAGACCCAGACCCGTCGCCACAGCTTTATCGCCTCGTTGCTGGGCATCAAACACATTGTGGTGGCCGTCAACAAGATGGACATCAACGGTTTCGATCAAAGCGTATTCGAGCAGATCAAGGCCGATTACCTGAAGTTCGCCGACGGCATCGCGTTCAAGCCGAGCACCATGGCCTTCGTGCCGATGTCGGCGCTCAAGGGCGACAACGTGGTGAACAAGAGCGAGCGCTCGCCCTGGTACACCGGGCAGTCGCTGATGGAAATTCTCGAAACCGTCGAGATCGCCAACGACCGCAACTACACCGACCTGCGTTTCCCGGTGCAGTACGTCAACCGTCCGAACCTGAACTTCCGTGGTTTCGCCGGTACGCTGGCCAGCGGCATCGTGCACAAGGGCGACGAAGTGGTGGTGTTGCCGTCGGGCAAGAGCAGCCGCGTCAAATCCATCGTCACCTTCGAAGGTGAACTGGAACACGCTGGCCCAGGCCAGGCCGTGACCCTGACCATGGAAGACGAGATCGATATCTCCCGTGGCGACCTGCTGGTACACGCCGACAACGTGCCGCAAGTGACTGACGCCTTCGACGCCATGCTGGTGTGGATGGCCGAAGAGCCGATGCTGCCGGGCAAGAAATACGACATCAAGCGCGCCACCAGCTACGTGCCGGGTTCCATCACCAGCATCGTGCACCGTGTGGATGTGAACACCCTGGCGGAAGGCCCGGCGAGTTCGCTGCAATTGAACGAGATTGGCCGCGTCAAGGTCAGCCTCGATGCCGCTATCGCGCTGGACGGTTACGACAGCAACCGCACCACCGGTGCGTTTATTGTTATCGACCGTTTGACCAACGGCACCGTGGCTGCGGGCATGATCATCGCGCCGCCGGTTAACCATGGCGGTTCTGCGCAACACGGCAGCCTCGCGCATGTAGCCACCGAAGAGCGCGCCCTGCGCTTCGGCCAGCAGCCGGCCACCGTGTTGTTCAGCGGTTTGTCGGGCGCGGGCAAAAGCACCCTGGCCTACGCGGTTGAGCGCAAGCTGTTCGACATGGGCCGCGCGGTGTTTGTACTGGATGGCCAGAACCTGCGTCACGACCTGAACAAGGGCTTGCCGCAGGACCGTGCCGGGCGTACCGAGAACTGGCGCCGTGCCGCTCACGTTGCACGTCAGTTCAACGAAGCCGGCTTGCTGACCTTGGCCGCGTTTGTTGCGCCGGATGCCGAAGGGCGTGAACAGGCCAAGGCCTTGATCGGCGCCGACCGCCTGCTGACCGTGTATGTGCAAGCGTCGCCGCTGGTGTGCGCCGAGCGTGACCCGCAAGGTCTGTACGCGGCCGGTGGGGATAACATCCCTGGCGAGTCCTTCCCGTACGACGTGCCGTTGAATGCCGACCTGGTGCTCGACACCCAGGCGCTGTCGCTGGAAGACAGCGTCAAGCAAGTGCTGGAGCTGTTGCGTCAGCGCGGCGCGATCTAAACCTCGCCGCCACAAAAAAGCCCGCCACCGAGCACTCGGTGGCGGGCTTTTTATGGTGTCTTGAAAACAACTCGGTCAAATGTGGGAGCTGGCTTGCCTGCGATAGCTGACTGTCAGTTGATATAGGTGTAACTGACCCACCGCTATCGCAGGCAAGCCCGCTCCCACATTTTGATCATCTTTTGCCTGGGTAATCGCTGTGCAGCTTGTCCAAGAGGGCATCCTTATCTTCCCACAGCTTGTTAATCCAGCCCTGGAACGCCAACCGATACTCCCCGTCCTGCTCATAATTCTTGCCAATAAACTCAGCCGGAATCTGCACCTCTTCAAACTGCACCACCACATCCTTCACATTCCCGCACAGCAAATCCCAATACCCCGGGCGCCCGGCAGGGTAGTGGATAGTCACATTGACCAATGACTTCAGCTGCTCACCCATGGCATCCAGCACAAACGCAATGCCGCCCGCCTTGGGCTTGAGCAGGTAGCGAAACGGCGATTTCTGCTGCGCGTGCTTACCCGGCGTAAACCGTGTGCCTTCGGCAAAGTTGAAAATTCCTACCGGGTTGTCGCGAAACTTCGCACAGGTCTTGCGCGTGGTTTCCAGGTCTTTGCCTTTCTTCTCGGGGTGTTTTTCCAGATAGGCCTTGGTGTAGCGCTTCATGAACGGAAAGCCCAACGCCCACCACGCCAGACCAATCACCGGCACCCAGATCAGTTCTTGCTTGAGAAAGAACTTCAACGGGCGAATACGCCGGTTAAGCACGTATTGCAACACCATGATGTCCACCCAGCTCTGGTGGTTGCTGGTCACCAGGTACGAGTGTTCATAGTCCAGGCCCTCAAGCCCCGTCAGGTGCCAGCGTGTGCGCCGCACCAGGTTCATCCAGCCCTTGTTGTTGGTCACCCAGGCTTCGTGGGTGTGGTTCATCAGCCATTCGCTGAAACGCTTGGCGAATGGCAGCGCCTTGAACAGCGCGACGATAAACAAAAACGAGCACAGCAATATCGTGTTCAGCGCCAACAACAGGGACGCGATCACCCCGCGCACGGCGGCAGGTAGAAAATCCAGCATTTAGATATCCATAGGTCGGTTGGCGGCTTGAATCGCAGTCAGCGCGATGGTGTACACAATGTCGTCTACCTGAGCTCCACGGGGCAGGTCGTTGACCGGCTTGCGCAGGCCCTGGAGCATCGGGCCCAGGCTTACGCAATCGGCGCTGCGTTGCACGGCTTTGTGGGTGGTGTTGCCCGTGTTCAGGTCCGGGAACACAAACACCGTGGCTTTACCGGCCACCTGGCTGTTGGGCGCCAATTGCCGGGCCACGGTTTCGTTGGCCGCAGCGTCGTACTGCAAGGGGCCGTCGATCAGCAGCGAACTTTGCTGCTCGTGGGCGAGCAGGGTGGCTTCGCGGACTTTCTCCACTTCCTCGCCGCTGGCCGAATCACCGCTGGAATAGCTGATCATCGCCACGCGCGGGGTAATGCCGAATGCAGCGGCCGAGTCGGCACTTTGCAGGGCGATTTCCGCCAGCTCGGCGGCGCTTGGGTGCGGGTTCATCACGCAGTCGCCGTACACCAGCACCTGCTCCGGGAACAGCATAAAGAACACCGATGACACCAGCGTGCAGCCCGGTGCCGTTTTAATCAGCTGCAGGGCAGGGCGGATGGTGTTGGCGGTGGAGTGAATGACGCCGGAGACCAGGCCGTCCACTTCATCCAGCGCGAGCATCATGGTGGCGATCACCACGGTGTCTTCCAGTTGTTGCTCGGCCATCGGCGCGTTGAGGCTTTTGCTCTTGCGCAGGGCGACCATCGGTTCGACGTAGCGTTGGCGAATCAGGTCCGGGTCGAGAATCTCCAGGCCCTCGGGCAACTCGATACCGTGGGCGCGGGCGACTGCTTCCACGTCCGCCGGCTTGGCCAGCAGCACGCAACGAGCAATGCCTCGCGCCTGACAGATAGCGGCGGCTTGCACCGTCAGCGGCTCGCTGCCTTCGGGCAACACGATGCGCTTGTTGGCGGCCTGGGCACGCTGGATCAGTTGGTAGCGGAACACGGCCGGCGACAGGCGCATCTCCCGTGGCGTGCCGCAGCGTTGGTGCAGCCAGCGTGCATCGAGGTGGCTGGCGACGAAGTCAGTGATGATCTCCGCGCGCTCGCGGTCATCAATCGGGATTTCCTTGTTCAGGCTGTTGAGCTGGTTGGCCGTGTCGTAGGAGCCGGTGCTCACCGACAGCACCGGCAGCCCGGCCTGGAACGCGCCCCGGCACAAATCCATGATGCGCGGGTCGGGCAGGGTGTCGCTGGTCAGCAGCAAGCCGGCCAGTGGCACACCGTTGATGGCGGCCAGGCTGACGGCGAGGATGATGTCGTCGCGGTCGCCCGGGGTTACCACCAGTACGCCGGGCTTGAGCAGCTCCACGGTGTTGCGCATGGTGCGCGCGCAGATGATGATTTTGGTCATGCGCCGGGTTTCGTAATCACCGGCGTTGAGGATTTGCGCGCCCATCAGGTCGGCAACGTCACGGGTGCGCGGCGCGTTGAGCTCAGGTTGATAGGGAATGCAGCCGAGCAGGCGGAAATCGCCGCTGCGCAACAACGGCGAATGCTCTTTGAGGCGCGCCGAGAACGCCTCCATGCTTTCGTCGGTGCGCACCTTATTGAGGATCACGCCGAGCACTTTCGGGTCTTTCGGGCCGCCGAACAGTTGCGCCTGCAATTCCACGCGGCCTGATAGCTCGGTGAGTACTTCGTTTTCCGGCGCCGACACCAGAATCACTTCCGCATCCAGGCTCTTGGCCAAGTGCAGGTTGACCCGCGCCGCGTAGCTGGCGCTGCGCGTTGGCACCATGCCTTCGACAATCAGCACGTCTTTGCCCACGGCGGCCTGCTGGTACAGCGTGATGATTTCTTCGAGCAGTTCGTCCAGCTGGCCGTCGCCGAGCATGCGCTCCACGTGGGCCAGGCCCAAGGGTTGTGGCGGTTTCAGACCGTGGGTGCGCGCGACCAGTTCGGTAGAGCGCTCGGGGCCGGTGTCGCCAGGGTGCGGCTGGGCAATCGGTTTGAAGAAGCCGACTTTCAGCCCGGCTCGCTCAAGGGTACGCACCAGCCCAAGGCTGATGGAGGTCAGACCCACACCAAAATCGGTGGGCGCGATAAAAAAAGTTTGCATGCGAATTCTCTGGAGGTGCATGGCTTGGGTGGCGCTCTATGGCTGAGCGCCTACCGCGAATCAGGTGCCAAGGTTATCGTTATTCGCGGGCTTGCGCACACCAGCCGCAAGCAAAGGGTTGGCCTATTTTTTCAAGACGTTGCGCCGCATCGAGCACCCAGGCGCGGGACTGCCAGGGCGGCTGGTGGCGCAGGTGCTGGGTGTGGCCGCAGGACAGCTCGGCAACCCAGTGCTGATCCTCATCCAGGTGGAAGCTGACGATGAAGGATGCCGTTGATCGGCTCCGTCTGTCCGGGTTGTGTTCGCTTTCGGGCAAATCCTTGTTTAGACTTGTCCGTTCTTCATTCTTATGCAAAAGGTCTCGCCCCATGACGATCGCCGCTAACAAGGCTGTCTCCATCGACTATACCCTGACCAACGACGCTGGTGAGGTCATCGACAGCTCCGCCGGCGGCGCGCCGCTGGTCTACCTGCAAGGCGCAGGTAACATTATCTCGGGCCTGGAGAAGGCTCTGGAAGGCAAAAGCGTCGGTGATGAACTGACTGTTGCTGTAGAACCTGAAGACGCTTACGGCGAATACTCCGCTGAGCTGGTCAGCACGTTGAGCCGCAGCATGTTCGAAGGCGTTGACGAGCTGGAAGTGGGCATGCAGTTCCACGCTTCCGCGCCGGACGGCCAAATGCAGATCGTCACCATCCGCGATCTGGACGGCGACGACGTGACTGTCGACGGTAACCACCCGCTGGCGGGTCAGCGCCTGAACTTCCAGGTGAAGATCGTTGATATCCGCGATGCCTCGCAAGAAGAAGTGGCTCACGGCCACGTCCACGGTGAAGGCGGTCACCAGCACTGATTGACGCATTGATCAGCTGGTAGCCAAAACGCCCCGACTTGATCGGGGCGTTTTTTTTTTGCGTGAAATATCTATCTGACACTCTGCAGTCCAAATGTGGGAGCGGGCTTGCCCGCGATGAGGGCGTGCCAGTCACCTTATGGATCACTGGTCCACCGCCATCGCGGGCAAGCCCGGCTCCCAC